>NZ_JAWDJT010000003.1:0-395954 GCF_032464715.1 Hymenobacter endophyticus | reverse complement strand
GGCTTCGAGTAGTCCGTAGGGGAATCGAACCCCTGTTGGTAGAATGAAAATCTACTGTCCTAACCCCTAGACGAACGGACCAAATACCCAAAGCCGGAGCGTGTTCCGTTTTGGTGATGCAAAGATAGACAGCCGAACATTCGGCGCAATACCTGGTTTTGAAAAAGAATCCTCGTTTCGGGTAAATAAGCTGATTTTCAGGCAAAAATTTTTTGCCTTTCCGAAAGCCGGCAGCAGGGAAGGGGCGAAAGGACCTGCCAAAAACCCCGGCTACGGCAGGGAGTTGTGGTTTGATTTGGCGAAGTACCCCCAGCCCGTTACCTTCGCTCCGCGTTTTCACCCGGCCCTCCCGGACCGATAAACCTCCCATTTCCCCAATCCACTATGGCTAAAATCAAAGTTGCCATCAACGGCTTCGGCCGCATCGGCCGGCTCACGTTCAAGGCGCTACTCCAGCGCGAGAACGTAGAAGTCGTGGCTATCAACGACCTGACGGATAACAAAACGCTGGCGCACCTGCTGAAGTACGACTCCGTACACGGCCGCTTCGACGGCACCGTAGCCTACGACGAGGAAAGCCTGACCGTAAACGGCAAGCGCATTGCTGCCTTGGCTGAGCGTGACCCCAAACTGCTGCCCTGGGGCGACATGGGCGTTGACGTAGTGCTGGAATCGACCGGCCGCTTCGTAGACGAGGCTGGCGCTGGTCAGCACCTCACCGCGGGTGCTAAAAAGGTTGTTATTTCGGCTCCCGCTACCGGCAACATTCCCACGGTAGTACTGGGCGTGAACGAAGACATTCTGACTGGCTCAGAAACCATTCTCTCCAACGCTTCGTGCACCACCAACTGCCTGGCCCCCATGGCCAAGGTGCTGGATGATGCTTTCGGTATCGAGAAAGGCTACATCACCACGGTGCACGCCTACACTTCCGACCAGAACCTGCAGGACGCGCCTCACAAAGACCTGCGCCGCGCCCGCGCCGCTGCTTACAGCATCATCCCCACTAGCACGGGTGCTGCCAAGGCTGTTGGCCTGGTGCTGCCCCAGCTGAAGGGCAAACTGGACGGTATTGCCATGCGCGTGCCCATTCCAGATGGCTCGACCACGGACCTGACCGTAATTCTGAAGCGGGAAGTAACCAAGGAGGAAATCAACGCCGCCGTGAAGGCTGCCGCTGAGGGCCCGCTGAAAGGCATCCTGGAGTACACCACCGACCCCATCGTGAGCATCGACATCGTGGGTAACCCCCACTCGTGCATTTTCGACTCGGAGCTGACTTCGGCCAACGGTACGCTGGTGAAAGTGGTAGGCTGGTACGACAACGAAACCGGCTACAGCACCCGCACCGCCGACCTCATCCAGAAACTGGGCGAGAAAATGAACGGCTAAGTCTTCAGACTTTTGCGTAAAGTAAAAAGCCGCCTGTTCGGGAAACCGGGCAGGCGGCTTGTATTTTGCGGCCTGAGGGAAGCGCCTTGGCTTTCCAGATGCTTAGGAACACGTTTGAGTGCTTAACTCACCATTTCACCACATCACCATTTCCCCGCCCGTGCGCATCTGCTTTATCCTGAACCCCACTTCCGGCACCAACCGCACCCAGGATGTGCCCGCGCTGCTCACGCGCTACGCCACGGCCGCCGGGGCCGACTTCGAGATTCAGCTAACCCAGCGCGCCGGCCACGCTACTGAGCTAGCCCGTGAGGCGGCGGTAGTGGGTTGCCGGGTAGTGGTGGCCGTGGGCGGTGATGGTACCGTGAACGAAGTGGCCCGGGGTCTGCTGGGCACTGAGGCGGCGCTGGGTATTGTGCCGCGGGGCTCTGGCAACGGCCTGGCCCGCCACCTGCGCCTGCCGCTGGATTTGCCGGGAGCTGTGCGCCGCGTGTGTCAGCCCACGTTTCAGCGCATGGATGCGGGCCGGATTAACGGGCACTGGTTTTTCTGCACGGCGGGGTTGGGGTTTGATGCCCACGTGAGCAAGCTGTTTGCCCAGGCCGGCACCCGCGGGCTGAGCACCTACGTGAAGGTAGCATTGCGCGAGTACCGCCGCTACCGCCCCACGCCCGTGCAGATGGAGCTGGAAAACCAGGTGCTCGTGGATACACACTGCTACGTGCTGGCCTTCGCCAACGCCGCCCAGTACGGCAACAACGCCTACATAGCCCCTCAGGCCAACATTCAGGATGGGTTGCTGGATGTGTGCCTGATTGATGCGCTGCCCATGCTGCGGGCCGTGCGGGTAGGGGTGGGGCTGGCCCTGGGCACCCTGGCTACTTCCAGCAGCGCCGCTTACCACACCAGCCGCCGCATCCGGGTGCACGCCGCTCAACCCCTGGGCTTCCACGTGGATGGCGACTACGTAACCGACGCCACCGACTTCGAAGTGGAACTGACGCCCCTGGCCTTGGAGGTAGCCGTTTGATAAAGGTGAAGTTGTGAAGGGTGAAATTGTGAGTGGAATGGCGGACCTGTCGCTCTCAATGGTGCTACAGGACCAGTTTGCCCTTGACAATTGTACTCTATCCAACTTCACCCTTCACAATTTCACCCTTCACAACTTCACCATATGAAAGCCGATAAAAACCGCCGGGAAGGTGTGGTGTACTCCACCAACCCCGATTTTGAGTACCAGGATACCCACGAGCCCGCCGCCGTTACGCTGCCCCCGCAGCAGCAGAACCTGCGCGTGCAGCTGGATAAAAAGTCGCGCGGCGGCAAGCAGGTGACGCTGGTGACGGGCTTCGTGGGCCAGGATGCTGATCTGCAGACGCTGGGCAAGCTGCTCAAAACCAAGTGCGCCGTGGGCGGTAACGCCAAAGACGGTGAAATCATCATCCAGGGCGACTTCCGCGACAAAGTGCTGGCCGTGCTTCTGGAGAAAGGCTACAAAGCCAAGAAAGCCGGCGGGTAGCCGGGCAGGATGCGCCGGTCCGGCGGGCGGAGCCCGTCGGGCCGGTTGTCGTTAGCTGACGCCTGAACATTAGCATACCAACGACGACGCCACAACCTCAGCACGCGGCAACCGGCCCGACGGCTTCCAGCCGCCGGACCGGCGCGCTGTCATTAAAATCAATACCGTGGGGGAATTGGGTAACGGCAGCGTAGCGGATTCAGTGGGAGAGTGGCAACTTGCGACGCATAACTCTTTCCCGGCCGCTGGGGCCGCTACGCACTTCTATTTCATCCGCATGAACCCACTCCGTAATTCTGTTTCCCGCCGCCGCCTGGGCTTGCTGGGGCTGCTGTGCCTGCTCTGGGGCACGCTCCGGGCCGAGGAAGTTAAGTCGCCCAACGGGCAGCTGACGCTCAACGTCACGCTGGCCGAGGGTGGCGTGCCCACCTATTCGCTCACCTACAAGGGCCGGCCGGTTATCAAACCCAGCAAGCTGGGCCTGGAGCTGAAGAACACCACCAGCCTGCAAACCGGCTTCACCCAGACCGACAAGCAAACCCGTTCCTTTGACGAAACGTGGACGCCGGTGTGGGGCGAGTCGAAAACCATTCGCAACCACTACAACGAGCTGGCCGTGACGCTCACGCAGGCCGCCACCCAGCGCACCATGCGCGTGCGGTTCCGGGTGTTCGATGACGGGCTGGGCTTCCGCTACGAGTTCCCGCGCCAGCCCAAGCTGGATTACTTCACCATCAAGGAAGAACGCACGCAGTTTGCTTTGGCCGGCGACCATAAGGCCTTCTGGCTACCCGGCGACTACGACACCCAGGAGTACAGCACCGTTACGTCCAAACTCTCGGAAGTGCGCGGGCTGATGAAGTCGGCCGTAACCGGCAACGCTTCCCAGACCACGTTTTCGCCTACCGGCGTGCAGACGCCGCTCATGCTCAAAAGCCAGGACGGCCTATACATCAACATCCACGAGGCCGCCCTCATCGATTACAGCTGCATGCACCTGGAGCTGGATGATAAGAGCATGGTGCTGGAAAGCCACCTGACGCCCGACGCCGTGGGCGACAAAGGCCTGATTCAAACCCCGGCCAACTCGCCCTGGCGCACCGTCATCGTGAGCGACAAAGCCGGGGATATTCTACTCTCCAAGCTGGTGCTCAACCTCAACGAACCCACCAAATTCCAGGACGTGAGCTGGATTAAGCCGGTGAAGTACGTGGGCGTGTGGTGGGAGATGATTACGGGCAAAAGCTCGTGGTCGTACACCAACCAGGACAACATCAAGCTCGATTCCATCGACTACAAAACCGTGAAGCCTAACGGCACCCACGGCGCCAACACGGCCCACGTGAAGGAGTACATCGACTTCGCCGCCAAACATGGGTTTGATGCCGTGCTGGTGGAAGGCTGGAACACGGGCTGGGAAGACTGGTTCGGCAAGCACAAGGACTACGTGTTCGACTTCGTGACCCCGTATCCGGACTTTGATGTGGTGGAACTGAACCGCTACGCCGCCTCCAAAGGCGTTAAGATCATCATGCACCACGAAACCTCGGGCTCAGTGCGCAACTACGAGCGGCACCTGGACTCGGCGTTTCAGTTCATGAACAAGTACGGCTACAACGCCGTGAAAACCGGCTACGTGGGCGACATCGTGCCCCTGGGCCACCACCACTACGACCAGTGGGTGAACAACCACTACCAGTTTGTGCTGGAAAAGGCCGCCGAGTACAAAATCATGGTGAACGGCCACGAGGCCGTGCGCCCCACCGGCCTGGCCCGCACTTTCCCCAACCTCATCGGCAATGAGGCCGCCCGCGGCACCGAGTACGAGTCGTTCGGGGGCAACAACGCCGACCACACCACCATTCTGCCCTTCACCCGCCTCATTGGCGGCCCGATGGACTACACGCCCGGCATCTTCCAGACCAAGGTAAGCGCCTATAATCCGCAGAACAACTCCTTCGTGCACAGCACCCTGGCCCGGCAGCTGGCCCTGTACGTGACCATGTACAGCCCCCTGCAAATGGCCGCCGACCTGCCCGAAACCTACAACAAGCACCTCGACGCCTTCCAGTTCATCAAGGACGTGGCCGTAGATTGGGACGACACCAAAGTGCTGGAAGCCGAGCCCGGCGACTACATCACCTTCGCCCGCAAAGCCAAAGGCAAGAGCAGCTGGTTCATCGGCAGCACCTGCGACGAAAACGGCCGCACCTCCAAAATCGACCTGAGTTTCCTGGAGCCCGGCAAAAAGTACACGGCCACTATCTACGCCGACGCCAAAAACGCTCACTACGAGAAAAATCCCCAGGCTTACGCCATCCGCAAGCAAACGGTAACCAGCAAAACCAAGCTGACCCAGCTCTGCGCCCCCGGCGGCGGCTACGCCATCAGCCTAATGGAGACGAAGTAGAAAGGCAACGCCCGTCATTGCGAGCATGTGGCGCATCAAGCCAGTGTCGAAGCAATCCTTCCTTTTCAGGGTGCGAATCCTTGACCTACAAAAAAGCCCCTGACGCCAGTACGGCCGTCAGGGGCTTTTCGCATTCCAGGGCTTTGCGCTTCGTGAAGGAAGGATTGCTTCGACACTGGCTTGATGCGCCACATGCTCGCAATGACAGGTTGGGCTTTTACTTTTTTCCTTCTACTTCACGCAAGTGCCGCAACGCCCGCTCCACATCCTCCGGCGTATCGATGCCGATGGTTTCCAGCTCGGTTTCGGCGGTTCGGATGCGGTAGCCGGCTTCCAGCCACCGCAGCTGCTCCAGGCTTTCGGCCAGCTCCAGCGGCGAGGGGGGGAGCTGGGTAATAGCGTGGAGCACGTCGGGGCGGTAGGCGTAGAGGCCAATGTGGCGCAGGTAGCGGTGGTGTTGCAGCCACTCAGCCTGCGGGTGCTGGCGCTGGTAGGGCAGGGGGTGGCGGCTGAAATACAGTGCCTCGGCCCGGGCGTTGAGCACCACCTTGGGCAGATGGGGGCTGAACAGCTCCTCCTCGCTCACCACCGGCTTCACCAGCGTAGCCAGCTGGGGCGGCTCGGGCGTGGCAAACAGCTGTACCAGCGCGTCAATCTGGGCGGGGTGGATGAAGGGTTCGTCGCCCTGAATGTTGATGATGCAGTCGGCCTGCACCTGCAGCTGCTCGTAGGCGTCGCGCACCCGGTCGGTGCCGCTGGGGTGGTCGGGGCTGGTCAGCACGGCCTCGCCCCCGAAGCCGAGTACGTGGTCCAGAATGCGCTGGTCGTCGGTGGCCACTACCACCCGGCTCAGGCTGGACTGCCGGGCCTGGCGCACCACCCGCTCAATCATCGACTGGCTGCCCAGGTCCACAAGAGGTTTGCCGGGCAGGCGGGTGGAGGCAAAACGGGCAGGAATGATACCGATGGCAAGCATGGCAGGCAGGAAATGGAGTGAGGGATGCGGCGCAAAAAACGGGAAAAACCCGCAGACCAACCGGCATTAGGACAGGCCCGAATGCCCGGCCGCTGGATTTCTCCCCGAAAATTACTGGGTAACTACTGCTACTGTCATAGAAAGGCGGTGGCTTCGGCCCGAATCCGTAACTTTCGGCCACTTGTATGCAAGCGGGGCATGTGGTACCGATAGTGTTCCGCGCCCGCTTTGCGTCTGCCGATTAGTATGTTCCGATTTCCGTTGCTGACTGCCGCGTTTGTTCTCACTGGTATTTCTGCCTGGGCGGCCCCCGGCCCCATTACCCCGCCCGACTCCATCGGCGTGGAGTACCGGGGTAACAAGCTGCTCATCAAACACCGCGTAACCCCCGGCGAAACGCTCTACGGCGTGGCCCGGCGCTACAAAGTGCCCGTGGAGGACATCGTGGAAGCCAATTCCGGGCAGAAAGGCGCGCTGGTAACCGGACAGGTTATTCTGGTACCCCGCAACCGGGTGGTGCTCACCCAGCCGGCCGCGCCCAAAGCCACGGCCGCCGCGCCGGCCGCTACCCGCGCCCTGGCCACCGATGCCCGCGGCAACAAAGTGTACAAAGTAGAGCCCGGCGTGACTCTGTTCGCCATTGCCCGCCGCTTCCAGACCACGCCCGCCGAACTGGCCCGCCTCAACGGTTTTGCGGCCAACTACAACGTGCGCGTGGGCGAATCGGTGATTGTGGCCGGCGCAGCCGTAGCAGCTCCGGCAACGCGGCCCAGCACGCCGGTGGCCGCCACGCGCCCGGCCCCCACGGCCCGCCCCGAGCGGGATGAGGAAGCCGAGCGGGACGCCCGCGAAGCCCGGGAAAAGGAAGCGCGCGAACGGGCCGCCCGGGAGCGGGCCCGCGACTCGGCCAACTCTCCGGCCGTAACGCCCACCACGCCAACGCCCACCACGCCGGCCCCCGAGCGGGAGAAAGCCCCCACCCGCGCCAGCGAAATCGTGCGGCGCGTGTCGGAAAGCGGCCTGGCCACGGCCATCCAGACGGACGCTTCCGACAAGTACCTGGCCCTGCACAAAACCGCGCCGGTGGGCACCATCATGGAGGTGAAAAACATCATGAATGGGCAGTCGGTGTACGTGCGCGTAATTGGGCAGCTGCCCGATACAGGCGAAAACACCAACATCCTGGTGCGCCTCTCCAAGCGGGCCGTGCAGCGCCTCGCCACCCCCGACCAGCGCTTCCGCGTCGAAACCAACTACGTACCGTAACGGTGAAATAGTGAGGTGGTGAAATGGTGAGTTGGATGTTCAATTCGCACAAACTGCGCAACCAGAACGTCCAACTCACCATTTCACCACCTCACTATTTCACCTTATGAACCACGCCCAGGTTCGGGCTTTGCTCGACGAGAAGTACCGGCATTACGACCAGCCCGGCTTTATTACCCTGGACCCCATCAGCATTCCGCACCAGTTCACGCAGCGGGCCGATGTGGAAATCAGCGGGCTGTTTGCGGCCTTGCTGGCCTGGGGGCGGCGGCCCACCATCATCAACAAGTGCCGGGAGCTGCTCCAGCGCATGGATAACGCGCCCCACCAGTTCATCCTCCAACACCACGACGAGGACCTGAAGCGCCTGCTGGGCTTCTGCCACCGCACCTTCTGCGACACCGACCTGCTGTACTTCGTGCACTGGCTGCGCTGGTACTACACCCGCCACGATTCGCTGGAAGACGCTTTTTTGGTGGGTAGCACCCAGAAAGAGCGGCTGGAGAACTTCCACAACCTGTTCTTCAGCCTGGAAGATGCGCCCCAGCGCACCCGCAAGCACGTGGCTACCCCGGCCCGGGGCTCGGCCTGCAAGCGCGTGAACATGTACCTGCGCTGGATGGTGCGCCCCGACGCCCACGGCGTGGATTTCGGCCTCTGGACGCGCCTCTCGCCCGCCGACCTCATCTGCCCCTGCGACGTGCACGTGGAGCGCGTGGCCCGCCGCCTGGGCCTGCTGGAGCGCAAGCAAGTAGACTGGTTGGCCGCCGAAGACCTCACCGCCCACCTGCTCACCTTCGACCCCCAGGACCCCGTGAAGTACGATTTTGCCCTGTTCGGGCTGGGCGTGGAAGGGGAGATGTAGCGCGAAGCCTTTGCTTCGCGTATCGCTGCTAACGGTCGCCCAACTGCATATAGCTGCTACGCGAAGCAAAGGCTTCGCGCTACTGAATCTTTCCGGCCCCATCTACTGTTTATCTTCGCATCCCATTCCGATTTCCAAGACTCCCCGATTTGATTTTACCCCAGAATTTCGAGCAGAAAATTGGCTTCACGCAGCTGCGTGAGCTGCTGGACGGCCTGTGCCTGAGTGCGCTGGGCCGGCAGTTTGTGGCCAAGATGAGCTTCCTGACCAAGCACGACCAGCTGGAAAAGCTGCTCCTGCAAACCGATGAATTCCGGCAGCTGCTCAACAGCGGCGCCGAGTTTCCCGGCGCCCACTACCACGACGTAAACCAGCACCTGGTGCGGGCCAACCTGCCCGGTTCCTATCTGGAAGTGGCCGCGTTTTACGCCATCAAGATGAGCCTGCGTACCATCCGGGAGGCGCTCATGTTCTTTACCCGGGCCGAGGAAGAGCTGTATCCCACGCTGCGCCTCCTGGGTATTGGCGTGCAGGTAGACCGTAACCTGCTGGCCGCGCTGGACAAAGTGGTGGACGATGAAGGCTTGGTGCGCGACGATGCCTCGCCGCTGCTGCGCCAGATTCGGCAGGAGCTGATTGCCCGGCAGGTGCAGCTGCGCAAGCAGATTGCCGGCATCCTGCGCCACGCCCGCCAGGAAGGCTGGGTGCCCGAGGGCTCCGAGCCCACTATCCGGGGCGGGCGGCTGGTGCTGCCGGTTATTGCCGAGCACAAGCGTCGGGTAAAGGGCCTGATTCACGATGAGTCGGCCACGGGCCAGACGGTGTATATTGAGCCGGAAGCAGTTTTCGAGCTGAACAACGACATCAAGGACCTCGACAACGCCTACCACCGTGAGCTGGTGCGCATCCTCACCCAGCTCACGGCCCAGCTGCGCCCCCATATTCCGGATCTGCGTAAGGCATACCAGTACCTCGGATTGCTCGACTTCATCCGGGCCAAGGCCCAGCTGGCGCGCCGCCTCGAAGCCTCGCTGCCAGTGCTGAACCCGCGCCCGATGATGCGCTGGCAGCAGGTGCGCCACCCGCTGCTCTACCTTACCTTCCTCAGCCACGCCAAGGACGACCCCCGCGAAGTGGTGCCGCTGGATATTGAGCTGACGCCCGAGCAGCGCATTCTGCTGATTTCGGGACCCAACGCGGGCGGTAAATCGGTGAGTATGAAGACGGTGGGGCTGGTGCAGTACATGCTGCAGTGCGGCCTGCTGATTCCGGCCGGCGAAACTTCCGAGGCGGGCATGTTCGATGAGATTTTCCTCGACATCGGCGACGAGCAGAGCCTGGAAAACGACCTGAGTACCTACTCTTCGCACTTGCTGAGTATGAAGCAGTTCGTAACGCTGGCCGGCAAGCGCAGTCTGGTGCTGATTGACGAGTTTGGCACCGGCACCGAGCCTAGTCTGGGTGGGGCCATTGCCGAAGCCGTGCTGGAGCAGCTGAACCGGGCCCGGGCCTTCGGCGTCATCACCACCCACTACACCAACCTCAAGAACTACGCGGAGCGCACGCCCGGCATCGTGAACGGAGCCATGCGCTACGACCCCGACCAGCTGCAGCCGCTCTACCGGCTGGAAATTGGGAAGCCGGGCTCGTCGTTTGCCATCGAAATTGCCCGCAAAATCGGCTTGCCCAAGCAGTTGGTGGAGCGTGCCACTCAGCTCGTGGGCAAGGATAAAATCCGCTACGACCGGCTGCTGGAGGGCCTCGAAAAGGAGAAAACCGAGCTGGAGCAGCGCACCGCCGAAGCGGCCAAGGCCGAGCGGCGCATGAAGAAAGCCGCCCAGGAATACCAGGACCTCAAGAAGTATCTCGACGATACTACGCTGGAGGTGCTGCGTGACGCCAAAGCCAAGGCCAAGCTCATCCTCAAGGATACCAACCAGCAGATTGAGGCCACCATCCAGGAAATCCGCCTGGCTCAGGCCGAGAAGGAGCGCACCAAGGATGCCCGCGTGAAGCTGGATACCTTCGTGCGCGAAAAGCTGCAGATTGAGCCGCCCAAGCCCCGCGCCACCCGCGAAATGGCCGACCCCAACACCCTCAAGCCCGGCGACAAAGTAGCGCTGCTGGGCCAGGAGGGCCACGGCGAAATCATGAGCGTGAAGGGCAAAACGGCCGAGGTGAGTTTCGGGGGGCTGAAAACTATTGTGAAAGTCAGCCAGCTGGAAAAACTCACCCGCTCCGAAATTCGGGAGCGGGAGAAAACGGCCGCTCGCAAAGCCCCGGCCCAGCACGCCACCCTGGATATTACGGGCCGCATGGCCGGGTTCAACACTACTCTCGATTTGCGCGGGGAGCGGGCCGAAGATGCGCTTAATAAAATCATGGCTTACGTGGATGATGCCGTGATGCTAGGCGTGCCGGAAATCAAAATCCTGCACGGCCGCGGCAACGGCGTCCTGCGCCAGATTGCCCGCGACTACCTGCACCGTACTCGCGCCGTAGCCAGCGTAGCCGACGAGCACGCTGACCGGGGTGGCGACGGCGTCACCATTGCCGTGCTGAAATAAACAGTTTACTTACTTGTCATTCCGAGTGTGAGCGAGGAATCTGGAGTTGACCATCGGACGGCTATTCCAGATTTCTCGCTCACGCTCGGAATGACAGTTTTTACCAACGTATGCATCCTCGCAACCCCCATAACGCCCGCTACGATTTTCCCCAGTTGCTCAGCCACAGCCCCGAGCTGGCCGCCTTTCTGGTACCCAACCCCACCGGCGACCAGACCATCGACTTCAGCAACCCCGCTGCGGTGAAAGCCCTGAACCAGGCGCTGCTGCGGCAGTTTTATGGCGTGAGACACTGGGATATTCCGGCCGGCTACCTCTGCCCGCCCATCCCCGGCCGCGCCGATTACCTGCACTATGCTGCCGACCTGCTGGCTGAAACCAACGGCGGAGAGTTGCCCAAAGGCAAAGCGGTGCACGTGCTGGATGTGGGCGCGGGAGCCAACTGCATCTACCCCATTATCGGCTCCCAGGCCTATGGCTGGCGCTTTGCCGGCTCCGAAATTGATGCCGTGGCCCTGAAAGCGGCCCGCTCCATGGTGGCCGCCAACCCCGGGCTGGCCGGCCGCATCGACTTGCGTCTGCAAACCCACCAGGCCTTTATTTTCGAGGGTATCGTGAAAGCGCGGGAGGAGTTTGACCTAGTGGTGTGCAACCCGCCGTTTCACGCCTCGGCAGCGGCGGCGGCCGAGGGCAGCAAGCGTAAAAACCGCAACTTGGGCTACGCCAAAGCGCCGGAGCCGGTGCTCAACTTCGGGGGGCAGAATACCGAGCTGTGGTACGAAGGTGGGGAGGAGAACTTCCTCAAGCGTATGGTAGCCCAAAGCGTACCCCTGGGCTCGCAGGTGCTGTGGTTTACCACCTTGGTTTCCAAGAAAGAAACGCTGCCCAGCATCTACCACTTCCTAAAGCTGGCCGGCGCCGTGGAGCAGCAAACCCTCAGCATGGAGCAGGGCCAGAAAATCAGCCGCCTCGTGGCCTGGACCTTCCAGACGCCCGAGCAGCGCCAGGCTTGGGCCGCGCGGCGGTGGAAATGAAATACCATCGGCTTTTCATTGGGTATGATAAGCCCGGTTTTGAAACCTATGATGCTATAACCCAACTGCTGGGCGTAACGCCTGAGCCTTGGGAAAAGCACTGGTTTGGTCCTGATAAACCGGCTTCCTGGTCTTATCTGGTTGTCTCAGATGAGGAAGACCCTTATTTCGATTTCATCAATGTGTTTCTCGACCTGCTGGAACCAAAGCTCGACACGTTGTTGCAGTTGGGTGTCAAGAAGGAGAACATCAGCTTAGGCCTTGCTTATCTGTACACGCATCAGTGCGCTCTGGGATTCGATGCACAAGAGATGTTAAGGCTAGGTAATAGCGGCTTTGGCTTATCCATTGATTGTCACGAGGAACACAAGTAACCTTAGTAAAAGAGAAAGGCGGCTCCCGATATCGGGAGCCGCCTTTCTGCTGTATGAGAATTCTAACTTCTAGCTTCTCATATCTCACTTCTCAAAAAAAACTACTCCACCACTACGCGGCTAACCTGCGTGGCTTCGGCAGTTTCGATGTGTACCAAATACAGGCCGGCGCGGATGCCAGAGGCGTCTACGCTAACGTCTTGGCCGGTGAGGGGTTTGGTCTGGTCGAGCACTACACGGCCGGTGGCGTCGCGCAGGATAACGCGGGCCGTGCGGGCAGCACCCGACTGCACCCGCAGCTGGAACTTGCCGCTGGTGGGGTTGGGGTACACCTGCACGCTGCTCTGCTGCACCGTGAGGGCCTTGCTGCTCAGCACGAGGTTACACACCTGCACGCCGTTTTTCTGGTCGGCAATGCGCTGGGCGAATTCCTGGTAGTACTGGTTGGTCACGCGGGCATCGTGCACGATGAGCGTGTTTTCGTCATTTTCGGTGTTGGCCGAGAGGCTCCAGTTGTGCGAGCCCACGAATACCTGCGGGTCCGATTGGGCCGCGCCGGCGTCGATAATAGCGGTTTTGTGGTGCATCTGGCCCGAGACGTTATCCACCATGATGCGGTTGCCGAGCACGCCCTGAATGTTGTCGAAAATGCTCTGGGCGGCCGTGTTGGCGGTGATTTCGTCCAGCAGCACTTCCGAGCAGGTGGCTATGTTTTTAGCCTGAATCTGGTCCCGGATGGCACGGCCAATGTCGGTCTGGGTGATGAGCATGGTGGCAATGTGCAGGTCGTTGTCGGCGGTTTGCACGGCCTGAATCAGGCGGCCGTTTACGTTGTCCGTCGGCGAGAACCACGACTCCACCAGCTTGCCCCCAATGTTGAGGTAGTGGGGCGTGTTGTCGGTTTTGCGCGAGCCGAACAGGGCCGTGGCTTGGGTGCCGGAACCCCACATTTCGTTGAACTCAATGGCGTACACCTTGGCCAATGACTGGTCCTGGATGGCAATGGAGTTGTTCTGGTCGGTGCTGAGCTGGGCGGGCGTCCAGTTGGTGGAGCCGGTCCAGACCCAGGGCTGGTTGGGGTTGGTGCTGTTGGCGTCAATCACCACAAACTTGTTGTGCATGATGTTCTGCTGGGTCTGGCGGCCCAGGCTGGGGATGCCGGCGGCCAGGCCCGCAATGCTGGCGTTGGAGTTGTCGTTTTCGTAGAGTACCCGAATGGCTACGCCCCGGGCCTTGGCGGCGTTAACGGCCGTGAGAATAGACGGGCTGTTCCAGTTGTAGATGGCAATATCCAGCGTCTGCTGGGCGCGGCCGATGTAGCGGGCAATGGTGTCGGCTACGGCCCCGCCGGGCAGGTAAGTAGCGTTGTTGCCGGGGCTGGCCAGGGCCGTATTCACCGGGCGGGTGAAGTAGGTGCGCATCTTGCCCGTTGACTGGGAGGCCGTAATCATGGGTATCACCCGCGACTCGGAAAGGCCCGTGGCGTTGGTGCTGCTGGCCTTCACGTAGTAAATGGTGGCCGGCTGCAACCCAGTAATGGCGAGGCTGTGGCTGGTGCTGCTGGTGGCGTTGCTCACGGCCGTGAACGGGCCGGCAGCCGAGGTGGCGTACTCCAGCTTGGTGTCACCCGCGTTCTGGGTGGTGAAGTTTACCGTGAAGCCCGTGGTGCTGATGCCGGTAGGGTAAGGCGTGCTGGCCAGGTTGGGCGTGTTGCCCTGGCGAAAATCAGCGTAGAGGCGGGGCAGCAGCTGGTAGCCGGTGCCTGCGCCCGTAGGGGCCGTGTTGGTGAACTGGCTCATAATACCTACCACATCGAACGTGCCGGTTGGGGAGGGTTTGCCAATCAGGCCATCGGGGCCCGTGGAGGCCGCATTGACGTACAGCACGGTGGCCGCGTTGCCACTGATGCGGTACGTAGTGCTGGAAAACGCCGTAACGGCCGCGCCGGCCGTAGTAGTTACCGTGGTGGCATTAGCCAGTTTCACCAGCTGGCCTTCGTACTGCTCGGCATACGCGGCCGCGGCGTTGGCCGAGGGAAACGTTACCGGCGCGGGCAGCGGCCGGTTGCCCGCCAATACCGTCAGCGAAGCCACCGGATCCAGCTCCAGTAGGCCGCGGTAGTCCTTGAGTGTGCCGGTTACCTGAATAGAGTCGCCGGGGCGCACATTAGTCGTAAGCGTGGTGGAATACACGGCAATACCGGCCGTGCCATCCTGCATGTAGCGAATAACGCCCAGCTCGGGGCCGTTGGTAACCACCCCGCGCACCGTTACGGTAGCGCCGGAGGCATTGAAAGCCGGTGCCTGCGCCCGGGCCTGGGCAATGGTAATGGCGGTTTGGGCCTGGGCCGGCAACCATGCGGCCGCACCCAGCAGGGAAGCCAGCAAGAGTAATTTTTTCATCAAATGAGAGAAAGATTGGGGGGAAGGGGGGCAACTGAAAAACGGAGGTAAATATCCTGATTTTCAGTGGTAAGTTCTGCTTCCGGCAGGTGAAGAGTCGGTGATGCTCCGGCGTGGAGCCGTGGGTAACTTAGCGGCCCGCGGGCTTCTTTTTGTTATCGGTGAGCATGAGCACGGCGGGGGAGGAGGAGGTGCCGGCCGCGTTAGTGGATGATACCCGCACATAATAGCTGGTGCTGGGCTCAAGGTCGTTGATTTCGAGGGTGTGCTGACGGGTAGCGGCTTTGAGTTCCGCCACGCTGCCCAGTGCCGACGTTTTGCCGTACTCCACCTTAGTCGTGCCCGGGTTCAGGGTCTGAAAAACTACCGTGAAGCCGTTGCGGTAGATGTTGGTAGGCACAGGCTCTCCCTCAATAGCAGGCAGGCCCCCGGCCACCACAAAATCGGAGTAGAGGCGGGGCAGCAACTGGTAGCCGCCGGTGCCGTTCTGGGTAAACTGGCTGACGATGCCCAGCAAATCAAAGGAGCTGGAGGGGGGCGTTTTATCCAGCAGGCCTTTCTCCCCGGTGGAGGCCACGTGAATACGGATAGGCGTGGCGCGCTGCCCGTTAAGCAGGTAGTTGGTATTGCCCTTGAGTGCGTCAAGGGGCGTGCCGCTGGCCGTGGTAATGCCGCTGAGACCCTTCACCCGCACCAGTCGCCCTTCGTAGGTATCATTGAACACGGAGCTAAGGTCGGCGGCCGCTACTTCCACGGCTTGCACGGGCCGGCCGGCGGCCAGTTTCGTTACGCTGGCTACAGGGTCCATTTCCAGCAGCCCATTGTAGTTCTTGAGCGTACCGGTAATCTGCACACTGTCGCCGGGCACCAGGGAGTGCAGGTCGGTATTCGTGGTCGAAAATACAGCCAGGCCGGCCACCTTGTCCTGCACAAAGCGCAACTGGCCCAACTCGGCTCCATTGCTGACGGTGCCCCGAATGGTAACCGTAGCACCGGGGCCCGCTGCCCGGGCCGCCGTGATGGTGGGAGGCGCCGGAGCCGGAGCAGCGGAGGCCACAGCCGTTGGCGCTGTCTTGGGTCGGACCGCCTTACGCTGGGCCTGGGCAGTTAGGGCCGTAGAAAGTAAAAGTGCAGAAAGCAGAACGTGCTTCATGTAAAAGAGGGTGGTTGTGTGTGGGGGCTGAAAGAAAGCAAATCAGGTCGGGAAGCAGAACGGTAGAGCCGCCAACGAGGGCTAAAAATACGGGAATCGGCTGCGAGTTGGATGTGCTTTTTTTCCAGGGATGGGAAAAAATCCGTAAACAGGAAGGCCCGACTACCGTGGCGGTAACCGGGCCCGACAAACTGCTTACAGAATGTTGACTTCGGGATGCAGCTCAATGCCGAATTTCTCGCGCACGGAGGCAATAATATCGTAGGCCAGCTCCCGAATGTCCTGACCCTGGGCCCCGCCGTGGTTGACCAGCACCAGGGCCTGTTTATCGTGCACGCCGTGGGCCCCACGCCGCTGCCCTTTCCAGCCGCACTGCTCAATGAGCCAGCCAGCGGGTACCTTTACGCCGCCGGGCACCGGGTAACCCGGGATGCCCGGGTGCTGGGCCTGCAGCTCGTCAAATTTGGCCTGTGATACCTCGGGGTTTTTAAAGAAGGAGCCGGCATTGCCAATCTGGGTCGGGTCGGGGAGCTTGCTGCGGCGAATGTGCATCACGGCCTCGCTCACCTGCCGCGGGGTAGGTTCCCCGCCAATGCCCATATCCTCCAAGGTAGTCTGGATGGCGCCGTAGCTGACGTTGGGCTGGGCCCGGCGGTGCAGGCGCAGCACCAGGCCGGTTACTACGTACTGGTTTTTGAGCGGGCCTTTGAACACACTCTCGCGGTAGCCGAAGCCGCACTCCGTGGCCGTGAAGGTGCGCACGTGGCCGGTGGCCAGCTCCAGGGCCTCCAGGTGGTCGAAGGTATCCTTCAGCTCGGCTCCGTAGGCCCCGATGTTCTGGAGCGGCGCGGCCCCCACCGTGCCCGGAATCAGGGAGAGGTTTTCGATGCCGTTCAGCTCGTTGTCGAGGGTGAACTGTACCATCCCGTGCCACGACTCGCCGGCCCCGGCCCGCACCAGCGCTGAGTCGTCGTCCTGGCTTACTACCTCCAGCCCCCGGATTTCGTTTTTGAGCACTACGCCGTCGAAATCCTGGGTGAAGAGCAGGTTAGAGCCCCCGCCCAGAATCAGCTTCTCGGCCTGCTGCACCTCGGGCAGGGCCAGCAGGCCCCGCAGCTCATCAGTGGAAGCAAAGCGAGCAAACAGCCGGGCCTTTACATCGAGCCCGAAGGTGTTGAAGGGACGCAGGGAAACGGAGTGTTCAAGTTGGGGAGCCGAGGCCATAACGCAGGAAAACGGATGATGCAGGCGCAAAGGTAGCCGTTTGCCGCCTCGTTGAGGAGGTGCCTGCCACTCTTGCGCATCGGCCCCAAAAGCAAGCGGCCGGCTTCCTGCGAAACCGGCCGCGCCGCCATTAAAAAACGGAAGTAGTTACCGCACGCGGTAGCCGCTGAGGGAATAGTAGAGCAGGTAGGCATAGCAAAGCAACGGGATGCTGAACGCCACGCGCAAGCCCCCGCCATGGGTGGCCAGCCAGCCCATCAGGGGCGGAATTATGGCTCCGCCCACAATGGCCATAACCAAGTAGGAAGAACCCTGCTTGGTAAAGCGGCCCAGACCCGTAATGGCCAGCGGAAAAATCACCGGCCACATAATGGAGTTCATCAGCCCACAGAGCACAATAAGCCACAGCGCCGTTTCGCCCTGGCTGAGGATGGAGGCGCCCACCAATACCACCCCGGCCGCACAGACTGCTACCAGTAAGGCACGGTTATGAAACCTGAGTAGCAGTGGAATACCCACCACCCGGCCCACCAAAGAGCCGAACCAGTAAGAGGATACCAACACCGCACCGACTGCCTTGGTGAAACCCGCCGTGGTGTCGATGGGAGCGGGGCTTTGCCCGAATAGGACGCCCACGTAGTTCGTAGCCACATTGAGGCCCCGCACCAGGTTCTGGGTAAAAGCAGAGAGCTGCTGAATCCCCTGTGCCTCACCGTAGCGAATCAAAAACGACCCCAGGCCTACTTCCACGCCCACATATACAAAAATGGCCGCTATACCCAGCACCAAGTGCGGAAACTGCAGAGCGCTTTGGCGGCGACTGACCACCAGTTGGCCTTCCTCACTCCATTCAGCTCCGCGTACATCGTCCTCGGCCGGAATGCCTTCGATTTCCGGGAGCTTTACAAAAAAGAAGAACACGCCGGCCAGAACAACCAGAAAGGCGGCCAGCCCCAGATAAGGAGCTTTAACCAGTTGAGACTCTTCGCTTAGCCGCTGAGCCAGTGGCAAGGAAGCGAGGCGGGCCTTCAGAGCCACCGAACCGCCGAACAACACCAGTCCGCCTACCAGCGGCGACAACGCCCCGCCGAAGTTGTTGGCTACGCCCACAATGCTCACCCGCGCCGCCGCGGAGCGGGCCGGCCCCAGCACGCTCACATACGGATTAGCCGCCACCTGTAGCAGTGTAACGCCCGCCCCCAACACGCCCAGGCCCAGCAGGAACATGGCAAAAGCCCGCGAGTTGGCCGCCGGAATAAACAGCAATGCCCCCACTGCCATAATGAGCAGCCCGACTACAATACCGCGCTGGTAGCCGAGCTTTTTCAGCAGATAGCCGGCGGGCAACGACATCAGAAAATATGCCCCGAAAAAAGCCGACTGCACGGCCGACGACTGCAGATCGGTAAGCTGGCACACGTCCTTGAGATAGGGCATGAGCACGTCATTGAAGTTGGTAACGGCCCCGAACAGGAAAAACAGGCTTGTCATGGCCACCATGGGTAGCGCGTAACTCCGGGAGGTAGCCTCAGTGGTTACGGGAGAAGAGGAAGTTGGAATGGCCATAACAGGCGGGGGTGAGAGAAACAAAAAGCCGGCCCGAGAGGCCGGCTTGACAATGCTACGGAGTTTTTCCGGGAAAATGGCACTACCCAAATTGCTTAAACAGCCACAAATTGAGTGTTTGGTAACACTTGTTAACCCGCTGCTACTGACTTTGGGCGCTCTACAAAATAAAACAGGTCCCGCTCTAGGTCATTGACCATTTTCTGCATGCCACGACGTGCTTTGTAGTATGGCAAACCAACAAAGAAGATTCCCTGGAGCAGGAAGGCAAACAGCATTATACTAATGGAGAGCAAACTTATCTCCCCGATTTGCGAGACTAAGCTTGTCAGGCCAAGAAGCACGAATGCTGAATAGAAGAGTGCCGGTGCGAATACAAATAGAGAAACACCGTTCAGTTCTCCCTGTACTCGCACTCCCGAGGGTTCCGTGGAAAGAGTTGCTCGAAACGAGGGTGCGAAAGTCAGGTTTTCAGCTGCCCGGGGCTTTATGCGGATGGTATCGGCCGTAACCACCCCGGCGTAAGGTGCAACTTCGGGGGAAAAGATGCGGCCAAGTCGCCCGAATGGGTTGGTGTGAGGCGGTGCAACGTGCGGCTGTAGACGTTGTACAAACTGGCTTTTATCAATAGGGAAATGCAGAACGAGAGGAGTAATCAAGCGAACCTTTCGAAATAGCTCCTGCATGTAAGAATACGCTATGGTTATCTGGTAAAGAGGGGCACGAATATAGCAGCCGGAGCCGCCGCACCGTACCTTTGCACGACTTTTCGCGCTTACCAGCCCAACTTATGCCCCAGCCCAGCCGCCGCTCCATGCCGTTTTACATGACTGCCACCACCCAGTTCGGGCTGGAAGAGGTGCTGGCCGAGGAGCTGCGCCAGCTCGGGGCTAAGATTGAGAAAGTGGGCCAGCGGGCCATTGAGTTCGTGGGCGACACCCAGCTGCTCTACGAAGCCTGCCTGTGGTGCCGCACCGCCATGCGCATCCTGCGGCCCTTCGCCGGCTTCTACGCCCGCGACGAAAAAGCACTCTACCGGGAAGTTGGCCGCATCGACTGGAGCCGCTACATCCGGCCCGACCAGACGTTTGCCATTACGGCCGTGGTCAACAAATCCACCTTCGACCACTCCCTGTTCGTGGCCCAGCTCACCAAGGATGCCATTGTGGACCAGTTCCGCAACCGCACAGGCTCGCGCCCCAGCGTAGACGTGAAGAACCCCGATATCCGGCTGCACCTGCACATGATTGAGAACGACGTGGTGCTCAGCCTCGATGCCTCCGGCGAATCCCTGCACAAGCGTGGCTACCGGCAGCAAACCAATGTGGCCCCGCTCAATGAGGCCCTGGCCGCCGGCCTGCTGCTGCTGGCTGGCTGGGACGGCAAAAAGACACTCATCGACCCCATGTGCGGTTCGGGCACGCTGCTTACCGAGGCCGCCCTCATTGCCCAGCGCATTGCCCCCGGCCTCTACCACCAGGGTAAATTCGGGTTCGAGAACTGGGCCGATTTCGACGCCGCCCTTTGGGAATCGGTGCAGCTGGATGCCCGTCAGGCCCGCATCGAGGAGCCCCAGGCCTACCTGGCTGGCTCCGACCTCTCGCGCGAGTTCATCGAGCTGGCCCGCGAAAACGTGGCTGCCGCCGACCTGGAGGACTACATCCGCTTCGGGGTGCGCGACGTGAAGGAGGCCAAGGCCCCGGCCCGTGAGGAGCCCGGCATCGTCATTATGAACCCGCCCTACGGGGAGCGAATCGGGGAGGAGGCCGAAATGGATGCCCTCTACAAAACCATCGGCGACACGCTCAAATCGGGCTTCCAGGGCTACGACGCCTACATCTTCACCGGCAACTTGGCGGCCGCCAAGCGCATCGGCCTGAAAGCCAGCCGCCGCATCCCACTCTACAACGGCCCCATTGATTGCCGCTTGCTGAAATACGAGCTGTACCAGGGCACCCGCAAAGTAAGCAAGCCGGAGTAGTCGGTAGCATAATAGGGGAATGGCGTGCCGGTCCGGCGGCTGCAAGCCGTCGGGCCGGTTGTCGTTCGGGCAGTTAGCACGATGACGTTCCAACGTCAGCTACCTTAAACCGGCCCGACGGCTTGCAGCCGCCGGACCGGCAGATCCGCCATGATGTTCTTATTATCTCAGCGGCCCCGTATCTTCCGCTCCCCAATTTCCCTGCTATTATGAAAAAAACGCTCTATACGCTTCTACTGGCCGCCGCCCTGCCATTGACCGCCGCGGCCCAGTCCATCACCCGCCTGAACCCCACCAACTGGTGGGTGGGCATGAAGCACAACACCGTACAGGTGCTGGTGTACGGCCCCCAGGCCGGCACGCTCACCTATACCGTGAACTATCCCGGCGTGAAGCTGGTGAAAACCAACACCGTCGAGAACCCCAACTACGCCTTCCTCGACCTGGTAATTGCGCCCACGGCCAAACCCGGGCAGGTGGCGCTGGTGGGCAAGAAGGGCGCGAAAACCGTGACCCAGAACTGGGAACTTAAGGTCCGCGACAACGCCGTGAAGGCCCAGGGCGTCACGCAGGCCGACTTCATCTACCTGGCCATGCCCGACCGGTTTGCCAACGGTGACCCCTCGAACGACAAGTTTGCCGACATGGCTGACCCCAGCTCCGACCGCGCCAACCCCTTCCTGCGCCACGGCGGTGACCTGCAGGGGGCCGCGCAGCACCTCGATTACCTCAAAGAGCTGGGCGTGACGGCCGTGTGGTTTACGCCCGTCATCGAAAATAACCAAGGCCTCACCGACGAGGGCGGGGCCAAACGCTCGGCCTACCACGGCTACGGCTTCACCGACCACTACGCCGTGGATAAGCGCCTGGGCGGCAACGCTGCCTACAAGGCCTTCGTGCAGAAAGCCCACAGCATGGGCCTGAAAGTGGTGCAGGACGCCGTGTACAACCACATCGGCAACAACCATTGGTTTATCCAGGATTTGCCCATGAAAAGCTGGCTGCACCAGTGGCCCGTCTACACCAACACCAGCTACCGCCAGCAGCCCATCACCGACCCCCACGCCGCCCAGATTGACCGCAAGGTGACGCTGGATGGCTGGTTTGTGCCCTTCCTGCCCGACCTCAACCAGCAGAACCCGTACGTGGCCAACTTCCTCATCCAGCACGCGCTCTGGACGGTGGAGAACTTCGGGGTGGATGCCTGGCGCATCGACACCTACATGTACAACGACCAGCCCTTCATGAACCGCTGCAACGCGGCGCTGCTCACGGAGTACCCCAAGATTCACATTTTCGGGGAGTCGTCGGTGACTAGCATTGTGGACCAGGCCTACTACGTGCGCAACAAGATTAACTTCCCCTTCAAGTCCAACCAGCCCGGCGGCCTCGACTTCGTGCTGGAAAACGCCATGCTGGCTGGCCTGAAGGAAGTGGGCACGCCCGGCGCCACCGGCTGGGACAATGGCGCCCAGCGCGTGTACCAGGCCCTGGCCCAGGACGCCGTGTACCAGGACCCCACCAAGCTCGTGACCTTCATCGACAACCACGACCACAACCGCTTCCTCTCGGAAGTAGGCGAGGACGTGGCCAAGTATAAGATGGGCCTGACTTGGCTGCTGACCACCCGCGGCATCCCGAGCATGTACTACGGCACGGAAATCCTGATGAAGAACTTCAAAGACCCCTCCGACGCTGAAGTGCGCCGCGACTTCCCCGGCGGCTGGGCCGGAGACGCGCAGAACAAGTTTACGGCCGCCGGCCGCACCGAGGCCGAAAACGACGCTTTCCGCTTTGTGAGCACCCTAGCCAACTACCGCCGCACCCACCCAGTGCTCAGCTCTGGCCAATTGATGCAGTACCTGCCCGAAAACGGCCAGTACGTGTACTTCCGTTACGCCGACGCCGGTACCGTGATGGTGGCCTCGAACACCACCGACAAAGCCGCCAGCCTGCCCACCGTCCGCTTCTCCGAGCGCCTGACCGGCTTCACCAAAGCCCGCAACGTACTTACTGGTGAAACCTTGAATGACCTGAAAACCCTGCAGCTACCTGCCAAAACCGCCGTGGTGCTGGAGCTGATGAAGTAACCAAAAACCGTCATTGCGAGCGGAGCATTCCGCGCATCAAGCGGCGTCAATCCTTCCTCCACAAAGCGCGCAACCTCAGCCTATTCGAAAGCCCTTGGCGTATGCACGTCAGGGGCTTTTGTGTGTAGAGACGCGACACTTCGCGTCTCTGCTTGAACGGTAATGTATATCGTTCTGACGGGAGACGCGAAGTGTCGCGTCTCCCGTCTACGGTCGTTCTGATATCTAGGAAGGTTAACGTAGGTCAGCGCTGGGAGCACGGAAAAGGAAGGATTGACGCCGCTTGATGCGCGGAATGTCGCACCTCCTCGCAATGATACTTGGCTTACCCCGCAAACTCCCGGCACGCTTCAGCGCAGGCGCGGCAGGCGGCGGCGCACTGCTGGCAGTGGGGGTGGTTGTGCTTGGCGCACTCGGTGGCACACTTGGTACAAACCTCCATGCACTCTTTTATGAGGTGCCGGGCGTGCTCGGAACCCCGGGCTACTAAACGAGCGACCAAGGCGCAAATGTCGGCGCAGTCCCGGTCGAGGCGGATGCAGGCCGCCATGTGCTGCACATGTTCCTCGCCCAGGCAGGCGGTAGCGCAGTACTCACAGGCGGCTACGCAGCGGTTGAGGGCGTCGAGGATGGTTTGATTTTGAGTTGCGGAAGTAGGGTAGTCAGGCATGGGATGGAGTAGATGAGAAGGTGAACTGTTGAGCAGTTGTACGCGCCCGTCACCGGTCCCGGCCGTGTACGATTCGGGCCGACAGGGTGCACCATTTTCGCGTGGTCAAGGTTATGTTCCTGCTTTCACCCCGCCCGCTTTAGCCGTATCTTTACCCCATGTTATTTGCCGCCGAACCACTCGCTCCCACGCTCGAATCAGCCCGTAAAGTCCTTAAGCAGTACTACGGCTACGATTCCTTCCGGCCCATGCAGGAGGACATCATCAGCAACGTGCTGGCCGGGCAGGATACGGTGGTGCTCATGCCCACGGGCGGGGGCAAATCGGTGTGCTTTCAGGTGCCGGCCGTGGTGCAGGAGGGCACGTGCGTGGTCGTGTCGCCGCTCATTGCCCTGATGAAGGACCAGGTGGAAGCGCTGAAGGCCAACGGTATTTCGGCCGCCTACATCAACAGCAGCGTGGGCCAGAGCGAACAAAACAACATTGCCGCCGACTGCCTCAACGGCTACCTCAAGCTGCTCTACGTGAGTCCCGAGAAGCTGCTCTCGGAAGGTTTTATGTCGTTTCTCAAGCGGCTGCGCATCAGTATGTTTGCCATTGACGAGGCCCACTGTATTTCCAGCTGGGGCCACGACTTCCGGCCGGAGTATACCCAGCTGCGGGTGCTGCGCGAGCAGTTTCCACAGGTGCCCATCATTGCCCTCACCGCCACCGCCGACCGCCTCACCCAGCGCGACATCCAGACCCAGCTGCGCCTGAGTGAGCCCCGGGTGTTTCTCTCGTCCTTCGATAGGCCTAACCTCAACCTGATTGTGCGACCGGGCCAGGACCGGGTGGGAGGCATTCTGGAGTTTCTGGAGCGCCACCCCGGCGAGTCGGGTATCGTCTACTGCCTCTCGCGCAAGCAATGCGAAACCCTGGCCCAGAAAATTCAGGCCAAGGGCGTGAAGGCCGGTTTTTACCACGCCGGCATGACGCCCAACCAGCGCGCCAGCGTGCAGGAAGGTTTCCTCAAAGACGACTTGCAGGTGATTGTAGCCACCATTGCCTTCGGCATGGGCATCGACAAGAGCAATGTACGCTGGGTGATTCACTACAACCTGCCCAAGAACATTGAGGGTTACTACCAGGAAATCGGGCGGGCTGGCCGCGACGGGGCCCCGGGTACGGCCGTGCTGTTCTACAGCTTTGCTGATGTGATGAGCCTGCGCGACATGCTCACCAAGGAGAATCCCAACCTTACTCAGCTCAACCTCACCAAGCTGGAGCGCATGCAGCAGTTTGCCGAGGCCGCTGGCTGCCGCCGCAAAATCCTGCTCAACTATTTCGGCGAAACCCTGCCCCAGGACTGCGGCAACTGTGACATCTGCCGCAACCCACCCACTACTTTCGACGGCACCGAACTGGCCCAGAAGGCCTTGTCGGCCGTGGTGCGCGGGCGGGAGCGGATGAGCCTGACCCTGCTGATTGACGTGCTGCGCGGCATGCGCAACCAAGCCGTGCTCAGCCAGGGCCTCGACCAGATTAAAACCTACGGTGCCGGCCGCGACCTGCCGTACCTGGATTGGTATAGCTACGTGCACCAGATGCTGAATGACGGGCTGCTCTATATTGCCTATGAGGAGGGCTACGCGCTGAAGATGACTGATTTGGGCCGGGAAGTGCTGCAGGGCCAGCGCCCGGTATCCATGAAGAAATTCCAGCCCGCCGAAAAAGCCGAAAAGCCTACCCGGGGCCGCAAGGCTGCCGCGGCCAAAGCAGCTCCATCTACGCCCGAAGCGGGCTTGTTCGAGGCCCTGCGCGCCCTGCGCAAGCGCATTGCCGACGAGCAGGGCGTGCCGCCCTACGTTATCTTCACGGATACTACGCTGCAGGAAATGGCTGTGGAGCGCCCCGTCAACCGCAACGCCATGCTGGCTATTTCGGGGGTGGGTATGAAGAAGTTTGAGAATTACGGCGAGGCCTTTATCCGTGAGGTGCTGGCTCACGGCGGCAACCCCGCCGCTCAGGCCGAGCTGGACGAGGATGAGGATTTGCTAGTCGGTTTTGAGCCGAGTGGTGCGGCGTCTGCCCGTGCCCCGCGCAAGCGTGCCCCCAAAACCGCCTCGGAGCCCGTTACCGACGTGAATGGCACGATGGAAACCACGTTTCAGCTGCACCGCATGGGCCTGAGCGTGGAAGCCATTGCCGAGCGGCGCGACCTAGCCGTATCTACCGTGCAAACGCACCTTACTACCGGCTATACTAAAGGGTTGGAGCTGCGCCTGGAGGAATTTCTGAAGCCCCAGGAGTTAGCTGAAATTCAGACCGCCCAAGCTCAGTTGGGCGGTAGCCCTATGCTCCGGGACCTGTTCGACCACCTGCGGGAAAAGTATGATTACTTCCGACTGAGGCTGGCTTTGCTCTATTTCAAGCGCCTGAGAGGGGAGTAGGCAACCGAAGAGGCGCAAGGCTAGGGCAGGCCAAGGGCTGTTACTTGCTTTTCGATTTGATGAGTCGCCTAAAATATTAGTAAAAATTTCAGCTAATTGAATTAGTATTCGCGTAAACGGGTTCGTATCTTCGTGAGCCGGTACTTGCTTGCCGTCGCAGCCCTATTCCCCGGCTCCCCTGCGTTATGATTAACACCAACCTCAAATTCTGGCGGCGCGAGCTGAGCCTCACGCAGGCCCAGATGGCCGAAAAACTTGGCATTAAACGCTCCCTGGTAGGGGCTTACGAAGAAGGCCGAGCCGAACCTAAGCTAACTACGCTGGTAAACATGGCCCGCTTGTTCGGTATTACCCTGGACTCCTTGGTAACCACTGACTTCACCAAGAAAAAGAACGCCAAAACCGCCGCTCAACTGCAAGCCCAAACGGCGCAAACGGCCGCCGATGCCTCGGCTAACCGGGCCGGGGGGCTCCGCATTCTGGCCCTTACTGTTGACCGGGAGCAGAATGAGAATATTGAGCTGGTGCCCCAGAAGGCGGCGGCCGGCTACCTCAATGGCTACGCCGACCCCGAATACCTAGAGGAACTGCCCAAGTTCCGGCTGCCCATGCTGGGCACCACCGGCACCTACCGGGCCTTCGAAATTGCCGGCGACTCTATGCTCCCCATTGCCAGCGGAACCGTTATTGTGGGCCGCTACGTGGACGACTGGATGAGCATTAAGGATGGCACGCCTTGCATTGTGGTATCGGGTAAGGAAGGCATTGTGTTTAAGCGCGTGTACAACCGCCTGAAGGATGCCGCCCGCCTGACGCTGCACTCAGATAACACCTTGTACTCGCCCTACGAAATTGAGGTGGAAGACGTGGTGGAAATCTGGGAGGCCAAGGCCTATATCAGCAGCACCTTCCCTATTGCCGACCTTTCCCTGAACCGTTTGGCCAGCATTGTGCTGGACTTGCAGCAGCAGGTGAGCACCATGAAGAAAGTATAGATTCTCAGGTCACAGAACTCAGCACAAGAAAAAGCCTCCGCCTGCGGGGGCTTTTTTGCGTGTTGGCCCCTACCTGACTGCAGATAGAACGGCAGGCGGTATCAACCCCTGCCGCCCGGCTTGCGTAAGTCTCTGCTAAACCTAGCCTGACTCCCCGATGCTCAAACTTATTCCTGCAACCGACCGACATCATGCAGCCCCTGTGGCTTGGCTGAATAGCTACTTCCTGTTCAGCTTCGCCGACTATTATGACCCCGGAAACGTGCATTTTGGGCCACTACGAGTTTTCAATGATGATACGGTGCAAGGCAGCGCGGGCTTTCCGCAGCACCCGCACTCCGAAATGGAGATTGTAACGCTGGTGTTGGAGGGGGAGTTAACCCACGAAGACACCATGGGCAACCGCCGCACCATTACCAAGGGTGAAGTGCAGCGCATGACGGCGGGCACTGGCTTGGCGCACTCCGAGAAAAACGAAACTGATAAGCCGGTCCACCTGTACCAACTGTGGTTCCTGCCAAACCAGAAAAGCTTAGCCCCCAGCTACGAACAGAAGGACGTTAATTTCCTGGACACCAAAAATGAGCTGGTGCCGCTGGTTTCCGGACAGAAAGTGCTGGAAGACGTGGTGTACATGAACTCCAACAGTACAGTGTACTGGTGCAACTTGCGCGAAGGCAAAACGGTTTCGTTCAAAACGTTTCCCATTCGTAACACCTTTGTGTATGTGACGGAGGGCAAGCTGTACGTGAACGGCGTGGACATCGGGCCCAACGACCAAATCCGGGCTACGGATGAGCACGTACTGGAAATACAGGCTTCGATGGATGCCCAGTTCATCCTGATAGATTTGCCCGGCAGCGAAGCCAATTACTAACTCCGCCTCATGACCCAAGAATTCCCTGACAAGCTGGTACCCTCCGACGAAGCAGCCCGCTTACGGACGCTGCACGTGTACCAGATTGCCAACACCACGCCCGAGAAAATTTTCGATGAGTACGTGGCTTGGGCCGCCCAGTTGTTTGGTACGCCCATCTCCCTGATTTCGTTGGTAGATGAGGAGTACGTGTACTTCAAAGCGGTAGCTGGCGCCGAAGGCGTGCCCGGTTTGCCACGTGCGGAAAGCATGTGCTCGGCGGCCATTCTGGTTGATGCGCCCATCATTACCTCCGACTACAAAGCCGAAAGCTGCCGCCTTATTAAGCCAGATGTAGCTCAGGCGATGGGGCTGAACTTTTACGCTGGCTCCGCCCTTAAAATGCCCGATGGGGAGCGTATTGGCATGATGGCCGTTATCGGGCGGGAGTACCGTACGCTCTCGGCAGCGGAAGAGGACGTGCTGAAGCGGCTGGCGAACTTAGTGAGCCGCACAATTGAACTGCGCTTCCAATACATGAATGGTGATTTAGCCGAGCAGTGGGAAGCTGCCCAGCATGAGCTATCTGGTACCCTGGACGATAACGCCGCCCTGACCCGCTACTTAGCCACCCGTAACAACGGCATCAACCTCGACGACGATGAAATTCAGGACTTGGTGCTTCGCCGTTTGGTTGGGGTAGATAAAGTGCTGGACCGCCGCCTGAAGGGCCTTCCACAAGCAGCCTAAAAATCAGGCTGTATCTGAAATGTTGGGCTGCGCTGCTGATGAAGAACCAATGCTTATTCAACAGATAACCCCGCTTACTAATAAAAAAGAGCCGGACCCACCAGGGCCGGCTCTTTCTTGTTGTTGGCAGATATGTGTACCAGCACCTTCGGCTACATCGTGTACTTGCGGCCTTTGTTCTGCTGCTTGAGGTAGGTCATCAACGGCTGAAAATACTCCACCATAGCGCGGGCCGAAAGGTCCTCCCCGGTTTTCTCGCGGAGCACGGCGCGCCAGTCTTTGCTGGAGCCGGGGCGCATGATATCCGCCAGGAACGTGCCCACTTCCTTGTTGCCATAGTAGTTGGTGGCATGCGGGTCCTGCTTCAGGAATTTCTTGCTGATGTGGTCGTGCAATTGGAACAGGATAACGTACGACAGCGCGTAGTCATAATATTGCGCGGGGTCGTCATTGATGTGGGTTTTGGTAGCAGGGTCGAGGTACTGCTCGCCGCGGGTGGTGGGCGGCACAATGCCCTGGTACTGCTTAGCTAGCTGCCACCAACGGGCATTCAACTGGTCGGCGGGCAGCTTATCGGCGTAGAAGCTATTTTCCCATTCACTCATCACCCCGGAGGCAAACGGAATGAATACGGCGTAGTTCAGCGCCTCCTTCAGCAGCGTCTGGGTCTGGTCAGTTTGGGTTTTGGCATCTACCAAGCCCAGGCCAGCAAGGAAGGGCTTCTGGGTGGCCGCCAGACCCATAAGGGAGCCCATAGCCTCGTGATAGGCGCGGTTGGCCCCGCCGCGCAGCAGCGGCGGCACTTCGGGGTTGGTGTAGGTGAGGTAGTAGTAAATGTGGCCCAGCTCGTGGTGGGTGGTTTCATACCACTCGGTATTGCCCTCCACGCTCATCAGGCTGCGCACATCCTGGTTTAGGTCCATATGCCAGGCCGAGGCGTGGTTGTTCTTCTTGTAGGTAGCACCCTTGGGCAGCGGGTAGAGGCTGGATTTCTCCCAGAACACGGGCGGCAGTGCCTGGAACCCGAGGCTCTGGTAGAACCGCTCGGCCTGCTGTACCTGCCACTCCGGACCTTTTTTGGCCAGGATAGGGTCAATGTTCAGGCCTTTCACATCCACCATAGCACTCCAATCCTGGCCCCAGCGGTTGGGCAGCCAGGAGGCGGGCAGGTAGTCGGGCACCTGTTTCACGTTGTACTTTTTGGCCAGCTCGTAGCGGGCGTAGGTGTGCAGCTCCCGGTAGAGGGGCCGCAGTTCCTCGTTGATTTTGCGCACCAGCGTCATCATTTCCTCCCGACTCATGCCGTAGTCGGAGGCCTGGTAGCTGAAATAGTCGGGGTAGCCCAGGGCCTGTACCGTCTGGTTGCGCAGGTCGCGCAGGTGCAGGAGGCCGTCTTTCAGGGTAGGGCCGATGGCCTTGCTGGCTTCCCAGATTTGCTGGCGCTTCAGCGGGTTTTTCTCCTTGCGCAGCAGCTCGTCTAGGTCATTGGTGGTTACCGACTTGCCTTGGTACTTGTAGTCGAAGCCGTAGAGCTTTTCGGTTTGCTGGGTTTCGGCTTTGATGCGCTGCTTCACCACGTCGGCAATGGTCTGGGGCGAGTTGGCGGCGTTGTAGAGGGCCGTTTGCAGCTGCTTTACCTGAATTTCGGAAAGGTCGGCTTTGTGGTCCAGCAGCTCGCGCAGGCGCTGAATATTTTGGGTGGAACCCGCAAAGGCGGCCATCCGCTCATTGGCCCGGGCCGTGGCTCCGGAGTTGGCAGTATCACCGGCCACAATGCGCGTGTTGGAGCGCCACTCCGCCTCGCTCGACTGGGTATACAGACGCACATACTGCGCTGAGTACTCTTTCAGGAACGTATCGGCCTGCTCTGCCCAGGAGGGGGCAGCGGGTTGAGTGGCCGGTTCGGGTTGGGCTGTGGCGGGGGCAGTAGCTACGGGTGTGTTGGCCGTGGGGGCGCAGGAGGCCAACACGGCGGCCGTGAGGGCAGGCAGGAGGTAGTGCTTCATAGTACGGAAAAGTAAGCGGAACGACAGTAAAGATACACCGCCAGAATCTGACCAAAAGAGTAGGGCCTTACCACCCCAAACCTGCCCGAAGACGACGAAGCCTGGACCACGCTGCTGCGTTCAGCCTCGCCGAGACAGACAGAGCCGCGCCCCTTCTTTACCCGCCTCCAGGCCTGCCTGGCAGCTCCGCAGCCTCAACTACCTACTATGCCTACTTGGCTACGCCGCTCCGTCTTCGCCTTGTCCGTGGTGGCCCTAGGATTGGCTCTGAATGCAGATATTGCCTTGTACGGCGTGCGGTAAATCTGTGTAATCAGATAATTGATGGGTGCCTGTGGTGTACTTTATGCGGCTTCCTGCTGCAGTAGATGACACTCTTTATACTTTTTGCCGCTCCCGCAGGGACAGGGTGAGTTGCGGCCGAACTTCTGCCGGCTGCGCATTTCCTTGAGCCACTGCCGCGGGTCGGTGGCCCAGCGCTGAAAGCGGCTCTTGGGGTTCTGGCGAAATGCTAATAGCAGCAGGCCATACAGCTCAGGGTGGTGCTCCTGCAGCTTCTCGGGCTTCTCAAAGAAGTATTCCGTTACCACGGCAAAAAATTCGGCCTCGTTGGTGCCGGCGTAGTCGTTGATTTCGGAGTTGCCGGCCCGGATGGCTTCAATTTCGCGGTGCATCACGGCTTCCCACTCGGGGCGTAGGGCGGCGGGTAAAGCCAGGCCGGGTACCCCGTCAATCACGCCATCGGCCTCATCCAGGAGGTGGGCAAATTCATGAATTCCCACGTTCTGCCGGTCCATGGAATCCTGGAATCCCTGCTCCAACGACGACTTGGAAAGCCGCATGTAGTGGGACGTCTGGAAGCCTTGCACCGAGCCCAGCAGGGTGCCTTCCAGCCCCACAAACTCTTTGTTCGGGTCCCGTTTCAACGTCCAGGCGTCGGGTACTACCAGCACTTCGCTCAGGTTGCTGTACTCCCAATCGGGAAAGCCAAACACCGGAATAACCGCCGAGGCCGCCACCAGCACGCGGGTGGTATCGTCAATGTCCGTCTGGATGCCGGTAATGCGCGTTTGGGCCAGAAACACCTGCAAACGGCGCTCAAAGCGGGGCTTATCCGCGTCGGAAAGGGAGAGGTAGAAGGCCACGCGCTGCTGAAGGGTTTGGCGCCATTCTGCCGGAAATTCCGCCTCCAGGGCCTGCTGTTTCAGGCGGGCGTCGCGGGTGAGGTAGCGGTAAAAGAAAAAAGCAACTACCGCTACCAGCGCGGCAAACAAGAGGTACTGCATGGTGTGCCTCAACGCAGGGCGGCGGCGGAAGGTTGGTGCAAGCGGAGCAGCTCAGGCGGTTGGGTACGCAGGCTACTCCGCTTCACTTTCGCACTCAGGCCATTACCAGCCCGTCAGATTACCACGCAGGCTACCGACGGCGGCGCAACGCCAGATAATCCAGGTAGTACAGCACCTTCACGGAGAGGGAGTTATTGTGGGGCGTATTGATGGTGTTGTTGAAGTTCTCAAAATACAGCGGGGTAGCCTGCTCGCCCAACAGATAGGTGCTGCCGGCATTCTTCCACACAATGCTTACCTGCGAGCCGGGCGCAAACCACCACGAGTACACCGCGTCCACGTTGAAGGCATTGTAGGTGTTGTCCCGGTTGCGGCGGTAATCAGCCAGGGTTTCCTGTCCATCTGGCTGCAGCACCGCAAAATCCTGGTAGCGCACATTGCTGGTGTAGTGGCGCACCCGCAACGTAAATGACATGCGGTTGGTGAAGGTGTAGGCCACGGAGGCCACGTTGGTAACCGTGGCCACGTTGCGGCGGCCTAGTAGTATCTGGCCCATAAACGGCTGGTCTAGCACCTCCGCCGCGCTCAGCCCCCCGTTCACGTAGCCAATCTGGTGGCGCTGCAGGCTCCAGTCGAGGCTGTAGCGGAAGGTCAGGTGGTCGTTGACGCGGAAGCGGGGATAGAAGCCAGCCCGGTAGCGCAAGCGGCGGGGGCGGAGCAGGCGCTCATCCTCAGCGTAGTAGGTCAGGCCCGCATTTACCCCCAACGACAGGCGTTTGCGCGTATCGGAGTTCAGAAAGCCCAGCCAGTCGGCATTGGCCGGCACCCGCACAAAATACTCGCCCAACGGGTAGGTGCGGGGCTCAAAAAAATCATGCGTAGTGGGCGAGTACATAAAGTCGTAGCCCACCTGCAGGAAGTTCTTGGTGAAGGTGGTATTGAAGCCGTTGTAGAGGTACATGCTCTGGTAGCGGGTGGGCCGGTACAGCAGCGTGTGGCTTACTTCCGAGTAAAAACTCATGTTGTTTACCTTCCAGAACGGCTTGTAAATGCGGTAGTTGGCGTAGGCGTTCTGGGTGATGTTGTTGTTGCCGAACAGGATGCCCAGGTCGTTGGGGTTGTAGTGGTCCGACTCGATGCGGTGGTTGAGGCCCCAGGTGAAGTTGCCGCTGATTTTGCCTACGCCCAGGGTGTATTTGTAGCCGTTCTGGTCGTCGATAGCCTGCTCGGAGCCAAACACGTTGCCCCGCCGCCGCGAGTACACCGCGCTGCCATCCACGGCGTAGGAGTTTTTCTTATTGGCGAAGCGGAACAGCCCGCCCGTCACGTTGGCATCGTAGGTGCGGCCCCAGCGCGTGACGTTGGTGTTGATGAGCGACACGTAGCTGTTGTTCTTGAGGCTCTGATCCAGCACCGCAATGTTGTAGTTGCTAAAGGGTTGGGTCAGTACGGTGTGTTCCTGGCCGGTTTCGGTGTTGCGCACGGTGGCGTACACGTCATTGCTGAGGGCGTTGAATAGACCAATACCCAAGCCGTTCTTGGTACGACCCGAAATTTTGGTGGCGTTCAGCAGACGCGTTTCGGCCGGGTTGCGCACCACTTTTTCGTTTTCGGCCAGGCCCACCCCGTAGAAGCCGATGGGTGTGGCCCCCACCCGCCGGGAGTAAAACAGGTTGCCCTTGTTGAACAGCTCGGTGCCCTCGGTGAAGAACTGCCGGTTTTCCTGAAACTGTACCTCAAAGGGCGAGAGGTTGAGCACCTGGTTGTCGCTCTGCACCTGCCCGAAATCGGGTACCAAGGTAGCATCCAGGGTGAAGCTCTCGTTGATGCCCCATTTCACGTCGGCCCCGCCGTTGAAGCTGGTAGTGGTCCGGCGCGTGCCCTCGGCGTTCAGCGGGTTGTGGTTCACGTACCCCGACACGTAGGGCGTGAGGGAAAGGCGCAGCGGCGGTTTCAAACCTTTCAAGCCCGTTAGCTCGCCCCATTGGTTTACAAACCCATCCACCTCCGGCTTCACCTCGCTCCAGAAAAAATCCTGGCGTAGGGCCTGGCGGCGGCGCATAAACTGCAGGCCCCATTGCTGCACCTCGGCCGTGCTGAAACGGATGGCCGAGTACGGAATGCGCATCTCACACACCCAATCGGTGCCGCGCTGGGCGGTGCGAGCGTCCCACACGGCGTTCCAGGCGAAATCTTCACCGCTGGCCGGGGAGTAGCGGGCATCGGCCTGCACCCCGCCCGCCGTGACAATAAAGCCGTAGCCGTTCAGCTTGTCGTGGTACGTGTCCAGGAAGATGCCGAAGAAATCGGTGTTGGGCAGGTTGTCCCGGGCCGATAATTCCCGCTTGATGGAGTCGGCCGCCACGTCGTGCATCACGGCGCCCACGTACAGGGCGGCATCATCAAAGAGGATACGTACTTCGGTAGGATGCTGCTCGTGAGGGCCGGGTTTGGGGCGGTTCTGAATAAAATCAGTCGCCAGCGGGGCCTGCTGCCAAACGGCCTCATCCAACACCCCGTCCAGCTTAACGGCCTCCGTGATGCGAATGGCCTGCAGCTGACGTTTAGGGGCATTGGTAGCCGCCGGAGCCGGGCTGGGTTGGGCCTGAGCCACGGGCCGCAGCAACACCAGCTGGAGCAGGGTAACCACCAGAAGTAGAGAAGTTTTCATAGCGCACAAGTGGGAGGGCAGCGGAGAAACGAATAGGCAAGGCAGGGGCGGGCAGCCGCAACAGCAGCGCTATACCAGAAGCCAGAAAAGGGTGAGAAGTGCGTTGCTGCGCCCAGCCTGACCGGCAACCAGTCGGCGGGAGTCACTCACCACAGCTACCCGCATGGAGGCAGCCAGGGCTGGGCGCAGAGCGCACGCCGGTTACTTGGCCCGGCGGATGTAGATGTTGCCGTTCAGGGTTTTTACCATGAATTCAGGGCCGCCGCCGTTGATTTTACCGTAGGTCCAGGTGTCCTGGGCTACGCGGTAGAGGCCGTCTTTGGCCGTGCGCGTTACTTTGGCGGGCGTGCTATCCGCCGTCAGGTCAAAGTCGCTGTAGATTTCGCCGTGGTCCGATTTCAGCTTTACCGAGACTTTGGCCCGGGCCGGTAAAGTCACATCCACCTTGCCGTTGATAGTGGAAAAGGCCATGGGGGCCCCAGCAGTTACGTCTTTAAAGTCAGCAATCAGCTCCCCGTTCACCGTGTTTAGCACCGCTGAGCCCGCCACATCATTGAGGCGGATGGAGCCGTTTACGTTCGATATTTCCAGCTCGCCCGCTACGTTATCCACCGTAATGTCGCCGTTTTGCACGGTAGCCAGCTGCAGCGAGAACTGGCGCGGGACCTTGATGGTGAAATCCACCGGGGTTTGCCACGACTGAGTTTTGATGTACACATGGTTGGCACGCTCCTGAGCCGTCACATCCAGGCCGCTTACCTGGGAGATGCGGCGCATGCCGGAGGAGTTTTCGGCGGAGCTAGTTTCGCGCCGCTCGTTGCGGTTTAAGTAGCCATACAGAAGTAAGCGTATAGTGCGCAATTGGTAGCTTGCGGCATGCGACGACCTGCCACCGAGTTGAGTTCGGAAGAAGTGACGTGTTTGGAAGCGTGCAGTCAGCACGGACCGCACCCGCGCATGCGGCGGCGGGCGCTGGCCGTGCTGGGCCACCACCGGGGCCAGACGTTGCCGCAACTGGCCGCGCTGTTTGCCGTGCGTTACGCGACGGTACACGGGTGGGTGCAGGCCTGGCACCGGGCCGGCCTGGCGGGGCTAGCCGAGGGCCGGCGCGCCGGACGGCCGCCCAAACTGGCCCCGGCGGCGCAAAAAAAATAGTCGCCTGGCTCGGGTCGGCCACCCAGCAGCTACGCCGGCTCGTGCCCCGCGTGGCAGCCGACCTGCAGGTGCGCGTAAGCGTGGGCACGCTGCGCCGGCTGGCGCGGCGGGCGGGCTATAGCTGGAAGCGCACCCGGCGTAGTCTCAAGGCGCGGCGCGACGCGGTGCTGTTCGGTTTTTTTCAGCAGGAGGTCCAGGCCCTGCACGCGCTGGAAGCGGCCGGCGCGCTGCGGGTCGTGTACGTAGACGAGTGCCGCTTCTCACGCCTGGCGCCGGTGCCCTATGCCTGGCAGGTGCGCGGGCAGGCGCCGGTCGCGCTGCCGGCCGAGCGCGGCGGCGGGGGCCACACCGTGCTGGGCTTGTGGCAGGCCAAGGCCCCGGGCCAGCCGCTGACCAGCTACGTGCTGCCCGGCGCGCTGACGGCCGACCTATTCGTGGCCGCGCTGGACGAGTACAGCCAAGCGCTGTCCGGTCCGACCGTGCTCGTGCTCGACAACGCCTCGGTGCACCGCGCCGCCTGCGTGCAGGCCCGCCACGGGGTGTGGGCCGCTGCAAGCACTACTGGCTCACCCCGGACGACTATCGCACCGAGCAAACCCTACGCGACAAGCTCGACTACCTCATGCCCAGAGTCGGAACTGAGTATACGGTTACTTTTAGCTGACCACTTAGTGTGGCAGAATGTGGAGGAAAGGTGATAAAGGATTTTTCTCGGAAATAGATATGAAAAGGCCCGTTTTCCTACTGGAAAGCGGGCCTTTTCTTTGGGCTGATGAAAAAAGTGAAGCTATGTGTTCAGCGCATTACTCACAGTGCAACCACATTCTCCATAGTACCAATTAGTAGTCGTCGTAATCAGAGTTGCGGTTGCTATTGCGGGAGCTGCCGCTGCTGCCGTACTCGTCAGAGTCGTCGTCCGAGAATTCGTCGTCATCCAAGTCATCCAGGGAGCTGAAACCGCGGCTACCATCGGGGTCTTCGGCGGCTTCGGCGGTGGTGTATTCGTCCTCCGTCATGCTGGCCAGGTCCAGGGCCTCGTCGTGGGAGGAGCCGGTATCACGCCACATCAGGTAGTCGGCATACTTGGCCGAAAGCTGGTCTTCGAAGTTGCCGCGGGTAGCACTGCCGCCGGTAGCGGCAAAGTTGTCCAGCTCATCGTCATCGAAAAGGTCGTCGTCGAGGTCGTCGTGTTGTCTCATGGCCTTGCCAAGGTCAGAAAAGGTTGATAAAAAGCAGCGGAAAAAGCCAGAGTGCCGCTGCCGCAAAGATACGTAGTGAGGCTTTGCAAAGGTTCCCCTCACATAGCCAAGGCGCACATTTTGCCCCCGAAAATCTAGTGGGCGGCCTTTGCCCCGAAATCCGTAATGTTGATCTGCGCCGGACAAAAATCGTATTCCTCGGGCACGTTGCTGGATATCAGTACGGTGCGGCCGACCAGCGTGGCGTGTATGTGCTCCAGATACCACGCCACCCCAGTACGGTCGAGGTTGGTAGTGGGTTCATCCAGCAGCAGCAGGGGCGTATCGGCGTAAAGGGCCAGGGCCAGCTTCAGGCGCTGCTTCATACCGCTGGAAAAGTCGCGCACCAACTTGTGGCGGGATTTTTCCAGGTACATCAGCGTAATCAACTCCTCGGCCGAAACCCCTGGCCGCAGCGGCTTAAAGCGAGTATGAAACCGAATCAACTCCGTCAGGCTCAACTCCTCAATCAGCTCCAGGTAGGGTGCGGCGTAGGCCAGGCGGGCGGGTACGTCTTCCACAGCTACTGCCTGCCCCCGCAACTCGTACACCAGCGTACCCGCCGTGGGCAGAATCTGGCCCGACAGGGTGTTCAGCAGCGTACTTTTTCCGGCCCCGTTCGGCCCCAGAATAGCCGTGGCCGTACCCGCCTGAAACGTGTGCGTGAGGTCCCGAAAAATCCATTCCCGGGCAAACCGCTTGCTCAGGCCCGTGGCGGTAATCTGCATGGTAATTAAGCTGTTGGCTGATGGCTATTGGCTGTTAGCTTTTTGAAAAAAGGTACTAACAGCCAATAGCCATCAGCCAACAGCTTAAGTCAAACTATTCCCCGCTGGCGCTGCTGTTACGGCCATAGCCTTTGATAACGCCCCGGCCAGAGTTGCGGATAAAGTTGACTACCTCGTCCCGCTCCGGGGAAGGGGCCAGTTCCAGCTCAATCTGGTCGAGGGCGGCGGCGTTGTTCAGGCCACTCAGGAACAGCAAGCGGTAGAGCTGCTGGATTTCGGCAATTTTCTGATCCGAGAAACCCCGGCGACGCAGGCCGATGCTGTTGATGCCCACATAGGTGAGCGGCTCACGCCCGGCCTTCACAAACGGCGGCACGTCCTTCCGAATCAGGGAGCCGCCCGAAATCATGGCGTGGGCCCCGATGTGCACAAACTGGTGGATGGCCGAGGAGCCGCCTACAATGGCGTAGTCCCCGATTTCGACGTGGCCCGCTACCTGCACCGTGTTGGCCAGAATGCAGTTGTCGCCAATCACGCAGTCGTGGGCTACGTGCACGTAGGCCATCAGCAGGCAGTTGGCCCCGATGGTGGTTTTAAGCTTGTCAACTGTGCCTCGGTTCACCGTCACGCACTCCCGAATCACGGTATTGTCGCCGATGTGCACGGTGGTTTTCTCGCCGGCAAACTTCAGGTCCTGGGGCTGGGCGGCAATAACGGCGCCGGGAAATACCTTGCAATTCTTGCCGATGCGCGCCCCCGCCATAATGGTCACGTTGGGGCCAATCCAGGTGCCTTCCCCGATTTCCACATCCTTATCAATGGTAGTGAAAGGCTCCACTACCACGTTTTGGGCAATTTTGGCTTCGGGGTGAATATAGGCGAGCGGCTGGTTCATTCTTGTCAATTAAAAATTGAGAGGTAAGAATCACAAAAGGAAGACAGCGGCCCTGGGAAACGAGGAAAGCCACTCTAAATTCTTCAGTTTCCGGATTTTTAACTCTTTTTCACGATGCTGGCCGACATTTCGGCTTCCATTACCACTTTCCCATTCACGTAGGCCTTGCCGCTCATTTTGGCAATGCCGCGCTTGATAGGAGCCGTCAGCTCGCATTTGAACAGAATCGTGTCGCCGGGTTTAACCATCCGACGGAACCGGCAGTTTTCAATTCCCAGGAAATAGGTCCAGTAGTTTTCCGGATCGGGCACGGTGCTCAGCACCAGGATACCGCCAGTCTGGGCCATGGCCTCAATCTGGAGTACACCGGGCATCACGGGGTTGCCCGGAAAGTGGCCCGGGAAGAACGGCTCGTTCATCGTCACGTTTTTCACGCCGGTTACCGTGTTGGCATCCAGGTGAATAATCTTGTCGATGAGCAGGAAGGGGTAGCGGTGGGGCAGGGTGGCGGCAATCTTGTTGATGTCCATCACCGGTTCCCGGGCGGGGTCGTAGGTAGGCACCGCGCTGGCGTGAGCCTCCATCATCTTCTTCTTAATGCGCTTGGCGAAGGCCACGTTGGCCGCGTGGCCGGGGCGGGCCGCCAGAATCTGGCCTTTCAGGGGGCGGCCTACCAGGGCAAGGTCGCCTACCAAATCCAGCAGTTTGTGGCGGGCAGGCTCGTTTTTATAGCGCAGGTCTACGTTGTTGAGGATGCCTTCCTTCTTGACGGCCACTTTAGGCTTGCCCAGCATGGTGGCTAAGTCGCCCAGTTCTTCGTCGCTCACCACGCGGTCAACTACTACAATGGCATTGCTCAAATCACCACCCTTAATCAGGTTGGATTTGTAAAGCGCCTCCAGCTCGTGCAGAAAGCAGAACGTGCGGGAGGACGCAATTTCGGAGGTGAACTGGTCGATGTGGGTGAGGGAGGCGTGCTGGGAGCCCAGCACCGGGGAGTTGTAGTCCACCATCACCGTCAGGCGGTAGGAGTTCAGCGGCAGGCCGGCAATTTCCACGGCCCGGGCGTTGTCCACGTAGCGGATTTCGTCGGGTATCTCGAAGTAGTTGCGCAGGGCATTCTGCTCTTCCAAGCCCGCTTCCAGCAGGGGTTTGATGAACTCGTAGCTGCTGCCGTCCATAATGGGGGGCTCGGGCCCATCCAGCTGAATCAGCACGTTGTCAAGCTGCAACCCCACTAGCGCGGCCAGCGTGTGCTCCACCGTATTTACGCGGGCCCCGTTCTGCTCGATAGTGGTGCCGCGGCTCAAGTCCACTACGTTGTCCACGTCAGCATCCACAATGGGTTGCCCGGGCAAATCAACGCGCTGAAACTTATAGCCGTGGTTGATGGGAGCGGGGCAGAACGTCATGGTGGCCTGCACGCCGGTATGAAGGCCAATGCCACTCACGGTGACGGGGGCCTTAATGGTATGTTGCTTGTCGTTCATGGAAGAAGTTGTCAGTTGCCAGTTGCCAGTTGTCAGTTATTGGACCATCGAAAGCAGGATGGGACTAACAACTGACAACTGGCAACTGGCAACTCAATAGACTGCAAAGCTAGGGCTTTTCCGGTTCGGTGCGGGCACGCTCTAGTTGAGTTAGGCGGCGCTCCAGGTCGGGGAGGTGACGGAATACGGCGTTGGCCCGTAGGGAGTCGCGCAGGTTAAAGGCCGGGGAGCCCTGCAGCAGCACGCCTTCTGCCTTGATAGATTTGCCCACGCCCGACTGCGCCGTAACAGTAGTACGGTTGGCCAGGGTGAGGTGGCCAGCCAAGCCCGTTTGGCCCGCCAGCACGCAGAAGTCCCCGATTTTGGTGGAGCCCGAAATGCCTGACTGGGAGGCTACCACCGTATGGCGGCCGATTTCCACATTGTGGGCAATCTGCACGAGGTTGTCGATTTTGGCGCCTTCCCGGATGAGGGTGGAACCCATAGTGGCGCAGTCGATGGTGGCGTTGGCCCCGATGCTCACGTTATCCTCGAGTACCACGTTGCCAATCTGCGGAATGGTGCGGTAGGAACCGTCGGGCTGGGGGGCAAACCCAAACCCATCGGATCCGATGACGGCCCCGGCGTGCACAGTGCATCGGTTACCAATAACGGTTTCAGCGTAGATTTTAGCCCCAGCGTACAGAATGGTACCATCGCCAATCTTCACCCGGTCGCCGATGAACACGTGGGGAAAAATTACCACGTCCCGGCCAATTTCGCAGTTCTCGCCAATGTAGGAAAACGCGCCGCGGTAGTGATTCTCGCCGATGCGGGAGCCGCTGCCCATGTAGGCCGGTTCCTCTACGCCGCGCTTGCCGGTACGGGTAGCCTGCTGGTAAAACTCCAGGAGGGTGGTGAAACTGGTGTAGGGGTCCTCTACCCGGATGAGGGCAGTGGCCGTGGGCTGGCGTAGCTCCAGCGAGTGGCTGACAATAACGGCCGAGGCGCCCGTAGAATACAGGTGCGGCTCGTACTTCAGATTGGCTAGGAAGGAAAGGGCACCCGCCTGGGCCTCCTCAATCTTGGCTAGTCGGTCGATGCGCAGGGAGGCGTCGCCTTCCACAGTTCCGCGCAGTACTTCTGCTATCTGGCCTACGGTGAATTCCATCGGGCAAAAGTAGATAAATATTCAGTTGTCAGTTGTAAGTTGCCCGTTGTCAGAAGGTGCAAAATGCGGGTAAAGGCTAATTCGCAGCGTGTTACTGGCAACTAACAACCGACAACGAGCAACTACCAACTAATACTCACAGAATCTCCTTGGGGTAGCAGATGTAGTGCTTTTCCACGCGCTGGCTGATGGCCCGGATGTTGGGCAAATCGGAGGCCTCCGCCACGTTGACCACCCGCCCGCGCTTGGTCAGCACGTCAATCGGGTCCTGGCCGCCGATGTCGTAGGCGTTGTTGCTGATGCGGCCGGTGAGCATGAGCTGGGCCGCGTCGTCGTGGGGTAGGCGGAAGTGCTCGGCAATCAGCTCCACAATGCCCAACTGAAACTCCTCATCAAACGGCTCGGTCTGAAGCGTGATTTTGAACAGGTGCCGGTCGAGCAGGCTTTGGGCCAGGTAGTTGAGGACTTTGTCGGGGTGGTCGGCCCAGAGCTTCACGGCCCCCCACACGTCGGTATCATCCAGGCGGGTAAAGCGGCGCAGAATCTGGTCGTCGTGCTCGAATTCCCGTTGGGTGACGTTGCGCGAGAGGAAGAAGTGCAGGTTGGGCGCGGCCGGCACCTGCACGCCCGCCCGCACCAGGTCGCGGGCCCGCTCCATAATCCGGATAACCATCTGCTCGGCCGAGGTAACGGTTTTGTGCAGGTATACCTGCCAGTACATCAGGCGGCGGCTCACCAGAAAGTTCTCGATGCTGTAGACGGCCTTTTCCTCCAGCACCAGCTTCTCATCCACCACCGTCAGCATTTTAATGAGACGGTCGGCGCCGGGGCGGCCTTCCTGCACGCCGGTATAAAACGAGTCCCGGTTCAGGTAGTCCAGTCGGTCCATATCCAGCTGGCTGCTCACCAGCTGGTGAAAAAACGGCCGCGGGTAGGTGCCCTCGAAAATCTGAATGGCCAGGTCCAGGGCTCCGTTGAACTGGGCGTTAAGCTTGCGCATGAGGTGCAGGCTGATGGCCTCGTGGTGCACATCATCGAAAATGCTGCGCTCCAGGGCGTGGGAGAGGGGCCCGTGGCCGATGTCGTGGAGCAGAATGGCCGCCATAGCCGCCTCGCCCTCCTTGGCCGAAATCTTGATGCCCTTGTCCTTGAGCGTGCGCAGGGCCAGCGTCATCAGGTGCATGGCGCCCAGGGCGTGGTGAAAGCGCGTGTGCAGGGCCCCGGGGTACACAAACATGGTGAGGCCCAACTGCTGAATGCGGCGCAGACGCTGGAAATACGTGTGCTCAATGAGGTCAAACAACAGCTCCGTGGGGATGGTGACAAAGCCATACACCGGGTCGTTGAAGATTTTCTTTTTGTTCATGAGAAGGAGAGAGGCCAAGGCCTGGGAAGCATCCGGAGCCCAGCGGGAAGGAACGGTAAAATGGTTTTGGTGTTGTTACTGCTACGCATGGTACCCCCCGTGAGCCGCGCCGCCGCCGCAGGTGTCACCAAATTTCGGCTACTTTACCGCCGAGTTGCTGGGAAAGTATAGCGGAAGCAGAATTTTTTAAATCAAAAACCACGGATTGGGAGTAAAGCTACTTACGAAACCTCAGTTGCATTTTGCAGCCGCTACTTGCAGCTTCTGCGCAGGTAGTGGTATCTGTAGTTCGTGAAGTGCGTTTAATGACGCGCCGGGCCAGTGCCGGGCGCTACACCCCAAGTCCCCCCCACATGCAATATTCGATTCTCTGGGCCGATGACGAAATCGACCTCCTGAAACCCCACATTCTCTTCCTCAAAGACAAAGGCTACGATGTAACCGGCGTCAACTCCGGGGCCGATGCTATTGAGGAAATTCAGGAGAAGACTTACGACATCGTATTTCTGGATGAAAACATGCCCGGCCTGACGGGGCTGGAAACCCTCACCGAAATTAAAGCCCTGCGTCCCACCGTGCCCGTGGTGATGATTACCAAGAGCGAGGAGGAGCACATCATGGAATCGGCCATCGGGGCCAAAATTGCCGACTACCTCATCAAGCCCGTAAACCCCAGCCAGATTTTGCTGGCCGTGAAAAAGGTGCTGGACAACAAGCGCCTGGTGAGCGAAGCCACCAACAGCGGCTACCAGCGCGACTTCCGCCAGCTGGGCATGCAGCTCTCCGACCGCCTCAGCCCCTCCGAGTGGGCCGATGTATACAAAAAGTTGGTATACTGGGAGTTGGAAATCAACGAAACCGAAGGCAAGAGCATGGCCGACGTCTTCAACATGCAGAAGGACGAGGCTAACACCTACTTCGGCCGCTTCATCACAGAAAACTACGAGGATTGGGTAAACGGCGACGATGACGAGGCCCCGCTCATGTCGCACCAGTTGTTCAAGGAGCGGGTGTTCCCGATGTTGAAGGAAACCGGCGACACGCCCGTGTACTTCGTGCTCATCGACAACCTGCGCTACGACCAGTGGAAGGTGCTGGAGCCCATCATTGCCGAGCTGTTCACCGTCGATTCGGAAGAAACCTACTACTCCATTCTCCCTACTACCACGGCTTACGCGCGCAATGCCATCTTCTCGGGTATGATGCCGGGCGACATCCAGAAGAAGTACCCCAACCTGTGGGTGTGGGACGACGACGACGAGGGCAAGAACATGCACGAGGCCGAGTTCATGGAAATCATGTTCCAGAAGGCCAACCAGAAGCATAAGTTCAGCTACAATAAGGTAACCAACCTGCAGGCCGGCAAGGACCTGCTGGGCAAGATGGCCAACCTGCACAATAACTACAAGTGCAACGTCATCGTCTACAACTTCGTGGACATGCTCAGCCACGCCCGCACCGATATGGCTATGATTCGGGAGCTGGCCGCCGATGAGTCGGCGTACCGCAGCATCACCAAGTCGTGGTTCCTGCACTCCCCGCTGTACGAAATGCTCCAGCAGATTTCGGAGCGCAAGGGCAAGCTCATTATCACCACCGACCACGGCACCATTCGGGTGAAACGACCCTACAAGATTGTGGGCGACCGGAACACGAACACCAACCTGCGCTACAAGCACGGCAAAAACCTGGGCTTCGACGACTCCCGCGACGTGTACACCGTGCGCAAGCCGGAGCGCATCTTCCTGCCCCGCGAAAACGTGAGCACCGCCTACGTCTTCACCGTCGGCGACTACTTCTTCGCCTACCCCAACAACTACAACTACTACGTGAACTACTATAAGGACACGTTCCAGCACGGCGGCATTTCGCTGGAGGAATGCATCATCCCGTACGTAGTGCTCAGCCCGAAAGGGTAGGAATTGACACTATTTGTTTAGCTTACAACGGCAGCTTTCCGGAAGGAGGCTGCCGTTTTTTTGGAAAAAAACTGAAAAAATGGGAAAGTCTTTCGGGCTGTATCTGCTATCCATCCTATTGGTAACAAGTTGTCAGAACAAGAAGGTGGAAGGCCAAACGCATCAACGCGTAGAATTAGAAAAGCCAAATTCTGATCTGCCTCCAGCACTATTAAAACCTAAAGGAAAGGCCAGAGAATACGTTGTTTTACCTTTCAGTGAAAAGCATTCGCATTCACTGGTAGGTGCAACGCCAGCAACACTGACGGAAAGGGAGATAAGCCAAGTATACACGTTGGTACAAAAGGCTATTGCAGAATATAATGCTAGTAATACTTATACAGGTGAATCTAGAGACGTAAGTGAGCAAATTGATATTGTGAATTACAGGCTTCAATTGATACCAGGGATATCAGTTGCTGGGGAGAAAATAGTCTGGGTGCAAGGCTTCTGCTCTGATATGCACACAGACTGGAAGACGACGCGGTTGCAAGTATCTGATGGAGGAACCTGTTATTTTCTAGTAGAAATCAACCTGATGCAAAGAAAATGGGTAAAATTCAGAGTACATGGTGAAGCATAGTAGAAAGCAGAAAAGGCCGGTCATTCGACCGGCCTTTTCTGCTTATGCAAAAAGCGCTTTGTAAAAATATATATAACTCCGTTCAGACCGGGTGTACCATACTTCCTGACGGCTCGGTAACCTTGCAAAAATCTCAATTTGCGAATCTGACTCGGTGCGATAGTTCTAAAATCTTCTTCTGTTACGCTATTACCGTTTACGATGAAGAGAGGAGTATTTTTTGCTGCAACAAACTTGTGTACAAGTGGTAAGCGGAACACGTGCGTAGTGGGCCCGGATAGAAGCACATCGGCGGTAGGGGGCATAGTGAGAGGTATAGTCCTGGGAGGCAGACGTTGAGTAGTTACCTGGGCAGAGCTGGTGCCTCCGCTCAATAGCAATGCGAGAATGGTATATATGATGTGTTTCATGAAGCAAGAGTACTGAATGGTGGAGTTGTTGGATGATGACAGCAACCAGCAGATTCCATATCAGATAACTCAGATTCTTTACTTCCCACTACCATTCCGCTCCGACGATTCCCGCACCAGCAAATCGGGCTGGAGGACTACGCGGCGAGGAGAGAAGGTGCTGCTGTGCTCCTCGCGCATCTCCAGAAACAACCGCACGGCCGACTGGCCCATCTGCTCGCAGCGCTGATCCACGGAGGTAAGCATGGGCTCGGTGAGAGAAGTGAAGGTTTCGTTGCTGAAACCGGCCAGGGCAATATCCTGGGGTACGCGCAGCTTGCGGCGCTTGAGTTCCTGCAAGGCCCCCACCACCGAAAAATCGGAGGCTGAAAATACGGCGTCGGGCGGGTTAGGTAGGGCCAGCATCTTTTGCATACCGGCAATGCCGTCTTCCAGGGTCATGTCGCAGTAGAAAATCAGTTCCTCTTCCAAGGGCAAGCCGGCTTCCAGCAGGGCATCAATGTAGCCCTGGCGGCGGTGCTTGTAGATGTTCAGGTGCTGGGGGCCGCCGAAGTGGGCAATGCGGCGGCACCCCTGTTTGATGAGGTGTTTGGTGGACTGGTAGCCACCTTCCCGGTCGTCGAGCACCACGGCACTCACATCCAGCCCGTCCAGTACCCGATCAAAAAACACCAGCGGAATTTCCTGCTTGCGCACTTTTTCAAAGTGCTTGAAGTCGCGGGTGGTGCGCGACATGGATACCAAAATACCTTCTACCTGCGCGCTGAGCAAGGTTTCGATGTTCTTGCGCTCATGCGTCACATCCTCGTTCGACTGGCAGATCATGATGTTGTAGCCCGCCTTGGAGGCAATGGTTTCAATGCCTTTGACCACCAGCGTAAAAAAGTGTCCGTCGATGTGGGGTACCAGCACGCCCAGCAAATTGCTGCGGCCCTTGCGCAAGCCGGCCGCCATGTGGTTAGGCTGGTAGTGGAGCTCCTTGGCCAGCTTCCACACCCGTTTCTTGGTCGTGTCACTGATGCCCGGATGGTCGCTTAGCGCCCGGGACACCGTGGAAACGGAAACGCCGAGCTGCTGCGCCAGGTCGGTAATAGAAGCTTTTGTACGTGCCAAAGTTCGGCTGATTAAGAAGGGATGGTCGTGCAAGTAGTTACGCAAAAACTACGCAACTACTTATGCAAAGCTACGCTATACAAGTGGTAACCTCGTCAGTAATTGAAATGCGCCGGAAACGCGTGCTGTCGTGGCTAGGGCAGGGGTTGCGGCGTGTAAGTAGGGCCCTGGCAACGCGGGCCCTGGGCCGTCCAGGCTAGCTTATCAATGCAGAGTTGCCGCTCGGTCATTTCCGGGTTCCAGGCATGATATATCAAGTATTCACTCTTGCCGTTGGGGCTCATCACGTGGGAATGGTGGCCCGGTCCGCGCACATGGCCTTCAACGGCGTGCAGCACCCGCGGGCCTTTGCCATCACCCGTGTCGGTGTAAGGACCCATCACGCTGTCGGCCACGCAGTAATCCACGCCGTAGCGGGGCGTGAGGAAGTTGGCGCCACTGTAGAAGCAGTAGTATTTGTTGCCGCGCTTGCGCACGAAGGGACCTTCCAGGGTATGCCACTCCTTAAACGTCTGGCCGCCGTACAGGGGCATGGTGCGGTTCTTCTCGAATACCGTCCAGTCGTGGCGGGCGCGCATGACGGTGCGGCTCTCTCCCGCCAGGCGGGTCATGTCCAGGAGCCTGTCAACTACTAAGCCGGTGCCGGGGCGGTAGCCATTATCGGAGTCAATAAAGTCGCGGGCGTAAAACAGGTACCATTGCCCGTCGGTATCCTGGAAGGGGTGGGCGTCGATGGTAAACTTGCTGGCTGGCACATCCAGCAGGGCCGCCTGCGTGTAGGGGCCCTGGGGCGTTTTGCTGGTGGCCACGTGCAGGCGGTGGCCCACGGAGGCCCCGATAGCGCCGCCGCCCATGGAGTAGTACATATAAAAAGTGTCCTTATGGTACACTACTTCGGGCGCCCAGAAGTCGGCCCCCTCGGCCCCGGCGGGTGGAGTAAGGGCTCCGCCGGCCGGTTTCCAGTCAACCAGGTTATCGGAGGTGAGCAGGGTGAAGATGCGCCCGTCGGGGGTGCGGCCCTGCCCGGTGGTGCCAAACGCGTAGTAGCGGCCCTGGTGCTTGAGCACGAAAGGGTCGGGAAACTGGCCGGCGTACACGGGGTTGGTGTAGGTGCGGGCAGCCGTGCGGGCAGCGGCTTGGTTCAGCAGCGCCAGAGAAGCCAGGCCAGCAGTGGCTTGCTGCAGAAATGTGCGGCGGGAGTAGGGCATGGTGAAGGAGAGAGAGTGGACGGATAGTATAGAAGAATGTTCAGGGCAGGCAGCTTGCCACGTTATTCGGTACCGCACCTGTTCCGGTTGGCGGGCAGAGGGGGCTTTGTGAGCACGCGGCCAGTGCATAGCGGGGCAGGCGGCTTGCCACGTTCAACTCAGTAAGAAGGGTGGGGCATGGGCAAGGAACTGGCGAGGCCAAACGCTAGAGCTAGGCCTTACATAAGTGGTGAGTAAGTACTCAAAAGGAACCCCGAATCGGGCTTGCAGGCAAGATGCAGATAAATGTGCAAACGTTTGCGTTATTTCGATACTAAGATTAGCTTGCACCGCCGCAAGTATCCAAGGGCCCACTGCTCAACCGTCGGTCAACCACCCGAATTCGCCAGATACGGTCCCCAGTTAGCCGTTGCTGTTGGCCCTGGTTAGCCTTAGCCGGCAGTGGCACTTGGCTGTACTTCGGGTGTGCAGGATTGCAACCCCGTAAGTGCTTTCTCCCTTAAATACAGCCGCTGCCCGGAATTGCACTTCCGTTCCCGTCTGCGTTGCTCCTCCCCATACTACCATGAACATTGCTACTCGTGTTTGCGCCGTACTGCTTGGGGCCAGCTTCACCGCTGGCTTGGCCTCACCGGCACTGGCCCAGCAGAAGCCCGCTGCTACCTTCCGCAACCCCCTGCGCACGGAAGGCCCCGACCCTTGGGTAACCCGCCACGGTGGCTTCTATTACTACACCCACACCACCGGCCGCAACATCACACTTTGGAAAACCCAGGCCTTAAGCGCCGTGCCCCAGGCGGCGGCCGCAGTGGTCTGGACGCCGCCCGCTACCGGCCCCAACTCCGCCGAAATTTGGGCCCCGGAACTGCACCGCCTCGACGGCAAGTGGTACCTCTACTACACGGCCACCGATAAAGCCCGGGCCGGCGACAACAGCCGCTACGTGTTTGTGCTGGAAAATGCCGCTTCTGACCCCACCACGGGTACCTGGGCGGACAAGGGCCGGGTAAATACCAAGCACACCGGCCTCGACGGCTCGGTGTTTGAGCAGGACGGCAGGCGGTATTTCCTGTATTCGGCGTACGTGGGGCCCCAGAGTGTGCTGGCCATTGCTCCCATGACGAATCCGTGGACGCTGGCCCCCGAGAGAGAGGTAATTATTGCCCGCCCTAGTTTTGAGTGGGAGAAAGGGGGCGGCCGTCAGATTTTGGAAGGCCCCGAGTTTCTGGCCGGCAAGCAGGGCCAGCTGCTGGTAGTGTACTCGGCCAGTGCCTGTTGGGATGATAACTACTGCCTGGGAATGCTCACGGCCCGCAAAGGCAGCGACCCACTCCGGCCCGAGTCCTGGACTAAAGTACCCCAGCCCGTGTTCAAGCCCTCGGCTGAAAACCAGGTGTGGGGCACGGGTCATAACAGCTTCACAAAATCGGCGGACGGGCGCGAGGACTGGCTGGTGTACCACGCCAAAGCCGCCGCCGACGGCAAGTGCGAGGGCCGCAGCTCCCGCATGCAGCGCTTCACCTGGAACCCCGACGGCACCCCCAACTTCGGCGTACCCGTGTCGCTGACGCAACCCCAGCCCAAACCCTCAGGCGAGTAGGCGCCCGGTACCCATGCCTGCGGCGTCATGCAGGTATTGTCGACCCCTCCCTGTAAGCGGGCGGGATACTAATTGTCAAGGGCCGCTTTCACTAGAATTCCATCCTTCCACCATTTCCTTGTTCATGAAAAAGCTGCTGCTCTTTCTTCTGCTGCTGAGCTCCACCACCAGCACGTTCGCCCAAAAAACCAAGATAAAAACCAAAGGCTCGGCGGCTATGGCCGCCACCTTGCAGGGCCAACGCTGGTCGGCGGAGAAGGCCCAGGCCTGGTACCGGCAGCATCCCTGGATGTCGGGGGCCAATTTCACGCCTAGCACTGCCATCAACCAGCTGGAAATGTGGCAGGCTGATACGTTTGACCCCCAAACCATTGATAAAGAACTGGGCTGGGCCGAGGGCATCGGCTTTAATACCATGCGCGTGTTTCTGCACAGCCTGGCCTGGCAGCAGGATCCGCAGGGCTTCAAAAAGCGCGTGGGCGACTACCTGGCCCTGGCCGACAAGCACCACATCAGCACTATTCTGGTGTTTTTTGATGACTGCTGGGGCAAGGATCCCAAAGCCGGCCCCCAGCCCGCACCCAAGCCCGGCATCCATAACTCCGGTTGGGCCCAGGACCCCGGCGACCCGGCCTCCCGTGACTCGGTTACATTCGTGAAGCTCAAGCCCTACGTGCAGGACGTACTGCGCAGCTTCGCCACCGATAAGCGCGTGCTGCTCTGGGATTTGTACAATGAGCCTGGCAATAATAACAAGGGTAATGCCTCGCTGCCCTTGCTGCGCAACGTGTTTGCCTGGGCCCGGGAAGTAAACCCTAGCCAGCCCCTGAGCGTGGGCCTCTGGAACTGGGGGCTTAAGGAGCTGAATACCTTTCAGGCCCTGAATTCTGATGTAATGACCTACCACAACTACGACGAGGTGCCGGCCCACGAGCGGGTAATTGAGCTGCTCAAAACCCACGGCCGCCCCATGATTTGCACCGAGTACATGGCCCGTCCCCGCAACTCCCGCTTCGTAAATATGCTGCCCTTGTTGAAAAAATACAATATAGGAGCCATCAACTGGGGCCTGGTAGATGGCAAAACCAACACCAAGTACCAGTGGGATGTACCCGTAGCCGATGGTGGCGAGCCGGGCGAGTGGTTCCACGAAGTATTCCGCAAGGACGGCACGCCCTACCACCAGGACGAAACCGACCTGATCCGGAAAACCAACGGTAAATAAGGTCAATTCCTCCTTTGCCCGCCTTTCATCCTCTTCCTGCGCGAGCCAAAGGGAAAGTGAAGGGCGGGCTTTAGATGTGCCCATGAAAAACGTACTCTACGCCAGCCTGCTGCTGGGAGCTTCGGTGCTGTTCGCGGGGCCACTTCAGGCCCAGCAGCAGCCTGCCTCTACGGCTGCCACCTTCACCAACCCGCTGCTGCCAGCCGGCGCCGACCCCTGGAGCGTGTACCATAACGGCTTTTACTACTACACCCACACCACCGGCCGTAACATCACGCTCTGGAAAACCCGGTCCCTGAGCCAGTTGCGCACCGCCCCGAGCAGGGTAGTCTGGACGCCGCCGGCCGCCGGCCCCAACTCCCGCGAAATCTGGGCCCCGGAGCTGCACCGCATTCAGAGCAAATGGTACCTGTACTACGCCGCCGATGCCGGCCGCAACCCCGACCACCGGCTGTTTGTGCTGGAAAACAGCTCGGCTGACCCTTTGGAGGGCACCTGGGTGGATAAAGGCCAGATAACGGACGCCACCAACAAATGGGCCATTGATGGCTCGGTATTCGAAAACAACGGACAGCTGTACTTCGTGTGGTCGGGGTGGGAAGGCGACACAAATGGGCGCCAGGATATCTACCTGGCCCGCATGCAGAACCCCTGGACCATTGCCGGTCCCCGGCTGAAAGTCTCGACGCCAGTGTACAGCTGGGAGCGAAACGGCGACCTGAACAACCCCAACGACGTACCCCACGTGGACGTGAACGAGGGGCCCGAAGTGCTCAGCCACAATGGCAAGCTCTACCTTATCTACTCGGCCAGCGGCTGCTGGACCGATACGTATGCCCTGGGTATGCTCACTGCCTCCGCCAGCGCCGACCTGCTCCAGCCCGGCTCCTGGGCCAAGTCGCCCACGCCGGTTTTCCAGCAGAATGCGGCCAACAAGGTGTACGCCCCCGGCCACAATTCCTTCTTCAAGTCGCCGGATGGCACCCAGGACTGGATTCTCTACCACGCCAACGACGAGCCTGGCCAGGGCTGCGGCCGGTTCCGCACTCCCCGGGCCCAGCCCTTCACTTGGAATACCGATGGCTCACCCAATTTTGGTAACCCACTCCCCATTACCCAGCTAATACCACGGCCCTCCGGCGAGAAGTAGGATAAAAACAAAAGCGCCCGTAGCTCATTGCTACGGGCGCTTTTGTTTCAACTAAATCTGTTGCTCAGGATGACGGCTCAAAGCATAGCTTCGCCCAGGAAAGAGCCCTACTACGGCTGAGCCTGTTTGTAGTGGATTTCGGGCAGCTCCCGCAGGCGCTGGGCGGCATACTCGGGAGTGATGTCGCGCTGGGGGCTGCCTAGTAGCTCGTAACCCACCATGAACTTGCGCACCGTGGCCGAGCGTAGCAGCGGTGGGTAGAAGTGCATATGCAGGTGCCACTCGGGGTGCGCGGCCCCGTCGGTGGGGCGCTGGTGCAGGCCGGCGGAGTAGGGGAAGGAGGTCTGGAACAGGTTGTCGTAGCGGATGGTGAGGCGGCGCATGGCGTCGGCCAGCGCGTCACGCTCCGTTTCCGTAAGTTGGGTCACGTCCTGCACGGCGCGGCGCGGTAGTACCAGCGTCTCGAAGGGCCAGGCTGCCCAAAAGGGCACCAGCACCACCCAGTGCTCGTTTTCCAGCACCACGCGCTGCTGTTCTTTCAGTTCAATAGCCAGGTAGTCGGCCAGCAAGGTGCGGCCGTGCTGCTGGAAATGGGCCAGCTGCTGCACGGTTTCCTTGGCCGGGTCGGTGGGCACGGTGCGCTGGGCCCAGATCTGGCCGTGGGGGTGGGGGTTAGAGCAGCCCATTACCGCGCCCTTGTTCTCGAAGATTTGCACGTAGTTGATATCGGGCCGGGCCCCGAGCTCGGCAAACTGCTCTGCCCACACGTCCACCACCCCCCGTATGGCCTCCACGCTCATTTCCGGCAGGGTCAGGTCGTGGCGGGGTGAAAAGCAGATGACCCGGCCCACGCCCGATTCGGCCTCGGCCCGCAAGAGTCCGCCCTGCTCCACCGTACCGGTGGGTGCATCGGGGGTGAGGGCAGCAAAGTCGTTGTCAAAGACGAAGGTGCCAGTGTAGGCGGAGTTGACGGCCCCGTTGGCGCGGGTGTTGCCAGGGCAGAGGTAGCAGGTAGGGTCGTAAGTGGGGCGCTGGCTCCGGTCGGGGGCTTCCTGCTGGCCCTGCCAGGGGCGCAGGGCGCGGTGGGGCGACACAAGCAGCCACTCGCCCGTGAGCGGGTTGAAGCGGCGGTGCGGGTGCTGGGCTAGATCAAAGGCGGCCATCGGAAAAAGAAAAAAGACGGCAAGCCGTCAAGGAGTTGAAAAAGGGAAAGATCAGGCAAGTAACCGGTACAAATCATACTGCAGAACCAGCCCTGGGTTGCCCCGCCTGAACACTGGTTGCTTCGGACCGGGGCGGCAGACGGCAATTCCCACGCTACCGCCTACCGCTTACCCGGCCCAAAACAAACAGGTACTAACTTACTACAAGCACTACCTGCACGAGTATTATGGCTCCTACCTACGCCGCTGGCGCCTTGCTGCCCAGAGCGGAAGAAGGCAGCCGGTCTAAGCCGGTATACTGGTTGGCTCCAGAGCGGACACGCCCCCCACAATAGTAGTTTGATAAGTTTCCAGCTTCAGGCCTAGCTGCTGCTGATAGGCCGCCTGCATGGCAGCCACAAAGGCAGCCACCTGCTCCGGCGCTACCAAGTTGATGGTACAGCCCCCGAAGCCGCCGCCCATCATGCGGGCACCGTACACCCCCGGTAGGGCCCGGGCGGCTTCAACCAGTACATCCAACTCTGAGCAGCTAACGGCGTAATCGTCGCGGAGGCCGGCGTGGGAGGCGTACATGGCCTGCCCGAATGCTACCAGGTTGCCAGCGGCCAGGTGCTGGCAGGCTAGTTCCACGCGCTGATTTTCCTCTACTACGTAGCGGCAGCGGCGGTATACTACCGCGCCCATCTCGGCCTGGTGAGTTTCCAGCTGGGCCAAGGTTGCGTCGCGCAGGCTCGTTACCTCGGGGTAGTACCGCCGTAGTACGCTCACGCCCTGCTCACACTCCTGGCGGCGGGTGTTGTACTCCGAGCTGGCCAGGCTGTGCTTCACCCCGGAGTTGCACAACACAATATGGCAGGCCTGGGTATCGAAGGGAAAGTACTCATACTCCAGAGAGCGGCAATCCAGCCGCACTACCTGATTGGGCTGGCCAAACAAACTGGCAAACTGATCCATGATGCCGCACTGCACGCCGGCAAACTCGTGCTCGGCCAGTTGGGCTATGCGCGCCAGCTCCATGCGGCTCAGCGTGGTGCCCAACAGCTCGTTCAGGGCAAACGCCAGCCCGCACTCCACCGCCGCCGACGACGACATGCCTGCCCCAATGGGCACATTGCCCCCAAACACGCAGTCGAAGCCTGGTACCGTAATACCGCGCTGCTGAAACTGGGCCACCACGCCCTTCAGGTAGTTGGCCCAGTGCGGTTTGCCCGGCTGCAGGCCCGTTAGCTCAACGGTGCAATGTGCCTTGTTGTCGTAGGAATAGAGCCGGGCCTTGCTCGTGTTGTTCAGGGCCACGGCAAACACGATTTCCTTGTCAATGGCGGCGGGCAGCACAAAGCCGTTATTATAGTCGGTGTGTTCCCCGATAAGATTCACGCGCCCTGGAGCGCGCACTAGCAGGGGAGTAGCCGAAAAGTGTTTCTGAAAAGCAGCGAGGATGCGGGTAGACAGCATGAGGCAGAAAGTGGAGCAGGGGTGAAGGGCGGCCGCAACGAGTACCCGTAGCAAGTACTTGTGCAAACGTTTGCAAATCTAAATCAAAAATCCGGCATATACAGTACAGTCGAGCTTGATTTGAGCAGGAGGAATGAGATATAGCAGGGAGAAACTTGCACTATGGTAGCTGCGAGTGGAGGCAAGAATTTTTTAATTTCTTGACAATTGAGTGAATACTCACTATTCTTACGCAGTCGAATGAGCCAGTAGTTGCTTAATTCGGCGGCTGGTAGCTGCTTAGAACACCTTGGCAGGCCGAATTAACGCGCTTTTCATCCATAGCCGCAAACGTTTGCACTTGCTTTCCATACGCAAACGTTTGCAATTCCTACTTCTTCACCCACCTTTCTACTCCCCATGAAGAACTCCTTACAACGCATGCGTCGGCAAACAGTACCGGCGCTGGTAGCCTGTCTGCCCCTGCTGGCTCCCGTGGCCGGGCAGGCCAGTGAGCTGCCCACCACGGCCGCCCACCGGGACGCGGTGCTGGCTACTACTGTATCCGGCCGCGTGCTGGACGAAAAAGGCCAGGGCATGCCCGGCGTAACGGTACTGGAACGAGGAACCTCCAACGGCGTTACCACCGACAGTGACGGGCGCTATACCTTGGCAGTGGCCGATAACGCTACCCTGGTTTTCTCCTTTGTGGGCTACACTACCCAGGAAGTGCCAGTGAACGGCCGCAGCAGCGTGGATGTGCGCCTGGATGTGGACAGCAAGGTGCTGAACGATGTAGTAGTAGTAGGCTACCTGACCCAGAAGCGGGAGGACGTAACCGGCTCAGTAGCCAGCGTAAGTGCCCGCGAAGCCCAAAAAGCCCCCGTAGCCACCATTGCGGAGGGTATTCAGGGCCGCCTGCCCGGCGTGCAGGTTATCAACTCCGGCGTGCCGGGCCAGGCTCCGCTGGTGAACATCCGGGGGCTGGGCACAGTGGGTAGCAACAGCACCCCGCTTTACATTATTGATGGGCTGTGGGTGGATAATATCCGGGACTTCAACCCCGCCGATGCCGAGTCGATACAGGTGTTGAAAGATGGGGCTTCCCTGGCACCCTACGGCTCACGTGGGGCCAACGGGGTTATCATCATCACCACCCGGAAAGGCAAATCGGGCGCGCCGGCTATTAGCTTCAACGCCTATCGTGGGGTCCAGAAAATTAATAAAACGTACGATTTGATGAATGCCCAGGAATGGGCTGTTATCAACCGGCAGGCCTACGAAAACGCCGGCCGCCCCGTGCAGCCCTACGTGGCCAACCCCACCGGCGTGGATACCGACTGGCAGAAAGAGCTGATCCGAACTGGCCGGGTGGAGGACTATAACCTGAGCTTCTCGGGTGGCGGCCCCAACTCCAACTTTCTGCTTTCGGGCGAATATTTCAACCAGAAAGGCACCACGGTAGGGCCCAAGTTTGAGCGCTACAGCGTACGGTTGAATTCGGGCTTTAACCGGGGCCGCCTGCGCGTGGGTGAGAACCTGCAGCTGGCCCGCACCAACTCCACGGCCATCAACGGGCTGCCCTTCCTGGATGTGTTGCGCATGCTGCCGGTTATTCCCGTAACGGATGCGGCCAACCCCGGCGGCTTTGGCTTCGGCAACAACAACGCCAGCACCTTTGGTACCAACCCCATTGCCCTGCAGAAGCTGCTGAACAACACCACTGAAAACAACCGGATTCAGGGCAACGTGTACGGGGAGCTGGATATCTTCAGCTTCCTGCGCTACCGCCTCAACCTGGGCGCCGAGTACCTGGCCTTCCACGACCGGGAGAAGCGCCAGTACGGGCAGTGGCGCCAGAACGACCCGTTGAACCCCTCGTACTACGCCGAAAACCAGGGCAACAGATTCTTCTCGATGGTGGAGAACACGCTGTCTTTTGATAAGAGCTTCGGGAAAAACAACGTGACGGCCGTAGCCGGCTACACCGAGCAGCACCAAACCGAAGACTTTACCCGAGGCCGCAATAATGACTACGGCGTTGGGCCAGTGTATTACTGGGCCCTGGATGCGGGCAGCACTGCCCCGCAGGTAGTGGGCTCCTCCTATACCTACAACAAACGCTCCTACCTGGGGCAGGTAACCTACGACTACGACCAGCGCTACCTGCTCACCGGGGCCATCCGCCGCGACGGGTCCTCGCGCTTCAGCCCCGAAAACCGCTACGGTACCTTCTACGCTGGTTCGGCGGGGTGGCGCATCTCCCAGGAGCAGTTTTTCGCTGACTTCACCGATAAAGTGAGCAACCTGAAGCTGCGGGCCAGCTACGGGGTGCTGGGCAACGAGCAGATTGGCGGACCCTACGGCGGGGCCTACCGCTGGCAGGGCGTAGTGAACCCCAATGTGAACTACCCATTTGGGGGTGACAACACGCAGAACGGTAATGTGCAGACCCAACTACCCAGCACGGACATTGCCTGGGAAGAGCGCCGCACTGCCAACTTCGGAGTAGATTTCGGCTTCCTGGAAGACCGCATCACGCTGTCGGTGGACCACTACCGCTCGGAAACGCGCAATGCCCTGGTGGATCCGGCCATTCCGTTGGTGCTGGGCAATGCGGGCAGCAACCCGTATCAGCGCATTGGGCGCATCAAGAACCAGGGCCTGGAACTGGTGCTGGGCTACAATGAAAACCGCCGCGACTTCAAGTACAGCGTTACGGGCAACCTGACCACCATCAAAAACGAAGTAACGCGCCTGAGCAATAGCGAGCGGCAGAACTTCTTCGTTGGTGGCCCCGGCGAATCGACCCGCACGGAAGTAGGCTACGAGCTGGGGTCTTTCTTCCTCTACCAGTTTGACGGTATTTTCCAGACCGGCGACAACATTGCCGGCAGCGCCCAGCCCACGGCCCAGCCCGGCGACGTACGCTATAAGGATATCAACAACGACGGCCAGATTACGGCGGCCGACCGCGCGCACATTGGTCGGGTGTTCCCCAAGCTCCAGTACGGCCTGAACCTGAGTGCCAGCTACAAGGGTGTCGATCTGTCGGCCTTCTTCCAGGGTGTGCAGGGTAACGACATCCTGAACACCGGCCGCTACTGGCTGGACCGCACCGACGACAACGGCAACTACCGCAAGGATTTCAGCCCCTGGACGCCCTCCAACCCCTCTACTACCACGCCCCGGGCTATTATTGCCGGTGGGGGTGGGCAGGCCGGGGAAGCGGCCATCAACAACTCACGCCTCAACTCCTCGCGGTGGCTGGAAGACGGCTCCTACCTGCGCCTGAAAAACCTGCAGATCGGCTACACCATTCCTAAGTCCCTGACGGAGCGGGTGAAAGGCATGAGCAGCCTGCGCTTTTATGTAACGGCCCAGAACCTGTTTACCGTGACGGACTACACCGGCTACGACCCCGAAGTAGTAAGTGGCAACCTCTCGCGGGGCGTAGACGAGGGTAGTTACCCCAACCTGCGTACCGTGTCGCTGGGCCTGCAGCTGGGCTTGTAATACGAGCCCCATTTTCCCCATCCTTCCCATCTGATATTCCCATGAAACTACATACTCTCCGCTTCGCCGCTCTGGCCAGCAGCCTGCTGCTGACGACGGCCTGCGACAAGGATTTTCTTGATCAAGTAAACCCCAACCAACCCACTACCGAATCGTTCTGGAAAACGGAGAGCGACGCTGTGAAAGGCATTAACGCCTGTTACAGCGGCCTGCAACAGTTGGGCACCTACCGGCGCTGGTTGCACTTTGCCTACGATTTGCGCTCCGACGACAGCTTCAGCCAGAGCCCCTGGGGCGAGCTAGCCGATTTCACGCGCTTCACCCAGGCCAACTACGACTTTGAGGTGTCGCAGAACCTGTGGCGGGACCATTACCGGGCCATTTGGCGCACCAACCAGGTGCTGGCCAACGTGCCTGCTATTCAGATGAACGAAACGCTGAAAAAGCGGGTGCTGGCCGAAGCCAAGTTTTTGCGGGCCCTGTACTACTTCAACCTGGTAACGCTGTACGGCAACGTGCCCCTGGCCCTCACGCCTTCCGACCCCAATGCCCTGCCGGCCCAGGCTACTTCGGAAGGGCAGGTGTGGGAGCAGATTGTGAAAGACCTACTGGATGCTAAGCCCGACCTGGACGTGTCCTACGGGGGCGGTAACGACACTGGCCGCGCTACCCGAGGTGCCGCTACTACGCTGCTGGGCAAAGCCTACATGCAGCAGCGGCTCTGGACACAGGCCTCGGCGCAGTTTGCCGAAGTTATTAGCTCCAACCGCTACCGGCTCACGGCCAACTTCACCGATAACTTCCGCCATACCACGGAAAACAACTCCGAGTCCATCTTTGAAGTCCAGTTCTCGGATGCCAAGCTGGGCGGTAACGACGGCGACGATGCTACTTCCTCGGAAGGTGGGCAACGCTCCCAATTTTGGGGGGTACCCGGCGCGGGCTTCGTAGATGGGGAAGTGCGGCCGTGGGTGGTAAATGAGTTTCTGCGGGAGCCTACCGCTACCGGAGCCCGCGACCCACGTCTGGCCTCTACGGTATTCTATAACCGCCGCCAGTTTACCTCCTCGCTGCCCGTGGATGGCGATACGCTGGTGTACGGTAACGGTTTCCTGCGCCGCTTCCGGGGCAACGCCCGCGACCTGAGCCGCGTGTACTGGCGCAAGTATCAAACCGACTACTTCCGCACCTTTGAGAACTTCGACTCGCCCATCAACCACCGCGTGATGCGCTACGCCGATGTGCTGCTGCTGCAGGCCGAGGCACTCAACGAGCAGGGCGTGACCAGTGATGCTATTCCGTTGATCAACCAGGTGCGTAGCCGCTCTGGCCTGGCCCCGCTTACGGCTGGCAGCTTCACGCGTGAAACGCTTCGGGCCCAGCTTATGCACGAGCGGGTAACGGAGCTGACGGGGGAGGGCCTGCGCTTCTTCGACCTCAAACGCTGGGGCCTGCTGGATAACCAGGCCGGCATCGACCAGCTGAAAGCCCGGGATACTGACTTTAACACCTTCCGCCTCGACCGTTCCCGCCTGCTGCCCATTCCGCAAACGGAAATTGACCTGGCCCGCTACCAGCAAAACCCCGGCTGGTAATTGACAAGTAAATGCCTGAAAATAGAGCCGTTCCGGCCTGGTGCCGGAACGGCTCTATTTTGCTGACGGGGAGCCGGTGGCTTGCTTTCCGCTGCCGGCCTTTTGCAAGTATCTTACTTTCGGCCCTTATCTATTCTGCTAAGCACTTTCCTTTCCAGTTTTTACCTTCCGCATGACCTGGTATCCCACCCGATTACTGCCTTTGGCGCTGCTGGCCCTGACGCTTTCCTGCAACAGTGGCTCTTCACCCACCCCCGCGCCGCCTACGCCCCCGCCGCCCGCGCCGCCTACCTCTACCACCTTCACCAACCCGCTGCTGAGTGTGGGCCCCGACCCCTGGGTATACCAGAAGGATGGCACGTACTACTACATGAGCACCACCGGCGGCAACATCGTCATCCGGAAAACGGCGAAGATGACCGACCTGGGCTCGTCCGTGAGTACGGTGGTCTGGACGCCCCAGCAGGCCGGCATCAACCAGCGCGACCTGTGGGCTCCCGAGCTGTTTTTCCTGGATGGGAAGTGGTACATCTACTACTCCGCCGACCCGCTTTGCTGCGCCGGCCACCGCGTGCACGTGCTGGAAAACGCCTCCGCCGACCCCACTACCGGCACCTGGACCTACAAGGGCCGCATTGCCAACCCCACCGCCGATTTGTGGGCCATTGATGGCACCGTGCTGGAGCAGAACGGCAAGCGGTACCTGATCTGGTCGGGCCACCAGACGGAGGGCGCCGGTACCCAGCGCCTCTACATTTCGGAGATGAGCAACCCCTGGACGCTGGTAGGCCCCCGGGTAGAACTCTCGCACCCCGAGTACAACTGGGAAACCATTGGGGAACCCGACGTGAACGAGGGTCCGGAAATTCTGAAACACGGTAACAAAACATTTCTGGTGTACTCGGGCAGCCACTGCAGCACGGATGACTACGCCCTGGGTATGCTCACGGCCTCTTCCACCGCCGACCCCATGCAGCTCTCTTCCTGGACCAAGTCCAGCACGCCGGTATTCACCAAGAACACCAGCGGGCAGGCATTCGGGCCGGGCCATAACGGCTTCTTCAAGTCCAAGGATGGCAGTGAAGACTGGATGATCTACCACGCCAACCCGCTAACGGGCCAGGGGTGCGGCGACAACCGCAGCCCCCGCATCCAGAAAATTACCTGGAAGGCCGATGGTACCCCCGATTTCGGCACGCCCGTGGCCCTGGGTACTGCGCTGACCAAGCCGGCCGGCGAGTAAGGCTGCCCTGATTTCTCGTTTAACGCCTTCACTACCTTGCAACAAAACTCTCTGCGTACTTCTGTGCGGCGGTTTAGCAGTCCGGTGCTGCTGAGCCTGGGTTTGCTGGCGGCCTGCCAGCGGCCAGCCACTATCACCACCCGTACTGGTAAGATGGGCAGCACCAGCAGCCCAGCCGCTGCAACGGCGCCGGCCGTTATTGCCAATCCCGTGCTGCCCGGCGACTTCCCCGACCCCTCCGTGGTGAAAGTCGGTGACACGTACTGGGCCACGGCTACCAGTTCCAACTGGGGCCCTACGTTTCCGCTGCTCAAGTCCAAGGACCTCATGAAGTGGGAGCTGGTGGGGCACGTGTTTCCGGGGGAGCGGCCGGCCTGGGCCGACTACTACTTCTGGGCCCCGGAAATCAGTGAAGAAGGCGGCAAAATTTACGTGTACTACACGGCCCACAAGCGCGGGGGCAACCTGGCCGTGGGCGTGGCCAGCGCCTCTAACCCCGCCGGCCCCTACACCGACCACGGCCCCCTGGTAGGTCAGCCCCACGGCTCCATCGATGGGTTTCCCATGCGCGACGAAAACGGCCAGCTCTACCTCATCTGGAAGGAGGACGGCAACAGCGTGCAGCAGCCCACGCCCATCTGGGCCCAGCGCATCAACGAGGCCCGCACCGCGCTGGTAGGGGAGAAGCAGGAGCTGTTCCGCAACGACCCCGCCACCTGGGAGGGCAACCTGGTGGAAGGCGTGTCGATAGTGCGCCGCGAGGGGTACTTCTACGCTTTTTACGCCGCCAACGGCTGCTGCGGCTCCGGCTGCACCTACGCCACCGGCGTGGCCCGGGCTAAAACCTTGCTGGGGCCCTGGGAGAAGTACGCCAAAAACCCTATCCTCATCAACAACGACGCCTGGAAGTGCCCCGGCCACGGCACGGCCGTGCAGCACCAGGGCCGCTGGTTTATGCTCCACCATGCCTACGCGGGCAACAGCCAGCAGTTTGTGGGCCGCCAGGGCGTGCTAACCGAGTTTACCTGGGCGGCCACCGGCTGGCCCGAGTTTCGGGGGGGCACCACGGCCGTAGCGCCTACGCCCGTGCCGGCGGTGAGCTTCACGGATGAGTACACCGGCAAAACCCTGGCTCCTTCCTGGCAGTGGCCCGTGGAGGAGCGCCCCACTTTCGCGTTGCGCGGCGGCCAGCTTTACCTCACTGCCCGCCCCGAGCACACCGGAGCTGCCCTGGGCCAGTCGACCACGGCTCCGGCCTACACGGCTACTACCACGCTGCTCAACCCCGCCGCCCTGCCCGCTGGTAGCCGTGCCGGCCTGGCTGCCCACGGCGACCCGGACAATACCCTGGCCGTGGTAGCTGGCGGGGGCAAAGTGCAACTGCTACAAACCGAAAAAGGCCAAACCAAAACCCTGGCCGAAACCACCCTGCCCGCCGCCAAAACCCTGCAGCTGCGCCTCCAGGCCCAACAAGGCAGCCAGTTTACCTTTGGGTGGAGCACGGACGGCGGGGCTACCTGGCAGCCCCTGCCCGCCGGCGGAGCGACCGTAAATGGTAGCTACCTGCCGCCCTGGGACCGGGGCATTCGGGTGGGGCCTCTGGCTCACGGCCCGGCCTCGGCAGTAGCCGTGTTCGAGAATTTCAAGCTGGAGCCCCAGCAGTAAGCTCTCATGCCGGGCGAAGCGAGGAAGCTGGATCAATCGTCAAGAGCCACCCCAACTTCTGCGCTTCGTCCGGCCGCTTGCTGCCGACAACCAACAACTACCAACCAACAACCAATATGACTTCATCTTCCCGCGCGGGCTTGGTGGCCAGTGGGCTGGCCAGCCTGTTGCTCACGGCCGCCTGCCAGCAGTCTGATAAGGCCACTACCGCCGAAACTGGTGCTACATCTGCCGCCGCTTCTTCCGATTCCACCCAGTCTTCTTCCGCAACCATGCCTACTTCCAGCGTCTTTGGCAAACTGGCCGATGGTACCGAGGTGCAACTCTACACCCTCACCAACGCCCACGGCCTAAAGGCCACCATTACGACCTACGGGGGCACGCTCACCAGCCTGCTCGTGCCCGATAAGGATGGCAAGATGGGGGATGTAGTGCTGGGTTTCGATGACTTGGCGGGCTACCTGGCCCCGGTGTACAAGCAGGAAGGCCCCTACTTTGGGGCCTTGATTGGGCGCTACGGTAACCGCATTGCCAAGGGCAAGTTCACCCTCGACGGTAAACAGTATTCCATCCCCACCAACAACGCGCCCAACACCCTGCACGGGGGCAAGGAAGGCTTCGACAAAAAGCTGTGGACGGCCGCGCCCGGCACCTCGGCCGAGGGGCAGACGCTCACGCTCACTTACCAGAGCAAGGACGGGGAGGAAGGCTACCCCGGCACGCTGACGGTAAAAGTAGTGTACACCCTGACCGAGGGCGACGCGCTGCGCCTCGACTACACGGCCACCACCGACAAGCCTACGGTGCTCAACCTCACCAACCACAGCTACTTCAACCTGAACGCGGCCTCCGGCAAGGGCATTCTGGACCACGAGCTGACCTTGAACGCCGACCGGTTTACGCCCGTGGATAACACGCTGATTCCGACGGGCGTGCTGCAGCCGGTGCAGGGTACGCCCATGGATTTCCGCCAGCCCCACCGCATCGGGGAGCGAATTAAGCAGGTGCCCGGCGCGGCCCCCGGCGGCTACGACCACAACTGGGTGCTGGCCGATACGCAGCGCAGCCGCCCGGAAAAGGCAGCCACCGTGTACGAGCCCACCACCGGCCGCGTGATGGACGTGTACACCGACCAGCCGGGAGTGCAGTTCTACTCCTCCAACTTCCTGAAGGGCAACCTGAAAGGCAAGGGCGGTATTACCTACAACCAATACGCGGGCCTCTGCCTGGAAACCCAGCACTTCCCCGATTCGCCCAACCGGCCCAACTTCCCCAGCACCACGCTCAAGCCCGGCGAAACTTTCCGCTCCACCACCGAATACCGCTTCAGCGCCCGCAAATAAGCTGTAGCGGCGTCAGAGTATCAACAGCCCGTCATCCCGAGCCTCCGAGGAATGACGGGCTGTTTTTCAGCTAGGCCTCAGGGCTTTTTTTACCTACTCTTCCTTTCCGATTTTCTTTTCGCATGCGCAACGCATTCAATACGCTGGACCTGGCGGTTTTTCTGTTTTACCTGGTACTCGTATCGGCCTACGGCTTTTACGTGTACCGCAGCAAGCAGAAAGCACAGGTTGATTCCAAGGACTATTTCCTGGCCGAAGGCTCGCTCACGTGGTGGGCCATCGGGGCCAGCATGATTGCCTCCAACATCTCGGCCGAGCAGTTCATCGGCATGTCGGGCTCCGGCTTTACGGTGGGCGTGGCCGTGGCCGCCTATGAGTGGGTGGCGGCCATTGTGCTGATTCTGGTGGCCGTGTTCTTCATGCCCATCTACCTGCGCCAGAAGATTTATACCATGCCCCAGTTTCTGGAGCAGCGCTACAACTCCACGCTGAGCCTGGTAATGAGCATTTTCTGGCTGTTTCTGTACGTGCTGGTTAATCTCACGGCCATTCTCTACCTGGGCGCGCTGGCCATCAGCAACCTCATTGGGGGCGGGGAGAGTTTTCACCTGATTCTGGTAGCGCTGGCCGTTTTTGCCCTCATTATCACCCTGGGCGGCATGAAGGTGGTGGGCTATACCGATGTCATTCAGGTGACCGTACTACTCATTGGGGGGCTAGCTACCAGCTACCTGGCCCTCACGCTGGTTAGCCAGAAATTCGGCCTCGGCAACGATGTAGTGGCGGGCTTCAACGTGATGATGCGCGACGCGGGCGACCATTTTCATATGATGTTCGACAAGCCCGCGCCCGACTCCAGCCAGGCCTACATCAACAAGTACTTGGCCCTGCCCGGCTTGGCCATGTACGCCGCCGGCCAGTGGGTGGCCAACCTCAACTACTGGGGCTGCAACCAGTACATCACCCAGCGCGCCCTCGGGGCCGATTTGCCCACGGCCCGCACCGGCATTCTGTTTGCTGCGTTCCTGAAGCTAATTATGCCGGTGATTGTGATGCTGCCCGGCATTGCCGCCTACGTGCTGCACAAAAACGGCTCCTTGCAGGCCGAAATGGCCTCTACCGGCGCCTTCAACCCCGATAATGCCTACTCCGCCATCCTCACCTTTCTGCCCAACGGTCTGAAAGGCTTGTCGTTGGCGGCGCTTACGGCGGCCATTGTGGCCTCGTTGGCCGGCAAAGCCAATTCCATTTCCACCATCTTCACCCTCGACATCTACCACCGCTACCTCAATAAAGAAGCCACCGAGCAGAAGCTGGTGTGGGTGGGCCGCGTCACCATTTTCGCCGCCATGTTCATGGCCGTTTTGCTGACCTGGAAAGATTTGCTAGGCATCAGTGGGGAAGGCGGATTCCAGTTTATCCAGAAGTATACGGGCTTTATCTCGCCCGGTATTGTGGCCGTGTTCCTGCTGGGCATGTTCTGGAAGCGCACCACCGGTACGGCCGCCGTGGCCGGTATTTTGTCGGGCTTTATCCTGTCGGTGTTCTTCAACAACTACGCCCCGGCCCTGTTCGGCAACGAAACGCTGCTCTATACGGCCTTCCCGAACGGGCAGGGCAGCTACGAAATTCCCTTCCTGATCTGCATGGGTTGGTCGTTCTTCTTTACCCTGCTGCTGATGGTGGCCCTGAGCTTGGCCGGCCCCGCCATCAACCCCAAAGGCCTGAACCTGGATGCCCGTATGTTTCGGGTGGCTCCGCGCCAGCTGGTACTCATCGTGGTTATCCTGCTGCTGATTTCGGCCCTTTACGTGAAGTTCTGGTAACCAAAACTTGCCTGCCTAATAGAAAAGGGGCAGCTCAAATGAGCGGCCCCTTTTCTGGTTAGTCACATAGCCAGTGGCCATTGTTTTTGTGATGGTAGGGGAAATGCACCTCGGTTTCCTCCGCGCCTTGCCGTAGCTGAGCAAGGGCCGTGCGCGTTTGGCTGCGGTGCCGGGCCCACAGGAGGCGGATAAAGGCCTTGCCGGGCTGATACAGATGATAGGTCCAGCTGCTGTAAAGCCGGGTGCGGCCACGTTGGCGGGGCGTCCAGTCCCAGCGCTTTTTGGGTTGTTTCATGGGAGCTATAGGTTGAGTACCTACAGCTCATGACAGGTTGCGAAGAAGCGAATCATAAGAAAGTGGCCTGGATGTGCCAGCCCCGCCAAGATGCTAAGAAGCGGCTAAAAATCCTGCTAAAGTGTGGCTGCGCAAGTACACACTGCAAGCGTAGCTCAGGTATAACGTAATAGAAATCAGTTGGCTATTGCGCAAGCGGCAGCCAGTGTGTACCTTAATTTCCCCGCAACCCCAATGCCCTATCGTTATGAAGCCAACCACTACTGCCGTCCTCCTGATTGAGTTTCAGAACGATTTCACGACGCCGGGCGGCTCCCTGCACGATGCGGTAAAAACCGTCATGAAATCGACGGATATGCTGGCCAACGCCGAGGAGCTGGCCCGGCAGGCCCGCAATGCCGGGGCCCTTATTGTGCACGTACCCATCAGCTTCACCGAAAACTACCGGGAGCTGCATCCCCGGCCCTACGGCATCCTCAAAGGCGTGGTCGAGAGCAACTCCTTCCGCAAAGGCTCCTGGGGTGCCGATATTGTGGACGTGCTCAAGCCCCAGCCCGAAGACATCATCATCGAAGGCAAGCGGGGGCTGGATGGCTTCGTGAGCACCAACCTGGACTTCATCCTGCGGCAGCGCGGCATCACCCACCTGGCCCTGGCCGGCTTCCTGACCAATTGCTGCGTGGAATCCACCATGCGCACGGCCTACGAGCTGGGCTACCAGGTGTACACCCTCACCGACTGCACCGCTACCGTGAGCGAGGAGGAGCAGCGCTTTGCCTACGAAAAGAATTTTCCCATGTTCTCCCGGCCCTGCACGCACCGGCAGTTTTTAGAACAGCTCTCCGCCCTGGAGCAACCCGAAACCGTGGACGAAAGCCGTAGCTACCACTAAGAACCTCTTCAGAGCTTGTTTGGGAATTTAAAAAGAACGTCATGCTGAGCTTGCCGAAGCATCTCTCCCGCTTCGTATGGGGCTTTTTCAATGAAGCGGGAGAGATGCTTCGGCAAGCTCAGCATGACGGAAAAGGCGTTTTCATGAATTCCCAAACACGCTTTTAGTTGATGCACTGTCTGTCATCCCTCGCGTTGCCCGGAATGACGGTTTTCAGCCCGTTACTGGCCGCCGGCGCGGCGCTTTTCGTCCTCGGCCCCGCCGCCCCGGCGCTTGGCGGGGGCCAGCTTATCGTTGCCGAAGCGGTAGGTGAAGGCCAGGGTGCCCTGCCGCGAATCCTGACGCTGGTAGAACCGCTCCACGTAAGTATCATACTCCGACACGGCATTGATGGGGCTGGTGAAGAAAATATCGGCCATGCTGAGCTTCAGAGTGGCTTTGCGGTTCCAGAAAGTTTTCTGCACGCCGGCGTTTACCTCCCCATTGGGCCGCACTTTCAGGAAGCCGTAAATGTCGCGGGCCTGGTAATCGGCGTTCAGCTCGGCGCTCCAGCCCTTGCCCAGCGTGAAGGTGTGGTTGGTGGTGAGGGTAAAAGAGCCCCGGCCCCGGTTCAGGTCGGTGCCGGCCAGGCTGCCCTCGAAGCGGCTGTAGTAAAACACGGCGTTGTTGTACATCGTCCACCACTTGCTTACTTCCACCGGCACCGTGAGCGTGAGGGCGTAGTAGTGCTGGCGGCGCAGGTTCTGGGTGGTGGATAGCACGGTGCTGTCTGTTTCGGGCTGCACTACGCTGATGAGGGGCAAGTTGGTAAGGCTATAGCTCAGGCCCAGGTTGTATTTCTGGCGGAAGGTGTGCGTGAGTTCCAGGTTGTAGCTGGTCTGGGGCCGCAGGTTGGGGTTGCCGCCGCCGGAAGTCGTTTTGTCGATAATCACCCGAAACGGGTTTAGCTGCCCATACGAAGGCCGGTCGATGCGGCGGCTCAGCGAGAGGCTGGTTTCATGCTTTTCAGAGAATACCCGTTTCAGGGCCGCACTCGGAAACAGCTGGAAATAATGGCGGGTAAAATTGGCCAGCTGGCCCGCTTGCACCACGTCCTGTTGGCCCTCGGCATTGGTTTGCTCCCCGCGCAGGCCGGCTTGCAGCGTGTACTTGGGTTGGGTATAATTTAGGTTAATGTAGCCCGCGTTGATGTTCTCATCATACCGGAACCGGTTGGAGCGGTTCTGGTCCAGTGTTCCATTCGTGAAAAACTGCACGTCGTTATCCGCCGATACCAGGCTGGTTTTGGCCCCGGCGTCCAGCCGCAGCTGCTTGCTCAGAAACTGGGTGTAATCCACCTTCGCCGACTGAATAGTGAGCGTGCCCTGCTGGTCGCCGGTAATGACCTCGCCCACCTGCTCGGCCCCGTTAAAACGGGTTTCCAGGCGCTGGTCCCGGCTGGTACGGTAGCGGGCGTAGTCGGCATCGGCCGTCAGCTCCCGGGTGCCCATCGTATCCTTGAAAGTATGGCGCAGGCTGAGGTTGCCGGCTATATTGGGCGTGCGGCCCACGCGCAGGTTATCGGAGTTGTAGCGCTGGGTCTGGTTACGCAGTAAGTCGTTGATGGTAGTGCTGTTGCGGCCCTTCTGGACGTTGCGGTTAGCCAGCCCACTCAGGCCCGCACCCAGCACCGTGCGCTCCGTGAGGTTGTAGTCAATACCCGCTTTCCAGGAGTGGGAGCGAAGCTGGAAGGGGGAGCGGTTGGCCTGGTCCGTCACCTGAATCAGCTGGCGGCCGGTTTCCCCACTCGCGCCGGGGCGGTAAAAGTCCCGGTGAATGGTCAGGCGCGGCTCCCCGGCGCGGTCGGTGTAGTTATAAGAGCCAAACAGGTTGTATTTCTGCTGGCGGTGGTTGAGGCTCAGGCCCGCGTTGTACTTGTTGTATTGGGTGCGGCCGTAGCTGGTATTCAGGCTGCCGTTGGTGCCTATCCGCTGGTCTTTTTTCAGGTTGATGGCAATGATGCCGGCCCCGCCCTGGGCGTCGTACTTAGCCGGTGGGTTGGTAATCAGCTCGATGCTCTTGAGCTGTTCCGCCGGCAACGCCCGCAGGTAATCGGCTAGCTCGGTGCCCGTCATAGGTTGGCGCTTACCGTCAATGAGCACCAGCAGGCCCTGTTTGCCGCGCAAAGCCAGGTTGTCGTTGCCGTCGATGGTTACGCCCGGGGAGCGGCGCAGCACATCCAGGGAGGTATTGCCGGCCGCCAGGGTCGAGCCCTCCACGTTTACGATGGTGCGGTCGGCTTCCCGCTCGAAGGTGGGGCGCTGGCCCGTAATAGTGACCTCCTTAAGGGCCGTGGCCGCATTGGGCTGCAGCGTGAGCTCTACCGGCCGGCCGGCGCCACCCGCCACCAATTCCAGCGGCCCGGCCCAGGCGCGCCCAAAGCCCACCTGCGAAGCCGAAATCAGGTAGCGGCCCGCGCCCTGCTCAAAACGAAAGTTGCCTTTCCCGTCGCTGAATTCGGTTTTGATGGCGACGGAGTCGGTGGCGCGGTGCAGCACGACTGTGGCAAATTCCACCGGCGTACCCGCCGCCGACTTTACCTGCCCATCAATGCTTTGTGCTAGTACCGGCGTGCTGCCCAGTAGGCTAAGCCCCAGCAGCCATTGTACCATTTGCCTAGAGCTGCTGCTGTGTAGTGTATTCATATATAGAGAGGAGAGAGGGTGAAGCATATCGGCAAAGCTGCTCCAGCGTCCCCGTAGGGTCGTTTTTGCGTCCTGCGAGAACAGGATTTATAGGTAGTACGAATTATTTCGTAGTAAACGTACGAATAATTTCGTATATAAAAATAGTGTTATCAATATTTTCTTAGCCATTGGCTTGCTCAGGCGCAGAGGTGCAATTCCCGGCAATCTGCTCCAGCAGGAAGCGGAGGGTATTTAAGTCGTTTTCGCTCAAACCCTGCAGGGCCTTAGCGCGGTTGCTGAGCACTACTGGTTCCACGGCTGCCAGGGTCCGTAGGCCTTCGGGGGTCACGCGCAGCTGGGTGCGGCGGCCATCGTGGGGGAGGGGCTCGGCACTCAGCAGCCCCCGTTGCAACAGCAACCGGATAATGCGCGCCACCGAAGCCTGGTCCTTGAAAACCCGCTCTGCAATTTCAGTTTGGGTTAGGTCGTCGGTTTCCTGAATTACCCGCAGCACCAGCCATTGGTCAATGGTAATGACAACGCCAGCCCGGTCGATGTTGGCTTGAGCCATGCGGCGGTACTGCCGAATGGCCTTGTCCAGGGAGTAGAATAGAATGGAAGAAAGCATGGTTAATGATATATCATATAGATGCATGATATATCATAATGGTTGCCTGCGCGTCAAAATTTAGTGTAAAAACTGGCAGTCAGCAGTGCTGGCTTTGCTTGAAAGTAGCGGAGGGTAGCAGCCTGATTGCAGGCTGCTACCCTCCGCTACTGGTTGCGGTATGGCCCTTGGGCTATTGTACGCCGGCGGCCCGGCGTTTTTCTTCGTCGGCGCTGCCGGCGCGTTTGCGGGCTGCCGTTACCTTATCGTTGCCGAAGCGGTAACTAACGGAGGCTGTAAGCACCCGCGAATCCTGGGCTGAGCGGAAGGTTTCGGTGAGGGGCTGGTAGCGGGAGGTTACGCGCAGGGGTGTAGTGTAGAGGATATCCGTGGCATTCAGCTTCAGCGTAGCCCGCCCCACCGATTTCTGCACGCCCAGGCTCAGCTGCCCAAAGGAGCGCACCAGCTGGTAGCCGTAGCGCTCCAGGGAGTTGTAGCTGCCGTTCAGTTCGGCGCTCCAGCCCTTGGGGAAGGTAAAGGAGTTGCTCAGGCTCAAGATAGCGCCGGGCTGGCTGGCCGGCAGCTCGGAGCCATTGACCTCACCCCGAAACCGGATATAAAACACCTCGGCATTGGCGTAGAGCTTCCACCACTTGGCGGCCTCCAGCGGCGAGGAAACCGTAAATCCCCAGTAATCCTGGGCGGTAAGGTTTACATCAATAGCAGCCAGCAGGCCCTCCGCATCCAGCAAGTACACGCTCAGGATGGGGCGGCGAGTGTGGGTATAGCGTAGGGCAGTGCTGGTTTTGTGCCGGAACGTGTGCGTGAGCTCCGCCTGACTGCTGATCTGGGGCCAGAGGGCGGGGTTGCCCACGCGGTAGGAGGTAGGGTCCACGTAGGAGCGGAAGGGGTTGAGCTGGTTGTAAGTCGGGCGGTCGAGGCGGCGACTAAGCGAGAGGGCCACCTCGTGGGCTTCGCTCAAGGGGCGCCGCAGGGTAAGGTTGGGAAAGAGCTGGAAGTAGTTGCGGCTGAACTGCTCTGCACCTACTGCCTGGCGGCCGTAGGTGCTGGTTTGCTCGGCCCGCAGCCCGGCCGTAACCTGCAGGGTGGGCCGGTTGCGGCTCAGGCTCAGGTACCCGGCCCGAATGTCTTCCTCGTACCGAAACTGGTTGGTCAGGCCGGCATCAACCTGCCGGCTGCCCCCGTTCAGCTCCCGCTCAAACAGCACGTCGTTTTCGGAAGTGACCCGGCTTACCTTCAGCCCGGCTTCCAGGCGCAGGCCGTGGCGCAGGGTTCGGAGGTAATCGGTTTTGCCGCTGAGTAGGGTAAGCTCTCCGCTCTGGTCGCCGAGCAGGCGGCTGGCAAAAGCGGCGGGGCGCAGCCCAGAGTTGGCACTCAGCTCCAGAGTGCGAGTCAGGTCGTAGCGGGCCACGTCCACATCGGCGGTCAGCTCTGGGGTACCCAGCGAATCCTTCGGGAATTGGTGGCGCAGCAGCGCGGTGGCCGTGAGGTTCGGTGTGAGCAGGTTGCGCCGGTTCTGGGCCTGCACCACTTCCGTAAGCTGGTACTGGGCATCGTAGAAGCGGGATTCATTCAGGCCCTGGGAAGGCAGGCGGCTTTCCAGCCCGCTCAGCACCAGCCCCAGCGTGGTGCGGGTGCTCAGCGTCACATCGGCCCCGGTGCGCCAGGTATGCGACTGGAGGTGCCCGCGGGGCGTGTTGTACTGCTCCAGAAACCGCTCCGGGCGGCCGTCCTGCAAGTACGTGCGGCTGATGGCCAGCTCCTGAAACGTCTGACGGTCGGCGTAGGCGTAGGTGCCGTAGAGGTTGAGGTGTTTGCGGCGGTAGTTGAGGCTCAGGCCACTGGTGAATTTGCCGTAGCGGCCTCGGCCGTAAGCGGCGTTGGCGCTGCCATTCAGGCCCAGGCGCTGGTCTTTTTTCAGGTTGATGCTGATAACGCCGGCCCCGCCCTGGGCGTCGTACCTGGCCGGCGGGTTGGTAATCAGTTCCATGGTGCCCACCTGTTCGGCGGGCAGGGCCCGCAGCAGCGCGGCTAGCTCCGCGCCCGTCATGGGTTGGCGTTTCCCGTCAATGAGCACCAGCAAGCCCTGGCGGCCGCGCAGGGCCAGGTTGTCGTTGGCATCCAGAGTTACGCCGGGGGCGCGGCCGAGCACATCGAGGGTGGTGTTGCCGGCGCTTAGTATGCTGCCTTCCACGTTCACCACGGTGCGGTCGGGCAGGCGCTCATACAGGGGGCGCTGGCCGGCCACGGTTACGCCTTTAAGCTGGGTAGCCGCTCCAGCCACCAGCCGGAACTCCAGCGGCGCTACGGGCTGCGTGCCGACTGCCAAGGGGCCCTGCCAGCTGCGGCCGTAGCCAAGCTGGCTGACCGAAACCAAATAGCGGCCCTCGGCTGGAACCGGCAGCTGGAAATGGCCCGCCGCATCACTGAACTCCGTTTTGACTACGGCCGAATCGGTAGTGCGGTGCAGGGTAACGGTGGCAAACTCCAGGGAGCCGGCCGCGGTACGCGGTACGAACGGTACCCGAAATAGGGGCGGGGCGGCTCTGGGCCAGGGCCACCGCGGAGGTCAGCACCAGTATGGAGCAACAGGTGAAACCGGCTACTGGCCGGGTAAAGAAACATAGCATGAATACACGTTCCGGTTGGTTGTGAAAATCGGAAAGTGCAATAGGAGCAGGAAGCGGGACGGCAGGGCAAACACCGTCGTAAACAGAGCAGATGCTACCGTTGTGCCAGAGCAGCAGCAAGCGGTAACCGGCGTAAGATAGCAGGATTGCGGGAGTGCGAAGCGAAAATATTGCCCCTGCACCGGCGCGGCTCCCGACCTGCCGGGCACGAAAAAGCCGGCTACTAGGCGGCAAAGCGCCTCCTGACAACCGGCCTCCTCAGGCAGCGCCGGCGCTATGCCGGCCGCCGCTACCGCAAGGCTTCCAGGGCGGCGCGCAACCGGGGCAAAGCCGCTTCAATGGATTCCAGGGAAGCACCGCCCACCGACATCCGGAACCAAGGAGAAGTACCATCCGTGCCAAAGGCGCTGAACGGCACCAAAGCCAGCCGGGCCTCACTAATCAGGTAGGAAGTCAACTCCTTGGTAGAGGTGAGCACCTGCCCGCCGGGGGTGCGGCGGCCCAGCACGTCCAGCTTAGCCGTGAGGTAAATAGCGCCCATCGGCACCATAGAGTCCACGGGCAGGCCGTCGGCTTTCATAGCTTGCAGGCCCTGGTGCAAGGCTTCCAGGCTGTGCTGCACTTTCTGCTTGAACGAGTCCAGGAAACCATCTACGGCGGCCGTCTGGGGCAGATACTGGGCCGTGGCTATCTGCTCGGCTTTGGGGGCCCAGGCACCCACGTGGCCCAGAATGGCCTTCATCTTGTCAATCACCGCAGCCGGCCCGAAGGCGTAACCTACCCGCACGCCAGTAGCGGCCAGGCATTTGGAAATCCCGTCGATGTACACGGTGTAGTCGCGCAGCTCGGGGCGCAGGTTTACCGGATCGTAGTGCTCGGTGTTGCCGAAGGTCAGCAGCCAGTAAATCTGGTCGTAGAGCAGGTACAGGGGTTTTTCCCCGGGGCCGCGGCGCTTGTTTTCGGCCACTACCAGGTCGCAGATGGCTTCCAGATCCTCGCGGCTGAAGACGGTGCCGGTGGGGTTGAGCGGGGAGCACAGGGCCAGCAGCGTCGCCCCGGCCAGGTGGGGCGCCAGCTCGGCGGCGGTGGGCATAAAGTTGTTCTCGGGGCGGGTTTCTACCATCACGGCCTCGGCCGAGGAGAGGTGGCAGTAGTGGTTGTTGTTCCAGCTAGGTACCGGAAATACCACCTTGTCGCCGGGGTCAACCAGGGCCAGGTAGGTGGCATAAATCAGCGGGCGGGAGCCGCCGGCCACCAGAAAATCGTTGGGGGAGTAGGCGAGCCCCAGGCGCGACTTAGTAAAGGCTGCGGCGGCCTCGCGCAGGGCGGCCATGCCGTTGGCGGGCGGGTAGTTGGTGTGCCCGGCCTGGTAGGCAGTGGTAATTTCGGCCTCCAGCTCCGCCGGAATGGGGAAGATGGACGGGTCAAAGTCGCCGATGGTGAGGTTGCAGATTTGCTCCCCCTTGCGAATCATATCATTGACTTCGTTGCCGATTTTGATGATTTCGGAGCCAATCAGGCTGCCGGCCATTCTCGAAACTTGCATGGGGCGTCGTGGTTAGGATCGGCCAAATATAGAAGACAGCCGTTGCCTCACCCGGTGTGGTGGCCAGAAACATGCGAAAAAACCGGCTGGTCAGCGCGGTGTCACTTCCACGCGGCGGGGTGCTTCGGGCCAGAACCGGACGGTGGTGGAGTCGCCGGGGCGGAGCCGTTTCACCTGGTTCCGGTGCTGCTCGGTGTAGCGCGCCACCAGCGTATCGGGGCTGTAGGAGTAGCGCAGGGTCAGGATATGGGCACTTCGCTCCTGGTGGTTCTGCACCACCAGGGCGGGCCGGGCTATGCCGTGCCGGCGCTGCCGGGCCTGCTGGTACAGGCCGGCAGTAAGGCCACCGAAAATCAGCAGGACAAGCAGCAACCACAGCAGCAGGAAGCGGCTGGAAACAGTGGGCGAACCGGGCGTGTCCGAATGGGGAGCAGTCATAACAAAACCGCCTTTTCTGCGGCAGATTAACCAAATTTGCGGGCTCAAGTTATTCAGGCGAATTCACCCGGCTTTTTCAGATGACGACCCAGACCATCGAAATTTCTTCCCTTGAGGCATTGCCCGCCGCCGCCGGGCAGGTGCGGGCCGCCCTTCAGGGGCACACCATCATCTGCTTCGAGGGCGAGATGGGGGCCGGCAAAACCACGTTCATCAAGGCCCTGTGCCGCAGCCTGGGCGTGGCGGAGGACGTGAGCAGCCCTACGTTCTCCCTGGTAAATGAGTACCGCACGGCCGCCAATGAGCCCATCTACCACTTCGATTTCTACCGCCTCAACGACCCTCGCGAAGCCGAAGGCATTGGGGCGCTTGAGTACTTCGATTCTGGCTATCTTTGCCTGATTGAGTGGCCCAGCCGCATTGAGGTCCTGTTGCCCCCGGATCGGCTGCTCATCACCCTCACCGTCACCGGACCCTCTGCGAGAGAATTAAGAATTGAGAATTAAAAATGGTCAGTGCTGCTTACCGCAAAATTGACCGTGTGCTCAATTCATAATTCATAATTTTTAATTTAAGAAGATGCCCGACGCAGTACCCTCCGGATTTGAGCAGCTGGCCACCAGCCGTGCGTATTTCACCCAGGAATCCATGCTGGCCGTGGAAACGCGCAAGCGCAAACTGTTTATTGGGCTGCCCCGGGAAACCTCCCTGCAGGAAAACCGCATCTGCCTCACGCCCGAGGCCGTGAAGCACTTGGTGGAATCGGGCCACGAAATTCTGCTGGAAAGCGGAGCCGGGGAGCCCAGCAAGTACTCCGACCACGACTACTCCGAAGCCGGCGCCACGGTGGCCTACTCGCAAAAGGAGGTGTTTGAGGCCGATATTATTCTGAAAGTGGCCCCGCCCACTTACGACGAAATAGAGTACATGCGGGCCGGCCAAACCCTGATTTCGGCCCTGCAGTTCGGCTCCCTTACGGCCGAGTACATCACGGCCCTGCTGCGCAAGAAGATCAACGCCATCAGCTTTGAGCTGATCAAGGACCCCTCGGGGGCGCGGCCGGTAGTACGGGCCATGTCGGAAATTGCCGGCTCCACCGTCATGCTCATTGCCGCTGAATACCTGGCCCGCTCCAACGAGGGCAAGGGCATTATTCTGGGCGGCATTACCGGCGTGCCGCCTTCCCAGGTAGTGATTCTGGGAGCGGGCACGGTAGCGGAGTACGCCACCCGGGCCGCCATTGGGCTGGGGGCCGAGGTGAAAGTGTTTGACAATCACCTGTATAAGCTGCGGCGGCTCAAGCAACACCTGGGCCAGCCCCAGCTCTACACCAGCACCCTCGACACCTTCGCCCTCAACCAGCAGATTCGTCGCGCCGACGTGGTAATTGGGGCCCTGAATGCCGAGGAGGGCCGTATTCCGTTCATGGTGTCGGAGGATGCCGTGTCGATGATGGCGCCGGGTTCCGTGATTATCGACGTGAGCATTGACCAGGGTGGCTGCTTCGTGACCAGCGAAATGACCAGCCACAGCAAGCCCGTCTTCCGCAAGTACGACGTGATTCACTACTGCGTGCCCAACATTGCCTCCCGGGTGCCGCGCACGGCTACCAACGCCCTCAGCAACATCTTTACGCCTATTTTGCAGGAAATCAGCCAGCACGGCGGCATTAATGAGGTACTGTTCACCAACGAGCATTTCCGCTCGGGCGTGTACGTGTACAAAGGCTCCCTCACCAACGCCAGCATTGCCCGCAAATTCAACATGCGCTACAAAGAGCTGGCCCTGATGATTGCCGTGCGCAACTAAGCCCACTGATTACACGGATTATACCGCGGATTCAACGAATTTCGTGGATGGATTCAGGTGGCGCGAATATTGCGCGGGCACGATACACCTCTTCCGATTCGCTTTATGGTCCGCTTTATACTCGTATCCACGGCTGGCTTTTACCTGGCTGCAAGCACCAACTTGCGCGCGCAAGCCACGCCCCCTCACTCCGACCTGAGCACGGCCCGCTACGACCGGTCGGATACTCTGCGGGCGGTGCAGCACCTGTTTATGCAGCGGAGCAAAGCCACGCGCGGCTGGCTGCAAGCCGGGGTGGGCCTCACGGCGGCAGCCGTTACGGAGAAAACCGTGCTGACGGCCTCCGGAGTCAGGAAGATTGATAAGCGCTACTACCAAAGCCGTCAGCAGGATGCCAACGGGAACCTGATGATGGGCACTTTGATGACCGGGTACGGGGTTTTTCGGCTCAGCCGGTTTGGCCCCCAGCAGTATCAGCGGGTGGTGGAGGCCTACGCGCAGGACGGTTCATTGCCGCGCTACCTCACGCACCGTTTGAAACCCAAGTATTTCCGGCTGCTTCCGCTGTAACAAATGAGTGCGGATAGCTCAGGCCGCCAGCAGCAACACCTTCCAGGCGTCCAGCAGCCGACCTTCTTCCAACAGTTGCTTACCCAGCTGCACCAGAGCGGCTTTTCGCTCCACGGCCTCGGGGTGCTTGTTTAGGGTGTAGCTCACAATGGGTTCCTGACGGAAGGCCTGTACCTGCTCAGAGGTAGGAATCGACTGAACTTCGATGTTGGCGAGGCGGCCCAGGTTGTTGCCGGTGAGAATATCAGAGGTGCGGATGTGCTCTGGGAGCTGGTCGATGCCGATGCCGAGGTTGCGGTTGGGTTTGGGTACTTCGAACAGCGTTTCGGCGGAGCGGCTGTACCAGTCACCGCCGAGGCGGGCAATGGCGTCCAGCTTCCGTGGGTCGATGCCAATGCCGGAGGGCAGGATGGTGTCCTCGCGGAAGTGCGCCAGCACCACCCGGCACAGCACTAAGTTGCCAGCCCCGTTGTTCTGGCCCAGCTCAATCACCTGCTCCACCACGCACTCAAAGGCGGCCGGGGCTTCCAGCACCCGGGGCGGGCGCACCTGCTGGCTGGGCACGGCGGTAAACCCGGCCTTCACGAACTCATCCACGCCCTTGGCGTACTCGCTGCTGGCCAACGACATCTGCTCCACCATGGCGTAGTCACAGATGTGAACCACGCACTCGGCCACCTCGCGCACGTTTTGCAGGGTGTGTTTCTGGGAGTTGTCGCGCACCCGGTTGGCGGGGGAGAAGGCCAGGATGGGCGGGTTGGAGCCGAAGCAGTTAAAGAAGCTGTAGGGGCTCAGGTTCACGCTGCCATCGGCGGCCATGGTACTCACAAAAGCCACCGGGCGCGGGGCAATGGCACCCACCATAAACGGGTGCCAGTCGGTGGGTGAGAGGTCGGAGGGGACGATGCTGCGGAACGGGGTGGGAGTAGGCATGGGTGGGTGGCAGGGGAACAATACCGGCGGTAATGCGGCCGTTTTGTAGCTTGAGGCCCGCAAATTAGCCTAATAATCCTTGATCCGATGCAGAATATAGACCTGAGCAAGCTCCTGAGTTACGCCCTGCGCCACTACCCCACCGAGCTAGGCCTCACGCTCGATGCCCAGGGCTGGGTACCGGTTACGGAGTTGCTGACCGCGCTGCAAGCCCGCGACGCCAGTATCAGCGCGCAACAGTTGCAGGCAGTAGTGGCCTCCAACGACAAAAAAAGGTTTGCCTTCTCCGAAGATGGCCAGCTGTTGCGGGCCAGCCAGGGTCATTCCGTGGAAGTTGACTTGGGCCTGACACCTGTACAGCCCCCCGAAACCCTCTACCACGGCACCGCTACCCGGTTTCTGGATGGTATTCTGCTCGAGGGGTTGCGGCCTGGGAGCCGGCAGCACGTACACCTCTCGCCCGACCAGCTCACGGCCGATGCAGTAGGTCGGCGCCACGGCAAACCCGTGATTCTGCTGGTGAAGGCGGGTGAGCTGCACCGGGCAGGCGGACAGTTCTTTCTGTCGGCCAACGGAGTGTGGCTGACGGCCGCCGTGCCCCCGCAGTATCTGGCGCTTGAAAACAGTCACTCGGCAGCCCTGTGAGCAGGACGCTGTACTGTGTGGGCCTGTTGGCGCTGCTGGCAGGGGAGCTGCGCGCTCAGCCGCTACCCGCCGATACGGCCCGCCTGCGCCACCACATCGTGGCCCTTACCACTACGCCCGAGCCCCGCAACTACCTCCACGAAGCCAGCCTCAACCAGGCCGCCGACTACATCAAAGCAGAACTGGCAGCGGCCGGCGCCCGGTCCACCGAGCAGCCTTATCAAGTACAGGGCCGCACCTACCGCAACATTATCGGCTCTTACGGTCCTGAAGCGGGGCCGCGCCTCATCATTGGGGTGCACTACGACGTGTGCGGGGAGCAGCCGGGCGCCGATGACAATGGGAGCGGCGTGGCGGCGTTGCTGGAGCTGGCGCGGTTGTTAAGTCAGCAAAAACAATTACCCTACCGCATTGACGTGGTGGCCTACACGCTGGAAGAGCCGCCGTTTTTTCGCACCCGAAGCATGGGCAGCTACGTGCACGCGCAGTTCTTGCACAAAGCCGGAATAGCCGTGCGGGGTATGGTGGCCCTGGAAACGCTGGGCTATTTCGACGACCGGAAACACACCCAGGACTACCCGTTGGGGCCGTTGAAATGGGTATATGGCAGCCGGGGTAATTACGTGACGGTGGCCCAAAAATTTGGCAACGGCCGCTTCGGGCGGCAATTTGCCCGGCGCTACCGCACGGCGGCCCACCTGCCGGTAAAGCGGTTCAAAGCGCCCGCCTGGCTGCCCGGTATCGACTTTTCGGACCACCTTAACTACTGGTACTTCGGCTACCCGGCCGTGCTGCTTACTGATACTGCATTCTACCGCAACCACCACTACCACGAGCCTACTGACACCCTCAACCGCCTGGATATGCGCCGCCTGGGGCTGGCCGTGGATGCGCTACTGACTACCGTGCTGCAGCCCTGACCCCGCCAACCCGCGCCCGGACGCCGGCGTACTGCAAAGAGGCCCTGCTACCACGGGGCCGCTCTTGCATGAAAAAATATCTGTGTTTGCTGGGCTGCGGCCTGTTGCCCGTAGTCGGTTTCGGCCAGTCGCCTCGCCTCCTCGACCACAATACGCTGGCGTGGTTTGTGTACTCCGGCGACCATCAGCTAACCAAAAAGTGGGCCCTGCACACCGAATATCAATGGCGGCGCATCAACTGGGCGCGCGCTCCGCAGCAGCAGCTGGCCCGCCTGGGCTTGGTGCGCCAGCTGTCGGAGCGGGTGACTGTCTCGGGCGGGTACACGTATTTTCAAACGCACCGCTACGGCGAGTACCCCACGGTGCCGGGTCGCCCGGAGCCGGAAAATCGATTATACCAGGATGTTTCGCTGCGTGATGCGCTGGGGCGGCTGGCGCTTACGCAGCGGCTGCGGCTGGAGCAACGCTGGCTGGGTACCCGCGCCGAGCAGGGGCAGGGCGAAGTAGAGCAATGGGAGTTCCAAAACCGTATCCGCTATCAGCTTTCGGGGCAGTGGCCATTGCAGGGCCCCTCGGTAGACGACCGGGAGTGGTACCTGAACGCCTTTGACGAGCTGTTTATCGGCTTCGGGCGCAATGTAGGTGACAACGTATTCAACCAAAACCGCCTATCTGGGGGGCTGGGCTACCAGTTCACGGACAAGGCCAAGGTGGAGTTGAACTACCTCTACCAAGTCAGCCAGCACGCCGAGCCGGAGCCGGTTTCGGGGCGGCCGGTATTCGAGATTAACCACGGTTTCCGCCTAAATGTGCTCTACGACCTGGATTTTGCGGGGCGGGATTAGGCAGGCAGTGCCGCCGGAAGTGTGCCCACCCACACCCAGCCGGTTTGCACCAGCAGGTACTCATCGTTGTCTTCTGGTTGGCATGGATAGTTCGGTTTTTCGAGAGCCCACGCTGGCCAGCCTTCGGGGTAATCGACCGAGTCAACTAGGATGTGCCAGGGGTGCGTCTGCCACGTCAGCTTATTGGCGTTGGGCAGCTCCCGATATTCTGCCGGCAGGGGTGGGCCATCGGGGTCTGCCTCCCCGAAAATAGTCCGGTAGTAAGCTGTTCGTTCGCCGATTCCTGCTACTACCTGGGAGCTATGCGCAAACTCCGGACCCACCAGCCACACGGCGGAGTAAACGGGTTCGGATAGGGCAGCCAGGGCCGGTTGCCAAGCGAAGAAGGTAGTGAGCAGATGCTGAGCAGCCAACTGCCGCACCAGCTTTGGTGGCTGGCGGTGCCCGTGCCACGGATGCAGGCCCAGCTTGGCGTAGTAATACTGTCGTGCCAGCAGAGCATCTATGGAAAGCAGAGCAGCACAAGTACTTTCTGCTTGGAGCCTGCGCAGATGCCGCTTACCGCCGCGTACTTTCTGATTAGGCCGGTAGCAAGTGCCACGACGATATTTGAGTTGTTGCACGGAAAGTAGTAAGTAATGAAACCTGTTTTGTTGCTAAAATACTATATCTTTACTAATTAGCTATAGATTGTCTGTAAGTCCTTACTCACCCTGGTATGTCTCAGTTGCGTTGTCCCAAGTGCGAATCGATGGAAGCTACCAAAAGTGGGGTAGTAGGCGGGCGGCAGCGGTTCAAGTGCAAGAACTGTGGCTACCACTACTCGGTAGCCAAAACGGGCAAGGAAACCAGTCCCTACTATGTAATTAAGGCCTTGCAGCTGTACGTGGAGGGTGTGAGCTACCGGGAAATTGAGCGGCTGCTGGGCGTGAGTCACGTATCGGTGATGAACTGGGTGAAGAAGTACGGGGTGAAGGCCCCGCGCCAGACGGACTATCACCCCACCTACAAGATCCTCAATCAAAAGGAGCTGGCAGAATTTTTTCAGCATCCCGAAAATCTGAAGGAAGCTGGCCTGATGGTAACCGAACTAGGGGATAAGTATATGATGATCAAGTGGGAGCGGTTTAAACAGGCTTAGTGCTATAGGTGGTTAGCATTACTATAGCCCCGGTGTGGCTTCTTGGGCAGGATTGCTCTACTTGGGTTACCCCTTCGGCGCCCTGGTGGCGGCGGGTGGGTGCCGCTAACCTGTCCCACTCCCAACATCCACCCAACTCATGCAAAAAGCCCGTTACGCCCTCACGCTAAGCGCGCTACTGGCGGCAGCCGGAGCCTCCGCCCAGGTTACCCCGCCGCCACCTGCCGAGGCCCCGGCTCCACCGCCGGCGGCGCCGGTTCCGGTGGTAGCGGCCCCCGCTCCGCCGCCCACCGAGTCGGCCCCCTACGGGCCGGGCATGAAGGTGAACATCTCGGCCGACGGCTCCAAGTACATCCGCTTCATTACTTGGCACCAGATCTGGACGCGCTACACGGAAAACAATACGGGCACGTTGCGCGCGCCCGGCAAACCCCAGTCCGACCAGATTGATTTCTCCCTGCGTCGCTCCCGCCTGATTGTATTGTCGCAGCTGAATCCGCGGTTTTTGGTGTACACCCATATTGGCATCAACAACCAGACGGCCGTGAGTGGGGGTACGGCCCCCACCGTGGATGGCAAGAAGCCCCAACTGTTCGTGCACGAGGCGGTGGTGGAATACAAGGTGAACAAGTACCTGAACCTGGGGGGCGGTATGCATTACCAGAACGGCCTTTCGCGCATGACGCGCTCCAGCACCATCAACTACCTCACCCTGGACGCGCCGCTCACCAACTGGCCCGTTATTGAGGCCATCGACCAGTTTGTGCGGGGCATTGGGGTGTACGGCAAGGGGCGCGTGGGCAAGCTGGACTACGTACTGTCGGTGAATGAGTCGTTCCTGACCAACCAGACCGGCGCATTCAGCACGCCGCTGGGCCTGGGCACTACCACCGGCACCGGCACGGCGCGGGTAAATACGGGCAGCAACGTGGCCCAGTACAACCCCCAGGGTACCAACCATATCTACCAGGGTTATTTCAGCTATGAATTCCTGGATCAGGAAGCCAACCTGCTGCCCTTCAACGTGGGTACCTACCTGGGCTCGAAACGGGTGTTCAACATCGGGGCCGGCTTCTTCTACAATAAGGACGGCATGTACTCCCGCTCCACGGGCAGCGTGCTGAATGCGGCTGCCATTGATGCCGCCACTGCCGCCGGTACCGGCTCTCTGAACACCATTGGCACCAACAAGCACGATATTGCCCTGTTCTCGGCCGACGTGTTTTTTGATACGCCCATCAACAAGGAAACCGGCACGGCCTTCACCGCCTACGCCGTGTACTACAACTACGACATGGGCCCCAACCACGTGCGCTTTATTGGGGCGGCCAACCCCGGCTGGGGTACCGATGCCCGCCGCGGCAACGCTGTGCCGCACTCCGGCACCGGCAACGTGGGCTATGTGCAGGCCGGTTACCTGCTGCCCAAAAGCCTGCTGGGCCCCAAGCTGCGGGTGCAGCCCTACGCCTCCCACCTGCTGGCCGGCTACGAGGGCCTGCGCACCAGCGGCGGCGAGCAGAAAAACGTGAACATCTTCGATGCGGGAGCCAACTTCTACATCGACGGGCACAACGCCAAGTTCACGCTCAACTACCGCGCCCGTCCCGATTTTACGGACGTGAACAACGTGAACTACAAGCCGGAAATCACGCTCCAGACGCAGGTAGCCCTGTAACTAAACCCCTTAATCCAGGCGGTGGCAACGTAGGAATCGGCGGCTGAAAAGCGGCTGATTCCGGCGCCGTACGTGGTTTGCACGCTTCTTCTGACATCTTCCCACTTTACTTCTCACCCTCTTATGCACCAGAACCTACCGCAGCGCGACGCCTACGCCGGTGCCACGCCCCTGGGCGGCTCGGCCCCCGCCGATGAGGCCGTTACCCACGACAACAACGCGGTTTCCTCCAGCAAAATCTGGCAGGTAATTACCGCCTCCTCCGTTGGCACCGTCATTGAGTGGTACGACTTCTACATTTTTGGCTCTCTGGCCGCCATCATCGGGCCGGTGCTGTTCGGCTCCACGGGCAAGCTGGAAGATTCCTTGCTCGGGGCGCTGGCTGTGTTTGGGGCGGGCTTTGTGGTACGGCCGTTCGGGGCGCTCTTTTTCGGCCGCATCGGCGACATGATTGGCCGCAAGTACACCTTCCTGGTAACGCTGCTGATTATGGGTGGGGCCACCTTCGTAACGGGCCTGGTGCCCAGCTACGATACCATTGGCATTGCCGCGCCCCTGATTGTGGTGGTGCTGCGCCTGCTGCAGGGCCTGGCCCTGGGCGGCGAGTACGGCGGGGCCGCTACCTACGTGGCCGAGCACGCCCCCGATAAAAAGCGGGGCTACTTCACCAGCTTCATCCAGATTACGGCCACTGGCGGCCTCATCCTGAGCATTTCGGTGATTGTAATTACCCGCAAAATTCTGGGCGAGGATGCCTTCAAAGAGTGGGGCTGGCGCGTGCCGTTCCTGCTGTCGGGCTTGCTGGTAATTGCCTCGTACTACATCCGTCGGAAGCTGCACGAGTCGCCGCTGTTTGCCAAGGCCAAAGCCACCGGTACCACCAGTACCAACCCCCTGCGCGACTCCTTCGTGAATCCCGTAAACCGCCGCTTGGTACTCATTGCCCTGTTCGGGGTGACGATGGGCCAGGGCGTTATCTTCTACACCAGCCAGTTCCAGGCCTATTCCTTCATGAATAACACCCTGAAAATGGACCTCGTGGATTCCAGCACCATTCTGGTAGTGGCCATGCTGCTGGCTACCCCGCTGTTCGTGTACTTCGGGGCCCTCTCGGACCGCATCGGCCGCAAGCGCATCATCATGACGGGCATGATTTGCGGGGCCCTGTTTACCATTCCGCTGTTCTACGGCATCAAAGCCTTTGCTGGCCCGCTCACCGAAATTACCCCCGCTACCGTGGATGCCGCCGGTAAAGCCGTACCGGCCGTGATGAAGGCTCTCACGCCCAATATTCCTGCCATGATTGCCTTGACCTTCATTCTGGTGCTGTTCGTGACGATGGTGTACGGGCCTATTGCGGCTTACCTGGTGGAGCTGTTCCCTACCAAAGTGCGCTACACCAGCCTCTCGGTGCCCTACCACATTGGCAACGGCGTATTCGGGGGCTTCGTGCCACTGGTGGCTACTTGGATTGGGGTGTGGGCTACCACCCAGCCGGAAGGAACCTTCGCCAAAGACCACAGCAGCCTCATTGGTTTGGCCTACCCCTGCATCATTGCCCTAATTTGCTTCTTCATTGGGGTAGCCTACATGCGTGACGTGCGCAATGTGCGCATTATGGACTAACAGCCAGTTGCTTACCGACGGAAGTCCGCCGCGCCGCTGGTTCGGCGGACTTCTGCGCGAAATAGTTATTCCGCCCACTCTTTCATTGGATGGGAAAATCAGGCCGCTTGCGTAAACTGGCACTACTTTTCACCTTTCTATATGGCTGCACCTTCCTCTCCTGAGCGTACCGAGCAGCGCCGCGGGCAGCGGCTGTTGTTTGTGGCCGTGCTGTTTGCTGTGTTGCTCAACTTTCCTTTCCTGGGAGTTTTCAACTTTGATGCGCGCGTGGCCGGCATACCCGTGCTCTACCTGTACGTGCTCGGCATCTGGGGGCTGCTGGTGCTGCTTACCGGCTGGCTGGTTAAAGTGAAGTTGTGAAATGGTGAAATTGTGACTTGACGTTCTGTCTGGGCCAACTGCACGGAAAACACATAGTACACGACTCCACCACCTCACAACTTCGCGCTTCACAAATTCACCTTTTCCCCGCATGCCCACGCTGCTTGTTATCGGCTTTTCCTTCGGCTACCTCGTGCTGCTGTTCGGGGTGGCGTATGCGGCGGAGCGTCGGTCGGCGGAGCGGCGCAGCCTGGTGAGCAACCCCTACGTGTACGCCCTGAGCATGGCCGTGTACTGCACCGCTTGGACGTACTACGGCTCAGTGGGGAGGGCCGCGCATTTCGGGCTGGAGTTCATCGGGATTTACTTAGGGCCTACGCTCATGGCCCCGGCCTCCTGGCTGGTGCTGCGCAAAATCATCCGCATCTGCCGCGGGCAGCGCCTCACCTCCATTGCCGATTTTATTTCGGCCCGCTACGGCAAAAGCGCTGGGCTGGGTGCCCTGGTGACGGTGGTGTGCGTGCTGGGCGTGGTGCCCTACATTTCCTTGCAAATCAAGGCCATTGCCGCTTCCTTCGACATTCTGACTCGGGACGTGGCTACCCTGAATCTGCCGGTGCAGGATGCCTCGGCGGCGGCGGGCTCGGCCTTTTATACCACCGTGGCGCTGGCGTTTTTTACCATCGTGTTCGGGGTGCGCTCCATTGAGGCCACCGAGCGGCACGAGGGCATGGTGCTGGCCGTGGCCCTGGAAAGTCTGGTGAAGCTGGTGGCGTTTCTGGCGGCCGGGCTGTTCGTCACCTACGGCCTGTTCGATGGCTTTGCCGATGTGTTTGAGCGGGCTGCCGCCCTGCCCGAGCTGCGCCGCCTGTTCACGCTGGACGGGGCCGGCACCACGCCGGGGCAGTGGTTTACCTTGCTGCTGCTGAGCATGGCGGCCATCCTGCTGCTGCCCCGGCAGTTTCAGGTGTCGGTGGTGGAGAATGTGAACGAGGACCACCTGCGCAAGGCCATGTGGCTGTTTCCGCTCTACCTCATCATCATCAACCTGCTGGTGCTGCCCCTGGCTTTCGGGGGCCGGCTGCTGGACCCCACCGGCCGCTTCGATGCCGACACGTTTGTGCTGGCCTTGCCCTTGCAGGCGGGCCATCCGTGGCTGGCCTTGCTCATCTACCTGGGCGGGCTGTCGGCGGCCAGCAGCATGATTATCGTGGAAACCATTGCCCTGAGCGTGATGATGAGCAACCACCTGCTCATGCCCCTGCTGGTGCGCATTCCGGCGGCCCGGGGGCAGGCGGCCCGCTGGTTTGCCCGCCTGGGCCAAGTGGCCCTCAACAGCCGCCGCATAGCGGTGGTGCTGGTGTTGCTGCTGGCATTCGGCTACTACGTGGCCGTGGGTCACCTGCTGCCGCTGGTGAACATCGGGCTGGTGTCGTTTGCGGCGGTGGCGCAGTTTGTGCCGGTGGTGCTGGGCGGGCTCTACTGGAAAGGGGGTACCCGGGAAGGGGCCACCGCCGGTATTTCGGCTGGCTTTCTAGTGTGGTTTTTCACGCTGGTGCTGCCCACGATGGTGGGGCCTGACATGCTGCCCGATGCGCTGCTGACCAACGGGTTGTTCGGCCAAAGCTGGCTGCGGCCGTTTGCCTTGTTCGGGCTGGAAGGACTCGACTACCTCTCGCACGGCTTGTTCTGGAGCTGGTTTTTCAACCTGGGACTGTACGTGGGCGTGTCGCTGCGGCGGCAGCCCTCGGTCTTGGAGCAGCGCCAGGCCGAGCTGTTCGTGGATGTGTTCCGGCACGGCACCGGCTTCGAGGGGCCCACCGGCTGGCACAGCGCCGCCGCCCTGCCCGATGTGCGGACCCTGCTGGTGGGCTTCCTGGGGAAAAAACGCACCAACCAGGCCCTGCGGGTATTTGAAACGCGCTTTCCTGATGCCCACGTGACCGACGCCGTGGCCCCGCCCCAGGCCGACCCGCGCCTACTGGCCTACGCCGAAAAGCTGCTGGCCGGCTCCATTGGCCCCGCTTCGGCCCGGCTGCTGCTGCGCTCCTCAGTAGGGGTGGAGGATATCAGCTTCGACAACGTGGTGGGCATTTTGCGGGAAAGTCAGCAGCTGCTGGAAGCCAACCGCCAGCTCCAGAAGCAGCAGCGCCAACTCCAGCGCCTCACCCAGGAGTTGCAGGCCGCCTATGACCAATTGCAGGAGCTGGACCAGCATAAGGACGAATTTCTCTACACCGTCACCCACGAGCTGCGCACCCCCCTCACCAGTATCCGGGCCCTGGCCGAAATCCTCTCCGACAACCCCGACATTGAGGAAGAGGAGCGTCAACGCTTCCTGCTCACCATCACCAAGGAATCGGAAAGGCTGAGCCGGCTGATTACCCTGGTGCTGGACCTGGAAAAGTACGAGTCGGGCAAGGCCACCCTGGACCTGGCCCCGGTGGACGTGGCCGACGTGGTAACCGACGCCCTGGAGGCCGTGGGCCAGCTCCTGCGCGACAAGCAGATTCAGCTGGACCTGGCCGTGCCGCCCGCCCTGCCCCAGCTCCCCGGCGACCGGGACCGGCTCATGCAGGTGCTGGTAAACTTGCTTAGCAACGCCGTGAAATCGTGTCGGGCCGATGGTTCGGGGCGGATTGCGGTAGGGGTAGAGGTATTGGCGGAAGCCTTGCGCCTGACGGTGCAGGACAACGGCAAAGGCATAGCCCTTGAGTTTCACCAGCTCATCTTCGACAAGTTCTTTCAGGCCCGCAACCAAACCATCCGCAAGCCCGAGGGCTCGGGCCTGGGCCTGGCCATCACCCGCAAAATTGTGGAGCTGCACGCCGGCCGCATCTGGGTGGAAAGCCAGCCCGAGCAAGGCGCCCGGTTTTCGGTGGAGCTGCCTTATTTAGTTAATGATGAAAAATAGGCTGAACGTCGTGCTGAGCGCAGCCGAAGCATCTCTACCGCTTCGTTGCACTACTATTTATCTACCCCCGGTAGAGATGCTTCGGCTGCGCTCAGCATGACGTTCAGCCTGTCCCGTGCTGCTGCTACCGTCTCCGCTAGTTGTAAAAAACCGCTCTTCTCCCCGAAAACAGACTTCTCCCATGTCAACGACGCCCCACATTCTCATTGTCGATGACGAACCCAACATCGTCATGTCCCTGGAGTTTCTGATGCGCAAAAGCGGCTACCAGGTCAGCATTGCCCGCAACGGTACCGAGGCCCTGGCCGCCGTGGACGCCACGGCTTTCGACGTGGTGCTGCTGGACGTGATGATGCCCGACGTGGACGGCTACCAGGTATGCCGCCACCTGCGCCAGCGCCCCGACCGGGCCGGTACCCGCGTCATTTTTCTGTCGGCCAAGAGCAAGGAGGCCGACATCCAGAAGGGCTACGAGGCCGGCGCCGACCTGTACGTTCCCAAGCCTTTCAGCACCCGCCAACTCATGACCACGGTAAAAAACCTGCTGAACACGCCCGCCTAAAGGCCGTCAGCCATTCCAAACCCGTATCTTTTGCCAACTCAAGCCCCCATCATAACCCCCGTGCCACCCATGCCCGAACACGCCCGCATCCGTAGCATCGAAGGCTACCACGAAGCCTACCACCTCAGCATCAATCACCCCGAAGAGTTCTGGGCCTCCGTGGCCGCGCCTTTCACCTGGCGCCGCAAGTGGGACAAAGTCCTCAGCTCCGACATGCCCGCCGGCCGCAATGAGTGGTTCCAGGGGGCCCGCCTCAACATCACCGAGAACTGCCTGGACCGCCACTTGGCCACGCGCGGCAACAAGCTGGCCCTCATCTGGGAGCCCAACGACCCCAAGCAGCGCCACCTGCGCCTGACCTACCGTGAGTTGCACCAGCAGGTGTGCCAGTTTGCCAACGTGCTGCACAACAACGGCGTGGAGAAGGGCGACCGGGTGTGCATCTACATGCCCATGATTCCGCAGCTGGCCGTGGCGGTGCTGGCCTGTGCCCGCATTGGGGCGGTGCATTCGGTAATTTTCGCCGGCTTCTCAGCCACGGCCATTGCCGACCGGGTGAATGATGCCCAGGCCAGCGTGGTGCTCACCGCCGACGGCCTCAACCGCGGCCCCAAGCAGATTCCGGTGAAGCGCGTGGTGGATGAGGCCCTGGAAACCTGCCCCTCGGTGCGCCGCGTGATTGTGGTGGAGCACCTGGGCTGGCCCGTGCAGATGGAGGAAGGCCGCGACGTGTGGTACCACGAGGAAGTGGAGGGCGTGGCCAAAACCTGCCCCGCCGAGGAAATGGACGCCGAAGACCCCCTGTTCATCCTCTACACCTCGGGCAGCACCGGCAAGCCCAAAGGCGTGGTGCACAGCACCGCCGGCTACATGGTGTGGGCCGATTACACCTTCCGCAACGTGTTTCAGGTGGAGGAAAATGACATTTACTGGTGCACCGCCGACGTGGGCTGGGTTACGGGCCACAGCTACCTGCTCTACGGGCCGCTGCTGGCCGGTAGTACCTCCCTCATGTTCGAGGGCGTGCCCACGTATCCTGATGCCGGCCGCTTCTGGGAGGTGATTGACAAGCACTCGGTCAGCATTTTCTACACCGCGCCCACGGCCATACGCAGCCTCATGGCGGCGCCGCTGGACAACGTGCTCAGCTATTCGCTCGACTCACTGCGGGTGCTGGGCTCAGTAGGGGAGCCCATCAACGAAGAGGCTTGGCACTGGTACCACACCCACGTGGGCAAGGAGCGGTGCCCCATTGTGGATACCTGGTGGCAGACGGAAACCGGCGGTATCATGATTTCGGCGCTGGCCGGCATCACGCCCAGCGTGCCGGCCCGGGCTGGGTTGCCGCTACCCGGCGTACACCCCGTGTTGCTCACCCAGGAAGGCCAGGAAATCGAGGGTAACGACCAGGAAGGCTACCTCGCCATCAAGCAAAGCTGGCCCGGCATCATCCGCACCACCTACGGCGACCATGAGCGGGCCGTACAAACCTACTTCAGCACCTATCCCGGCTACTACTTCACCGGCGACGGTGCCCGCCGCGACGAAAACGGCCTCTACCGTATCATCGGCCGCGTCGATGATGTAATAAACGTATCGGGCCACCGCTTCGGTACGGCCGAAATCGAAAACGCCATCAACCAGAACCCCAACGTGGTGGAAAGCGCCGTGGTGGGCTACCCGCACGACGTGAAGGGCCAGGGCATCTACGCCTACATCATCTGCCGGGAAGGCGCCTTCCGGAACGAGGCCGATAAGCCCCGGGTAGAAGCCAGCATCATCGAAACGGTAGTGGCCGAAATCGGCAAAATCGCCAAGCCCGACAAGATTCAGCTGGTATCGGGCCTGCCCAAAACCCGCTCCGGCAAAATCATGCGCCGCATCCTGCGCAAAGTAGCCGAAGGCGAAACCAGCTCCCTCGGTGACACCACCACGCTCCTCGATCCGGCCGTGGTGGACGAAATCATCAAGGGTAAGAAGTAGGCTAAAGCAGCAGCAACCAAGAGTAGTACGATAGATGGCGAATCCGTCATGCTGAGCGCAGCCGAAGCATCTCTACCGCTTCGTGTGTACGATTGAGTTAGTCAGAGGTAGAGATGCTTCGGCTGCGCTCAGCATGACAGGTTTAGAGGACAGCAGTATTTCTTTCTGATTCCTGCTTAGCCTTTAAGTCTACCGTTATCTACGAGCATACAGAAAGGGCCTCCACTTTTCAGCGGAGGCCCTTTCTGCGTGTGGTAGAATTTAGATAAATGTCTTAAAAGCGGCTCAGGTAGTCTTTCTTGACGTTCTTCTTATTCTTCTTGCCATCCGAAGCCAGCCACACAACTACACCGGCCGTGACGGCCCCGATGATGGACATTTTGGTGATAAAGGCGGTGCGGTTGTGTTTCCACTCCACATTGTAGCCTTTCTCAGCCCAAATATTCGGGACTTTGCCGTGGGCCAAGTCTTCCACGATGCCTTCTACCACACTCACCCGGTCGGCCACGATGAGCGGCAGCCAGTGGCGGTAGCGGTTTTCGCTGTAGTGGAAAGCTGCCCGCCGAATCAGGCCGCTGAGGCCGCGCGGCGGGGCCGGCGTGCCGAATACGGCCGATACGTTAGGCCGCTCGATGGAACGCAGCACCTCCGTATCCACGGGCTGCAGCGAGTCGGGGCGGTGCTTGCTGTCGGGGTCCTCGCCCACGTTCATCCGCTCCCGCATGGGGTAGGTCGGGTCGTTTTTGGGGTCGGCATCTATGCCCCAGCCTTTGATTTGCGTGGGGTCGATTCGTTGATTTTCCATGATGGAGCGGCGTTACTGGTTGGCGGTGGGAGGGAGCAGTACGGTTTTGATGTTGTTGTCCAGTTTGGCGGAGAACATGCGGTAGCCATCGGCCACTTCTTCCAGCGGCATGCGGTGCGTAATCAGCCCTTTGGGGTTCAGGACGCCATTCTGCACGTGGTCAATCAGGCGCGGCAGCAGGCGCTTCACCGAGGCCTGGTTGGCCCGAATGGTGAGGCCCTTGTTGAGCACATTGCCGATGGGTACTAGGTTGTCGGTGGGGCCATACACGCCCACAATGCTCACCACGCCGCCTTTTTTCACGGAGTTGATGGCCCAGTGCAGGGCTGTGGCCGAGCCGGCCTGCAGCAGCAGCTTGCGGCCCGTAATAGTTTGCATGGCGTTGCCGGCGGCTTCGGCGCCCACGGCGTCAATAACGCAGTCGGCCCCCATCCAGTCGGTAATCTTCTTGATGAACACCACCGGGTCGTTCATTTCCTTGAAGTTGTAGGCCTCGCAGTAGGAGTAGTTGCGGGCAAATTCCAGGCGGTAATCTTCCTGGTCGATGATGATGACGCGGCCGGCCCCAAACAGCCAGGCGCAGCGGGCGGCCATAATGCCAATCGGCCCGGCCCCGAATACTACCACCGTGTCGCCGGTCTGGATGCCGGCCATTTCAGCGGCTTGGTAGCCGGTGGGCACCACGTCGGTGAGCAGCACGGCATCGTCCAGGTCCATGCCTTCCGGAATGACGGTCGGGCCCACGTTGGCATAGGGCACGCGGGTGTACTCGGCCTGCCCACCATCAAAGCCGCCCGCCGTGTGTGAGTAACCGAAAATAGCGCCCACGGCCGAGGCCTCCGTATTGGATTCGTGGCAGTTGCCAAACATGCCCTGGCGGCAGAAGTGGCACTCGCCGCAGGCAATGTTGAAGGGCACAATTACCCGGTCGCCGGTTTTGAGCTTGGTAACTTCGGAGCCAACTTCTACTACCTCGCCCACAAACTCGTGGCCGAAGGTAGAGCCCACGCGGGTATCGGGCACGTTGCCGTTGTAGAGGTGCAAATCGGAGCCGCAAATGCAGGTACGCAGCACCCGCACAATGGCATCCTGCGGGTGCTTGATTTCGGGCATGGGCTTTTGCACGGCGCGGACCCTCTTGGGGCCCCTGTATTCCATTGCGAGCATAGAATTGTAGTTTAGGAACGGATGGGTGTTTGTTTTCGCCGACCTCACGCTTGCCTTAAAAAGCAAGCGCCTTCTGGCTGAGTGGGTAGTCGGTAAGAGAAGTAAAGTGTACTTGCCTGTGCCGGTAAAGTTGTAAATAGGCCAATACAGGAGTTTAAATGGGTATTTATACGAGGTGCTCTGCTATAAATACGTAGGACGGATGGAGGCGTAATGGTAGGATAAAGGGCAAAAACAAACTACCCGGCCTCTTGATGGAAGCCGGGTAGGTAAGCTGAACTATAAAGTGGTTTTGTGCTAAAGCGAGGGGGCCGGCAGAATTTTACCTTTCACCTCTCCAAAGCCAATCCTCAGCCCGTCCTTTTCGCAGTAGCCGCGCATGGTCACGGTGTCACCGTCGAGCAGAAATTTGCGCTCCGAGCCGTCGGCCAGGGGCAGGGGGCGGGTGCCGCGCCAGGCCAGCTCCAGCATGGAGCCTAAGGAGTCGGGCGTAGCGCCCGAGATAGTACCCGAGGCGTACAGGTCGCCGACCTGCAGGTTGCAGCCGTTAGAGGCCTGGTGGGTGAGCTGCTGGGCCATGCTCCAGTACATCAGGCCAAAGTTGGAGCGTGAAACGGTAGTTTCCGGCCCTGCCTCGGGCTGGATGGCTACCTCCAGGTTCACGTCGAAGTTGTGCTTGTCCAGTTGGCGCAGATACAGCAGGGGCTCAGGCTCCTGCACAGGGCCGGCCACCCGGAAGGGCTCCAGCGCATCCAGCGTCACCACCCACGGCGACACGCTGCTGCCGAAACTCTTGCCCAGAAACGGCCCCAGCGGCACGTATTCCCAGCTCTGAATGTCGCGGGCGCTCCAGTCGTTGAACAGCACCAGCCCGAAGATGTGCTCCTCGGCGTACTGAATCGGCACCGTCTCGCCCAGGTGCGTGCCCTTGCCCACGATAAAGCCCACTTCCAGCTCAAAATCCAGCTGCTGCGAGGGGCCGAAGGTGGGTGCGGCGGCATCAGGAGCCTTGCGCTGCCCGTTGGGCCGGCGGATATCGGTGCCGCTCACCACGATGCTGCTGGCCCGGCCGTGGTAGCCAATCGGGATGTGGCGCCAGTTGGGCAGCAGGGCGTTAGCCGGGTCGCGGAACATGATGCCCACATTGGTGGCGTGCTCGATGCTGCTGTAAAAATCGGTGTAGTTGTGTGATTTCACCGGGCGCAGCATCCGCACCTCGCTCTGGCGCAACAGACACTCGGCCATTACCTCATCCGAGCGCAGGGCGGTGCTGTCGTGGCGCAGCAGCTCCGATACGCGCTGGCGCACGGCCCGCCACGTCGGCCGGCCCAGGGCAATAAACTGGTTGAGGGAGCGGCGGCGGAACACCTTGGGCATCTTCGCGCCCAGCTCCACATCCTCAAAAAAGCCGAACTGCGACACGGCGTACAGATCCAGCACGTACTCGCCTATGGCCACGCCTAGCCGTGGCCCGCGCTCCTCCGTCTCGAACACGCCAAACGGCAGGTTCTGAATTGGGAAGTCGCTGCCGGGGGCAATATCAATCCAGGAGTGCAGGGCGGGGTCGTTGGGGTTAGCCATTCGGGAAGGGTGGTTGATGGTAGGAGCGGCAAAGGTAACGGGGCCGGCGGAATGCGGCCGTGTGCAGTATTTTAGTGAAAATGTTACCTTAAAACCCACAGAACAGCAGGCTACATTCGGATATGAAAGAATGCGGATGCCAATTCCTGTTCCTGTCCAAGTGATTGGATAAGAGCTTAACCTAAGATGAATAATCTAGACTCCTTCTCAACTATCATTTACAAAAAGTTGCAAAGCAGCTTCGCTGACCAAGATTGCGCCTACGAAATTGACAAAGAGCAATTAGTAGTAGATTTTCCTTGCCCTGATATGGCAGAAATGGGTGGCATGATCGTGCAAACTACCAGCGACCATCATATCTGGCTCCGGATCCATCCCGGTTGCTCTGCTTATTTAATAGATGGGCTCGAAGAGTTGATTAGTGTAATGCAAGAGGTGATGGCAGACAGAGTGTGTTGGGTAATCGGCTTTGCTGGCGACGAGTGGATTGAAACAACTCTGATCAGAAATAAAGATGATCTTGAATTAGAGCAAGGAGCTGAATATCATCTTTACTCTTGGAGCGGCAACTTAGACGAAGTTCTGAAGGCCTAGTGACGCAAGTATTAAACGGTAATTCACCATCAAGAATGCCAAACGATGTTGCAGAACAATCTTTTTTTATCCCCAAACACCACAGCGCCCCGCCCCAACCGGAAAACCGGCAGGAGCGGGGCGCTGTTATATATATCCTAAGAAACTTAGAACTGCGGCGTGGGTACCGGCGCGGGCGACTGAGGGTGGCCGGTTTGGCCGGCGGGCTGGGCCGACATGGGCGTGAGGTTGATGGCCTCCACGGCCCGGATTTCGGGCACGGCCTTCTTCACCGATTCCTCCACGCCGGCTTTCAGCGTCATCGGCGACATGGGGCAGGTGCCGCAGGCGCCGAGCAGCTCCAGGCGCAGCACCATGTCCGGGGTGATGTCCAGCACGCGCACGTTGCCTCCGTCGGCGGCCAGGTAGGGCCGGATGGTATCCAGGGCCTGTTCGATGCGGGGCAGGAGCGGATGGGTTTCCACGGTGGGCGATACGGTCATAACGGGAATTTCACGGGTTGTACGCTAGGTGGGCGGCAAAGTGCCCGCCAGCGTCGGCAATACGAAAGCAAAGGTAGAACATTCGGCCGACGCTACGGTAAACCGGCCGGGGCGGGGAGAAGTTCAGGGAAAACGCAGCTACGGATGACGGGAAAAATTGCCCGTCATGCTGAGCGAAGGCGGAGCCGTAGTCGAAGCATCTCTACCTCTGGCTAATTACTAGCCTTGCAACGAAGCGGTAGAGATGCTTCGACTACGCTGCGCTTCGCTCAGCATGACGTTCTCAATTCTGCACGGCTCAGCTGGCTACGACTTCATCTCCACGATGTTCGTTTTGGGGGCCATGGCGTTGCGGATGCTCACCTGGCGGGCCAGATCCTCGGCCAGCTGCGCAAATACGGCGGCGGCCGGCGTGTTTTCCTGCAGGATGGCGGGCGTGCCCAGGTCGCCGTTTTCGCGGATGCTCTGCACCAGCGGAATCTGGCCCAGCAGCGGCACCTCGTGCTTTTCAGCCAGGGCCACGCCGCCACTTTCCCCGAAGATGAAGTACTTGTTATCGGGCAGCTCGGCGGGCGTAAACCAGGCCATATTCTCCACAATACCCAGCACGGGCACGTTGATTTGCGGCAGGCGGAACATTTGCAACCCTTTCTCGGCGTCAGCCAGGGCCACTTTCTGGGGCGTGGTCACGATGAGCGAACCGGTGACGGGCACGGTCTGCACCATCGTGAGGTGAATGTCGGAGGTTCCGGGAGGCATGTCCAGTAGCAGGTAGTCCAGCTCACCCCAGTCTACCTCCGTGATAAACTGCTTGAGGGCCGAGGAGGCCATGGGCCCGCGCCACACAATGGCCGACTCGGCGGGAGCCAGGAAGCCAATGCTCATCAGCTTCACGCCGTGGGCCACAATGGGCTGGATGAGGTTTTTGCCATCGGGCCCTTGGAATACGTGGGGGCGGGAGTCCATCACGCCAAACATCAGCGGCATGCTGGGGCCAGAAATATCGGCGTCCACGAGGCCCACTTTCGCGCCGGTTTTGGCCAGCGCAATGGCCAGGTTGGCCGTAACGGTGCTTTTGCCCACGCCGCCCTTGCCCGAGGCAATGGCAATGATGTTTTTCACGCCGGGCAGCAGGTCCCGGTTCTGACGCATGGTAGTCACGCGTGAGGTCATTACAATCACCACCTCGGCGTCCTGGGCCACCATCGTGTGGATGGCCCGCTCGCAGGCATCGTGGATAAGCTGCTTGAGAGGACAAGCGGGTGTGGTGAGAACTACAGTGAACGAAACGGTGCGGCCGGTAATCTGCACGTCCTCAATCATGTTGAGCGTGACGAGGTCTTTGCCCAGGTCGGGCTCCTCCACGTAGCTCAGGGCCTTGAGGACGGCTTCTTTGGTGATGGGTTCCATTATAGTCGGCGAAGAAAGTGCGGGTGCAAAGCGCAAAGATAACCCGGAAACCGGGCCGGTGGTTGTAGCGCATATGTCGCCGGCAGACAGTGCCCCGTTAGTATCTCGGGCGAAGTAGTTGATGGATAACGGTAGCACTGGCTGGTCCAGGAGGCAGCAGTGGATACTATTGTACCTCCAGCCTGATTATCCGCGGCATTATGGCGCACCTGCCTATCTTGGTGGCCTCGTCACTATCCTATCCAGACAGATTTTATGTTTGATTACTCTATTTGCTGGTTGATTCGCCTGACTGCCGCCGTTTTGCTGGCGGTCTGCAGCTTGCCGGCCCGCGCCCAGGCTCCCGCCGATACCACTTTTCAACGCCTGCTCCGCAAGTACCAGTTTCCGCTGACTCAGGCCGGCACCCAATTCAGCGGCCCCGGCTGGGAAAAATTGCAGCAGGATATCCGGCAAAGCACCGTGGTGCTGCTGGGCGAAGACCACGGCATGGCCCAGATTCCGCCTTTTGTCCAGGCCGTGGCGGAGGTGCTGCAACCCAAGGTGTATGTAGCCGAAATTGACCGGTATCAGGCCCAGGACCTTACCCGCTTGGTTGCGCAGCCCGGTTTGCCCTCGGCCTTTCTGCAGCAGTACCCCATGAGCTTGTCGTTTTACAGCTGGGCCGAAGAGTTTGAGCTGGCCCGGGCCCTGCGGACCCGGAACACCACCATTGTGGGTATTGACCAGCTGGGCTTCGCATCCGTAGGGCGTACGCTGGCCCTGATGGCCGACAAAACCAAGAGCAAAACCACCCGCGCTTACCTGCGCCAACAGTCCGCCGCCCTGCAGGCCCGCGACCGGGCCGCGCTGGTAGCCGGCAACTACGGCGGCGTCAGCATCAACGGCCTGCGCCCCACGCTGCTGGATAGCCTGCGCCTGCTCACCCGCACCGAGTCGCCACAAGTGCGGCAACTGCTGCAGGATCTGGAAGCCAGTGAGGCCATCTTCCGGGTTAACATTGCCGGCAAGCCGGGTGGCCACCAGACGCGCATCAACCTGATGAAGCGTAACCTGCTGCAGGAGCTACAGCCGTATCAGTTGGCGGGCCAGCCGCTGCCGCCCATGCTGTTCAAGTTCGGGGCCTACCACCTGGGCCGGGGCCGCAGCATCTGGGGCGACATCTACGACGTGGGCAACCTGGCCGTGAACCTGGCCGACGCCCACGACCAGAAAACGCTGCACATCTTCGTCATCGGCAAGCAGGGCCAGCAGGTGCAGGGCCAGAATCCGGATGATTTCAGCAAGAATGCCGCGAAGTACTCCAACGTCGACGCGGCCATGGTGTTACCATTTATGGCTGCCACGCCCGCTGGGGCTACCTGGCAGGTATTTGATCTGCGCCCCCTGCGCCGGGCCATGCTCTACAAAGCCATGCCCGTGGCCTCTCAGGAACTGCAAGCTACTATCCTGGGATACGATTACATGGTTATCATTCCTGAAACCACCGCCAGCCGGAATTTCTAGTCCGGTGGTGCCCCGGCTGTAGAGACGCGACACTTCGCGTCTCATCGTTGCGGACATTGCGGATAGTATGGAGTCGGCGCAAGCTTGGTCGTTCAACGACGAGACGCGAGGTATCGCGTCTCTACAGCCGGGACGTACCACTTCGCGGCGGTTCCTGCCTACCTTTGGGGCTCCGTTCTGCCGCTACCCTGTTGCCCGCACCGCCTTGGCCCGCATTCCTAAAGAAACCGTTGATCAGATTATTCACCACGCCGACATTGTAGAGGTGGTGGGCGACTTCGTTTCCCTGAAGCGCAAGGGCCAGAATATGTGGGCCTGCTGCCCGTTTCACCACGAAAAGTCACCGAGCTTCTCGGTGGCGCCGGCCAAGGGTCTGTACAAGTGCTTTGGCTGCGGCAAGGCGGGCGGGGTGGTGCAGTTCATCATGGATATTGAGGGTACCAGCTACGTGGAGGCCCTGAAATACCTGGCCAAAAAGTACGGTATTGATGTGGAGGAGGAAGAAAAAACTCCCGAGCAGCAGCTGGCCCAGAACGAAAAGGACTCCCAGTACATCGTATCCAACTGGGCCAAGGACCATTACCACCGCCTGCTGCTGGGCACCGACGAGGGCCAGGGCATCGGGCTGAGCTACCTGCGCCAGCGGGGTCTCAACCAGACCACCATCAAAACCTTTGAGCTGGGCTACTCCCTGGACCAGTGGGATGATTTGCTGAAATCGGCCACGGCGGCGGGCTTCGAGCAGAAATACCTGGAGAAAACCGGCCTTATCATCCGCCGCGAAGACGACCAGGGCCAGGACACCGGCCGGCGCTACGACCGGTTCCGGGGCCGCGTGATGTTCCCGATTCACAACGTATCGGGCCGCGTCATTGGCTTCGGGGCGCGCACGCTCAAGCCCAACGACAAAACGGCCAAGTACCTGAACTCTCCGGAGTCAGAAATCTACCATAAGTCCGATGTGCTGTACGGGCTTTACCAGGGGCGGCAGGCCATCCGGACGGAGGAGCTGTGCTACCTGGTGGAGGGCTACCTGGACGTGCTAAGCCTGCACCAGGGCGACATCAAGAACGTGGTGGCCTCCTCGGGAACCTCCCTCACGGATGGGCAAATCCGGCTGCTGAAACGCTATACTGATAACGTAACGGTACTCTACGACGGCGACGCGGCCGGCATCCGGGCCTCCCTGCGCGGGATTGACATGCTGTTGGAAGGTGGCCTGAACGTGCGCGTGGTGCTGTTTCCGGACGGTGACGACCCCGACAGCTACATCCGTAAGGTAGGCGACCAGCGCTTCCGGGACCACCTGGAAAACGCCAGCCAGGACTTCATTCAGTTTAAAACCGACCTGGTAAGCCGGGAGGCCGCCCACGACCCGGTAAAGAAGGCCGAGGCCATTCGGGAAGTGCTGCAGAGCATCAGCAAAGTGCCCGACCCGATTAAGCGGCAGGTGTTTTTGCAGCAGACATCCCAGGCTTTCGGTATTGATGAGCAGGTACTGATTACCGAGTACAACAAGCTGGTACGCAACGCCACCCAGAAAGCGCCCGGCGGCCAGAGTAGCAGCGGTGGGAGCGGGGCCGGCCCAGGCAGCGGGAATAATTACGGCGGCAGTCAGCAAGTACCGAGCGGCGGTGCCAGTCAGCGCCCGGCCCCGCGGCCGATGAGCCCCGAGGAGGAGGCCGAGGCCCTGATGTACGGCGCTTCGCCGGAGGACCTGATGGGTGGGGGCGGCGACCTGCAAACCCTCACCCGGGAGGAGCTGGAGCCGGTGCCCGATGTGTTGGAGCAGTGCGAGCGGGAGGTAGTGCGCCTGCTGCTGCTGTACTCGCCCCAGCCCCTGGCCCCGGAGGTTTCGGTGGCCCAGTACCTGCTGGAGCAGCTGGAAGATACGGCCTTCAAAACCGGCCTCTACGCCGATTTACTGCACCTGTGCCGGGAGGAGCTGGAACAGGGCCGCTGGCCCGAGGTGCGCACCCTCATTCAGCACGGCCGCTCCGATATCCGCAGCCTGGTGGCCGAGCTGGCTACCGAGAAATACGAACTCAGCCCCAACTGGACTACCCACCAGATTTACGTACCCCGGGAGCTGGACCTGCTACAAACCGCCTGCGACAATGCCATTCTGCGCCTGAACAAGGTAAACGTGGAACGGGCCCTGGCCGAACACATGGAAGCCCTGCGCCGGCCCATGGACGAAGCCGCCCTGGATGAGCATCTAACCACCATCCGGTTGCTTAAGCAAATGGACAATCAGCTGGCCAACATGCTGGGCACCGTTATTCCGCGCGCTTCCCTGTAAGGTGCCCATTGGCGGGGGCTGGTTGGCGGCCGGAATTAGGTTCACGGCCTGCGCTTCGTAGTTTTGTGGGCCTACCAGCTTGTTTTCAGCCCGTGCATATTCTGCAGCTTTGTCCGCGCGTACCGTACCCGCCCCACGACGGGGGCGCCATTGCCATGTACGACGTGGCCGCCGGACTGGCCCGGGCCGGGCACCGCGTAACGGTGCTGGCCCTCAACACGCCCAAGCACCACCAGCCCGCTACCGCCCTCGACCACCTGGGCCCCAATGTGCGCCTGGTTACGGTAGAAGTAGATACCAACCTTTCGCCGGTGAAGGCCCTGCGCAATTTGCTGCTGGGCAAGCTGCCCTATAACGTGGAGCGGTTTGTAAACCCCGCTGTGGAGGCTAAACTAGCCGAGTTGCTGAAGGCAGAGGCGTTTGACGCCGTGCAGGTAGAAGGCACCTTTGTGGCTTGGTACGTGGATACGATAAAGCGGCTGGCCCCTGCGCTGCCGGTGGTGCTGCGCGCCCATAACGTGGAATACACCATCTGGCAAATGCTGGCTGAACGGGAAAACAACGTGCTCAAGCGGGTGTACCTGCGCCACCTGGCGCGGCGGCTCCGCCAATTTGAGCACGCCGTATTGCCCCGTTTCAGCGCCGTAGCGGCCATTACCGAGCCCGATCAGAAGCGCCTGCGCCAGCTGGGGTGCCAGGAGCCGGTGGTGTTTGTGCCCGCCGGCGTAGACCCGGGCCGGTTCCAGCGCGACGCCCGCATCCGGCCCCGGCCGCGTACCCTGTTCATGATTGGCTCCTTGAACTGGCTGCCCAACCTGGAAGGCCTCGAGTGGTTTTTGCGGGAAGTATGGCCCCAGGCCAAGGCGAAATATCCCGAGCTGGAACTGCACATTGCCGGCAAAGACACGCCGGAGCGCATCCGGCAGCTGCAGTTGCCCGGCGTGACGGTTCACGGCTTCGTGGAGTCGGCTCAGCAGTTTATGCAGGAGTATGAACTGATGCTGGTGCCCTTGCTGAGCGGGGGCGGTATGCGCATCAAAATTATTGAAGGCATGGCCCTGGGCAAGTGCATCATGAGCACGGGCCTGGGCTCAGAGGGTATTCACGTGCGCGACGGATTTGATATTGTGCTCTGCGACGAGCCCTCGGAGTGGGTAGAGCGCCTGGGCCGCTACTACCGGGGCGAGCTGGACCAGCAAGCCATTGGGGAGGAAGCCGCCCGTACCATTGCCCGCCTCTATGACAACCGGCGCGTGGTGGAGAGCTTTCAGGATTTGTACACTATTCTTCAGCCCGCGCCCCGTGCCACCGCTCGTTGAGGCCGTGGCGGCGGCCGGCCTCTGGGGCGGGCTGGGGCTGGTAGCACACACCTACGTGCTGTTTCCGGTGCTGCTGAGCCGTTTGGCCCGGGGCCGCCACCAAAACCGGGAGGTGTACGCGCCCGGCAGCCCCGAGCTACCCCGGGTAGATATTCTGCTGGCCGTGTACAATGAGGAGCAGGTGATAGAGGAGAAAATCCGCTCCACTTTCGCCACTACTTATCCGCTGGAAAAACTCACCTTCTACATCGGCTCTGATAATTCCTCGGACCGCACTAACGCACTGGTGGAGCAACTGGCCCGGCAGTACCCGCAACTGCAGTTCCGCCCGTTCGGGCAGCGCACCGGCAAGCCGGGTGTAATAGAAGCGTTGTCCCAGCAGGCTACCGCGCCGGTGCTGGTGCTCACCGATGCCAACGTGTTCTTCACTCCCGATACACTTTACGAGCTGGTGAAGCACTTCCGCAATCCGGCTATTGGGCAAGTGGGCGGCAACATCCTCAACCCCGACCACCGCAAAGAAGGTATTTCGGGCCAGGAAAAGGCTTATCTGGAGCGCGAAAACCTGATTAAGTACCAGGAAGGCGTAGTGTGGGGCAGTATGATTGGGGCCTTTGGGGGCTGCTTTGCCGTGCGGCGCAGCTGCTACCACCCAGCCCCGGCCTCCTTCATTGTCGATGATTTTTTCATTTCGATGGCCGTGCTGCAGGATGGGTTTCAGGCCCTCAACGAGCTGGCGGCCGTCTGCCACGAAGATGTATCGGACAAGTTGCCGGAGGAATTCCGGCGTAAGGCGCGCATCTCGGCGGGCAACTTCCAGAATCTGGTGGCCTTCCGGCGCCTGCTGTGGCCACCCTGGCGGGGCGTGAGCTTTGCCTATTGGTCGCATAAGGTGCTGCGTTGGCTTACGCCGCTGCTGCTGCTGCTTATGCTGCTGTGCAACGCGCTGCTGGTGTTGCGCGGGGCCGGCTGGTTTTACCAGCTGCTACTGGCTGGGCAGCTGGCCGCGCCAGCTTTGCTGCTGTTTGACGGGGCCTTGCACCGGCTGGGTGTACACCTGCGGCTGCTGCGCTTTATCACGCACTTCTACAGCATGAATGGGGCTCTGCTGCTGGGGCTATGGCGCTTCCTGGGCGGCGTAAAAACCACCGTCTGGGAGCCCACGCAACGCTTTCAGCACAAGCGGTAACTTTTAAAATTTAGATAGGAGAGCTGAGAAGTAGAGCCGAGAGCCGAAAAGATGAACCGTCATCCTGAGCGGAGCGAAGGACCTTATTGCGAATAAACGGCTTTCGTAACACCGACTCGTTTAACTGGCAGAAAGTTCTTTGCTCCGCTCAGGATGACAGTTCATCTTTTCGGTCTCCCTTCTCAGCTCTCAGTTCTTACTTACAATTCTGCCAGTTTTTCCAGCTGCATCTGCTTGGCTACCGATTCTACCAGTTCCGTATCTGGCTGCTTGTCAGCGGTTACTTTGATGAGGAAGCGGCCCCCCACGGCCAGCATTAGCTCGGCTTGGCGGTCTTTCTTGCGGTAAGTTTCCATGCCCGAGGCTCCGTCGATGCCCAAGGAAGCCGACTTGGTGAGTTGCTCATCATCCTCGCTTTCTAGGCCCAGACCCAGCATAGCTGAGGCACCCTGGTACAGCTGGTTGGCTCCGTTGTAGTCAATAATTTCCGTTTTTACCGTTACGCTGTCTTTGGTGAACTCGCGGCCAACGGTGGAAAAGGCAATGCCGCTCATTTTCATCGACTGGCCGGTGGGGTTGGCTGCCGTGTAGCCGCTTACTTCAGTGGGCAAATAGGCTTGCAGCTCTTTGTAGGGCATGGATAGCGTATCGCCGCGCTTCTCGCGCTCCTCCCGCCGGCTTTTGGCCGCGTCCATGGAGGCTTCCATCTTCTCACCGGCGTCTTTCAGCTTGGAAATGGCCGAGTATGATTCTTTAGCTTTCTGCGCCTGTTCGCAGGCGGTGGTGAGTAGGGCGGTGCCGAGCACTGCCAATACCAGTTTGTTCATAGCGTGGGGAAAGAGTGAATATGCGAGCCGAAATATATAGGTAAAAACCCGTTGAATGAGTAGCCGCTACGCTGAGCCGGTAATGTAAATCCCATTTTTTAGGGCCTGAACTGGGCTGGTTACGCTGGGTTTGCCGGATTCCTGCTTATGTTGGGCTGGCAGCCGGGCTCTATTCCGGGTGGCCGTTGCTGCTATGAAACCACTGCGCATTGCTATTCTGGGCTGCGGAAACATGGGTATGGCCTTTGCCAAAGCCTTTCTGCACTACAACCTGGTAGCCCGCCCCGACCTGCTGCTGCTGGGCCGCCACCCCGACCATTGTCAGCGCCTGGCTGCCACGCACCCCGGTTTGCCCGTGGCCGAGGTCGGCCCCGCCGTGGGCGACTACGACGTGGTGTTTGTAGCCGTGAAACCCCAGGATTTCGGCAAAGTGGCCCCCGGGCTGCAACCCGTGCTGCGGCCCGGGCAGGTGGTGGTATCCATTATGGCCGGTATTCCTATTGCCCGGCTGCAGCGCGAGCTTGGGCACCGGCAGGTGCTGCGGGCCATGCCTAATACGCCGGCCCTGCTGGGTATGGGCATCACCGGGTTTTCGGCCTCGCCGGAGGTGGAACGCAGCCGCCTGCACCAGGTTGAGAACCTGCTGAATGCCACCGGCCGCTCCATTTTCTTGGAAGATGAAAGCCTGCTGGATGCCGTGACGGCCGTGAGCGGCAGCGGCCCGGCCTATTTCTACTACATCGTGCAGGCCATGATGCGGGCCGGGCAGGAGCTGGGCTTCTCCGAGTCGGTGGCCGGGCTGCTGGTCAAGCAAACCATGCTGGGGGCTTACCACCTGCTCAATACCTCCGACAAAACGCCCGACGAGCTGATTGCCGCCGTAGCCTCCCGGGGCGGCACCACCGAGGCCGCTCTGCGCGAGTTTCGGGCTGGCGGCCTGGCCGAAACCCTCACGGCGGGCATCAAGGCCGCCCAGCACCGCGCCACCGAGCTGGCGAAGGAGTAAGGTGAAGTTATGAGGCTGCAAAGTGGTGTCATCCTGAGCAGAGCAAAAGGCCTTATCACGTTGAAACTATGTATTTACGCGTGATAAGGTCCTTCGCTCTGCTCAGGATGACAGCTAGTTAACCATTGCATCTTTCACCACTTCACAATTTCACTCTTCACAACTTCCCCGCTTCGTAACTTCGCGGCGTCGCTGCTGGTTGTAGCGGCAGTAAGGCGCGGATTCCTGCCCAGGAAATTCGAAATCCGCGCCCTTCACACTCCATCCGTTTAATCCGCGCTCCATGCTGGATTCTATTGAAGACGCCATTGCCGACATCCGCGCCGGCAAAGTTGTAGTAGTCGTTGACGACGAAGACCGTGAAAACGAAGGCGACTTTATCTGCGCCGCCCGCTGCGCCACGCCCGAGGTTATCAACTTTATGGCCACCCACGGTCGCGGCCTCGTATGCGCCCCGCTCATTGAGCAGCGCTGCGAAGAGCTGGGCCTGGAGCTGATGGTGGGCCGCAACACGGCCCTGCACTCCACGCCCTTCACCGTGAGCATTGACTTACTGAAAAACGGCGTTACCACCGGCATTTCGGCCTCCGACCGGAGCAAGACCATCCTAGCTCTCATCGACCCCGACACCAAGCCGGAGGAACTGGGCAAACCGGGTCATATTTTTCCGCTCAAAGCCCGCAAGGAAGGCGTATTGCGCCGCGCCGGCCACACCGAAGCCGCCATCGACCTGTCCCGCCTGGCCGGGTTTGAGCCGGCCGGGGTGCTGGTTGAAATACTCAAAGAAGACGGGGAAATGGCCCGCCTGCCCGAACTGCGCGAAATTGCCGATAAGTGGAATCTGAAGCTGATTTCGGTGCAGGATCTGATCAAGTACCGCCTCGAAAAGGAAAGCCTGATTACCCGCGAAATTTCGGTGAAGCTGCCCACCGACTACGGTGACTTTGACCTAGTAGCTTATACCCAGCGCACCACCAACGCCCAGCACCTGGCCCTGGTGAAAGGCGATATTTCGGGCCCCGAGCCGGTGCTGGTGCGCGTGCACAGCTCCTGCGTGACGGGCGACATCTTCGGGAGCTGCCGCTGCGACTGTGGCCCCCAGCTGCACCGCGCCATGCAACAGATTGAGCGCGAAGGCCGGGGCGTGATTGTGTACATGAACCAGGAGGGCCGGGGAATCGGGCTATTGAACAAGCTGCGGGCCTACAAGCTGCAGGAGCAGGGCCGCGACACGGTGGAAGCCAACCTGGAATTGGGCTTTGGCATGGACGAGCGGGACTACGGCGTAGGTGCCCAAATCCTGCGCGACCTGGGTATCAGCCAGATGCGCCTGCTCTCCAACAACCCCCGCAAGCGCACGGGCCTCATCGGCTACGGCCTCGAAATTGTGGACTCCGTGGCCATTGAGGTGGAGCCCAATCAGCATAACGAGCGGTACCTCACCACCAAGCGCGACAAGCTGGGCCACACCATTCTGCACAAGGACCGCACTCCGCACCCGGATACTACGGCTACTACCACGGCCGAGTAGCACGGAATTTTGCTATTTTACCACGGTTTGCCCGCGGTTCCGCAGTGTACTGCCGGAGCCGCGGGTTTCTTATTCCTTAGCCATTAGCCGCGCCTGCAATTGAAAAACTACTATTCTCGCTTCCTCTTACCGGCCGGCCTGTTAACCGGTGTTGCAACCGCTCAGGCTCAGATACCAGTGCAGCTTAAAGACCTGCATTTTGCGCAGGATTTTACGTGGGCCGAGATAATTCTGGCGAATGGGGATACAGTACGGGAATCGGCCACGCTGTATTGGCCCGAGGATGTGCTGGTCATGCAACCCAGCCTTCAGACGTTGCCGGCAGTGCTTGTAAAAAGCTTCTCGGTACGGCAGCTCCAAGCGGCCTCCTTCGACAGCAAAAAACGCTACGATTTTCAGTTGATGCGGCAGGGATATTTCCCGGGCAACGTGCTTTTTCCAACTGAGCCGGAATTACAACGACCTAACCAACCATCCGAAGGGGTAACCCGGGTGTTTCATGTTTGTCGCTGGAGCAGAAGCCCCGGCAGCAGCGGATTTCAAACGCTGGGTTTTTTTGAGCAGCTGAGTATGGGGCCTGTTGTGCTACTGAACCGGCTGGCCCTGGAGAAACAAACGCACTATGTGTACCCGGCGGGAGGCGTTACCCAGCAAGTGAAACGGGACGGGCTTTATCTGTCGCAACCTGATGGTCGCTTACTGTTTCTGCAGAACCCGGAAAAGGATGTATACGCGTACTTTCAACGGTGCGCGCCACAACTACGGGAGTTTGTGCGCCAGCACAAACTCCATTTTTCCAGGGCCCATGAGCTAGCCTACCTGGTAAATTATGCCAACTCATTGACGGCCAATCAGCAGCCGTAAGCCTTGCTCCATCGATTTGGTACATTACCGTTCCGTCCTGTATTTCTGCCTGATAGTCATCGGCAGGCTGCTCTTCACCTCAACGGCGTTGGCCCAGGCGCCGGCCCGCAAGCCACCCACCGCCAACGAAGTGAAGTGGGCCGTCGAGTACCTGGCCAGCCTCACCGGAGAGGGGGATGATGGTAGAGCAGAAGGCGTAGCCAGGAAAGTAGTGGCGTATTTGAAAACGCACAAGCTCAGCACCGCGGAGGCCACCAAGCTGGGTCTCACGTTGGGGCCGGCTGCCCAGGATGCCGCTCAACTGCGGGTCGGCAGCTTTTCGCACGATTCGGGCGGTACGCGCGGCACAGTCGATAATGTGGTGGTGCAGTGGCAGAATGCAAGGGGGGAACTGTTTGCGTACCACTTGCCCGTAGAGTGTGCCTTCACCGAATTGTATCCGCTTAGGGCTGCGGGCCGCAACATGTATCTGCTGCTGGGCAACGAAAAAGGCAGCGGCATCTGTCTGGGCTACACGGCGTATGTGCTGGAGTTGAAAGGCAATTACCTGATTCTGGATAATCAGGTATTTAGCGTCGAAGACCACAGCCGCAAGAATGAGCTGACCATCTGTAACGTGGCCATGACGTTTGACACGGGGCGGCAGGTTTTATCCCTGGAGGCAGACGGCGGCCCGGAAAGAGCTGATGTGTATTCGGATGAGCCCTTCACGCCGTGTAAGCTGGCGTTCCGGCAGGGGCGGTTTGTGCGGTTGCCGTAAGCATTGTTCCATCGAATTTCGTATTCTTCCAATATGAAAAAAATGCTCGGCTGCCTTCTGTTGCTATTGCTGCCCCTGGCTACGCGGGCCCAGCGTGGGGGTGAGGGGTTTACCCAGCAATTCAACCGAGCCACGGTACTGCTGAGTACCGGCGATACGCTGGTGGGGCCCATTATGCTCCACCGCGCCGAGGAAACCCTCACCATGAACCTGGCCGATAATACCGTGCGTACCCTACCGGCCGTGAGTGTGCAGAGTTTTGCCGTGCAGGGCGAGCGGTACGACCGGAGTCGGGAGCGGTTTTACTACGACGATTTTTACGCCATGCGCCAGGGCTACTATTCGGGCAATCCGCTCTACACCATGCCCGCTCCCCGCCGCCGGGAGCGGCCCGATACAACGCTGGTACGGGTATTTCGGGTGTACCGCTGGAACCGGAACAACGACTACAGCGACTTTCGGGCCCCGGGCTTCTTTGAACAGCTGAGCGGTGGCCCGGTTATTTTGTTGCGGCGCGAGCGGCTGGTGCAGCGGCCTATTTCGGCGGGGGCGAGCCCATACGGTTATGGCTACGGCTACGGTGGGGCCGGGCGCACCGTTGGTTTCTATACCGATGTGCAGGATTCCTTTTTCCTGGGCTTGCCCACCGGCACGGTGCTGGCCCTGCGCAGTCCAAAAAAGGATGTGTTGGCCTATTTCCAGGGCCACTCCCGCCGCATTGAGCAGTACGCCAAAGACAATAAGCTGAACTATACGGATGCCCGGGAGCTGGCTTATATCGTGAACTATGCCAACTCCCTGCCTGCTGAAAAAAAGTAACCAGGTGTGAAAAGAACGACATGCAGAGGCCGGAGGCCGAAGCATCTCGCGTGCTGAGGTTGTGGTACGAGTTCTAGCGTCAGCACGCAAGATGCTTCGCCTCCGGCTCTGCATGACAGGTAGCTTTCATGTATCAGCCCAGCAAAACGTTTTACTTCTGTATACTGCTTTCTTCTGAAAAAGGACTGAACCCTATAGCACCCGCAGCACGGGGTAGCGCAGGTGGCTGGCTTCGTAGTGCTCCGACTGACGGTATACCCAATCAAGCTGGGCGGCGGCGCTGGCGGCAAAGGCAGGGTCAGCTTTTTTCTTTACCTCTAGTTGGGCGCGCAGCTCGGGCTTGCGCCGCAGCAGCTCGGCGGCCACGTCCTCGAACACGTAATCCGAGAAATATTCCTTCTGCTGCAATATGCTGTCGAAAAACCCCCAGGCAAAAAACGAGTCGGTGGCTTGGGGCTCCAGGGTTTCGATGAGGTAGCGCGCGGCGGGCTGGTTAAGGCTCACCACGTAGTCGCCGCGCAGGAAGGGGCGGGGCTGGCGCACGGTGCGCACCTGCACCTGGTTGTGCAGGTAGTGGCCTTCGTAGGGCCGCTGGCCGGTTTTATAGTCCTGGATGTAATAGGTTTCGCCGCTGATGATGGTATCGGCGGAAAGGGGCCGCATCTGCACGCCCGACAGGCGCAGGCGCTCTACCACCTCGCCCCAGGCCTGGGGAATTACGTAGGCCCGGGGCCGCTGCACGGTAGCGGTGGGCCGGAAGGTGTTGTAGTAGGGAATAGATTTGGTATAGGGTGCTTGCCGGTCGTAGGCGAGGCGGGGCAGGCCGCTAACTTCGCTGGGCTTCATCTTGCCCGCGTAGCCCCGGAAGCGGAACTGCTCGGCCTGAGTGGTATCCAACTTCCAGCCGAGGGTAAATTGCTGCTGGGTGCGGGTTTGTTCGGTGGCGGCGGCCCGGGCTTGGGCTAAGGCCGCCCCATCCTGGTGCACCTGGCGGATAAGCAGGTCCAGAAAATCGTAGGTGGCGCGCACCCGGGGCGTGTAGGTTTTGAGCATGTGGGTTTCCGTCACAAACCCAATGGTGTTGAACAAGGTGGTGTAGCCGGTAGAATAGCGGGGCGTTTCCAGGAACCCCACCAGGCCCCGGGCATCGGGCGTGCGGCCCTCAAAATCCACGTAGGGCGTCAGATACCACTTTTTTCGGTCCATGCCACCGTAGAGGGCCGGCAGTAGCCGTTGCTGCATATACTGGCTTAGGGCCGGGTGCAGCTTGTCTTTCTGGGTGGCAATGAGCGTCATGGTGTACTGGTAGTCGGCCCCGTTGGAGGTGTGGGTGTCCACGTACACATCGGGCTGCCAGCGCTGAAACAGCTGGGCAAAGCTGCGGGCATTGTGGGAGTCCTGCTTGATGTAGTCCCGGTTTAGGTCGAGGTTGCGGGCGTTGCCCCGGAAACCGTAGCTCTCGGGACCATTCTGGTTGGTACGGGTGGTGGAGTTGCGGTTAAAGGAGCCATCCACGTTATAGATGGGAATGAGCACCAGCACCACGTCGGCCAACTGGCGGCGCAGTTCCTTTTTCTGCACGTAGTCGCGGGCCAGCATCATGCTGGCGTCAATGCCCTCCGGCTCGCCGGGGTGAATGCCATTCTGAATGAATACCACTCGCCGGCCTTTGGCCCGCAAGGAAGCCGGGTCAAAATCTCCATCCAATGATACAACTACCTCGTGCAAAGGCCGGCCGCTGTCGGTAAGGCCCGCTTCGCGTAGCTGAATCTCGGGGTAGGCTGCGTCCAGCTGCTGATAGTAGGCAATGCACTCGGCGTGGGTAGTGGTAGTGTTGCCGTTGCCTTTCTCGAAGGGGGTGCGCCAGTCGGGGGTAGGGGTAGCAACAGCAGTGGTAAGGAAAAGAGCGGAGAGAAAAGTAGCCGACATAGAAACGGGGTTAAGCAGCGCAAAGACGCGGCCAGGGCGTAAAGGTGGCCTAAAAAACAGCTGCCACTCCATGCGGCGCACAGAATGGCTTGCTTTTCAGGCTCCAGAAAACCAGGTAGCGCGAATTAGTACAGGCGGCGCGGGGCGGGAAACAGCATCTGATCGAGGCTGTACTTGCCAGGGCCGATTAAGGCCAGGCTCAGAAATAGAATGGCCGATTCAAGGGCGTGGGAGTACTGGCTAAATCCATCGCCGCTGTGCAGGTGCACGAAGGTAGCCACCAGCATGGTAGCCAGCAGCAACAGGCAGGCTACCCGGAAAAACAGCCCTATGGCCAGCAGTTGGCCGCCTATTGCCTCGGCCGCCGCCGCCATAAACCCCCAGAAAGCCGGCGCAAACTTGATACCGAGCAGGCCCATGGAGCCGCCTATCTGCGTCCAGGTCTCCATACCGCCCGTGAGCTTGGGGTAGCCATGAATGGTAAACATCACACCTATCCCAATCCGCAACAGGAGCAAGCCTACATCGTGCGTACGGTAGCGGTTTTCAAACAGGGCCATAGACAGGCAGGATTTTGGACCAGGGGCAAAGACAGAAACAAACTTGGCACCAAACGCACCAGCTTCGCCAAAGTACAATATTTACAGCTAAATGCAACCCGTAGGTATCAGGCCCTAGCGGTAAAGTAATACCCCTGTGATGCGGGCGGCCGGCGGAATTTCGCTGGATTGAATCTGTTCTGCGGGTTTATTGGGCAAGGAATTGGGGTCGACAACCCAGGCCATCTGGACTTGCCCCGATACGGCGGCCAGCCCGGCTGGCGTGTTCCGGATGCGGGTAAGGCCCAGATTCTGGCGGGCGGCCCCGAACGGGGAGCCCACTCCAATGCCCTCGGCCGTGCGGTAGCGGGAGGAGTAAATGCGGATTCGGCGCAGCCGGAAGCCGCCCTTGCCATCCTCTATCATGTGCAGGGTGGAAGCTGGGTCATTGGGGTACTGGGCATCCCGGAGCTGGTAGGCCGGCAGGGTGCGGCCCTGGTCCTGGTAGGTGGTGTCGGTAAGCAGCTGGGCCGGCACCACGCGCTTCAGGCGGCTTTCCGACATACCCAGTCGCAGGCGGCCAGCCTGGCCGGGGCTTATCAGGTGCAAGGAGTCGGGCAGGGGTGCCCCGCTTTCGGCCGAGGGTAAGGAGGCCGTCCGTGCCACCGAAGCGGAGCCGGGAGTAGTGGGCCCCGGCTTACCGTTGGCGGTGGCAAACGGAGGCGTGCCCGGGTCGGTGGCTGAGCGGGCAGCCGGAGTGGAGTCGCAGCCGGTAAGGCCGGCGCACAAACAAGCCGTAACCGGCAAAACAACGGACAATAAACGAAGTCGCATGCAGCCTATACGGGTGCAGCGCCCTGCTTGTTAACAACTCTGGGCCGGCTGCGGGCGTTAGCACAGTGGGCGCTGGCTACGTGCGTAGGCCACAAGCTTACCTACCTTTGCCCGTACCCATTTGTGCATTTAACTTCCTGTTGCCCGTGACTACACCTGCCCGCAAACCCCTGATTCTGATTTCCAACGACGACGGTATTACCGCCCCCGGTATAGCCACGCTGGTGCGCGTGATGCGCCGCATCGGCGAGGTAGTAGTGGTAGCGCCTAACTCGCCTCAATCGGGCATGGGCCACGCCATAACCATTGGCCACCCCCTGCGCCTGGATGAAAGCCGGATTTTTGAGGACGTGGAAGCCTATGAGTGCAGCGGCACCCCCGCCGACTGCGTGAAGCTGGCCAAGCATCAGGTACTGAAAAACCGCCGGCCCGACCTGGTAGTGTCCGGCATCAACCACGGCTCCAACTCCGCCGTGAACGTGCTGTACTCCGGCACCATGTCGGCGGCCATTGAGGCGGCTATTGAGGGCCTGCCCGCCATCGGGTTTTCCCTCTGCGACTATGGCCACAACGCCGACTTCTCCCACACGGAGGAGTGGATTGAGCACCTTACCCGCCAAGCCCTGGAGCACGGCATCCCGCAGGGCACGGCCCTGAACATCAATATCCCTAAAAACTCCGCTGCGCCCATTGCCGGGGCCCGCTTGTGTCGCCAGGCCCGGGCCAAGTGGCAGGAGGAGTTCGATCTGCGCCACGACCCCCACAACCGGCCCTATTACTGGCTGATCGGCTCCTTTGTGAACGAAGACCAGGGCCAGGATACCGACGAATATGCCTTGGCCAATAACTACATTTCCATCGTGCCCTGCCAGTTTGATCTGACGGCTCAGCACGGGCTGCGCGAAATGAACGCCAGTTGGCAGCTGAGCCCCACTCCCAGTGGCCAGCAGGCCCCGGCTCCCAGCCTGGGCAGTGCCGAGCCAATGCCCGGCGAATCGGCCGAGGGGTTGGGTTAAACCAAGAGGCCTGCCTATAAAATACGCCCCCGACTGCTTGAAGCGGCCGGGGGCGCGGTGGTTATGGAGTGTTGCCTACCGGCCAGGCAAGGAAACGTGTTTGGGACGAGCGGAAACAGAGTGATGGGGCTTCTTGACGACTGGCACGGCGGCCAAGTGCGGGGCCGTGGGCAGAGCTGGCGGAAGCAGATGGCGCAGCAGCCACGCCAGCCCCAGCAAAACCACCACCAACAACAGGAGCTTCTTCATAAACGAGGCAGGCAGGTACAAGCCAAACCTACCAGCCCCGGCATGAAGAGCGTGTGAACCTAGCGTTGTGTGGTAGTAGTACGGCGGGCATTGTTCCGCTTCACCACGGCGGTTTTGCGGCTTGCGGCCGGGACAGGCGTAGTTACGGCGCGGGTTTTATTGGAAGTGTGGTAGTTGCCGCTGGGCGTGGCTACATCGTGGGTGCGCGTGGTGGTGCGTGTGTTGCCGTTGGGGGTGGTTTGCGTACTGGTGGCAGTTGTTTTCTGCTGCACAGCCTGGGCATGCGCGGTAGTTGCAGCACTAGCCAGTACCAGTAAGGTCAGAAGCTTTTTCATGGGAAATGGAAGAGTGGGAAGTGAACGATAGGCTAAATACGCAGCCCCGTTTCCGGAGTTTAAACGCCCCCTTACTACTTCCTCTACGGTGGCCCGGACCGTGACTGTGTTGATTAACCCGCCTTGGAAGGTGCTGTTTTCGAGCCTAGCGGCCCTCGTTCAACTCTGCCATAATCTCGGCAAATAGCCGGGCTGATTTTAGCCGGTCTTCGGGCGCGTACATGGTGGAGGCGGTGATAAGCTCATTGGCGCCAGTTTCGGCCAGGAAAGCTTGGAGTTGCTGCTTCACGGTTTGTTTGCTGCCCACGAAGGAATATTTCAGCATTTGCTGCACGGCCGGGTGCTCCCACATTTCCTGTAGCTCCTCGGTCATGGCCGTAGGCGGCTGGATGGGCGCCCGTGTGTTGCCAGTCAATAGCCCCACAAACATGCGGATAAGGCTGGTAAACAGCTGCTGGGCTTCCTCATCGGTATCGGCTACGAAGGCATTGAGGGCCACGATGACGTAAGGCTGTTGCAGCACATCCGACGGCGTGAACTCGGCGCGGTAAATCCGCAGGGCGTTGAGCAGGTGGGTAGAGGCAAAGTGGCTGGCAAACGCGTAGGGCAAGCCCAGCTGGGCTGCCAGGTGGGCACTATCGGTGCTGGAGCCCAGGATATAGAGGGGCACGTCGGTACCTTCGGCTACGGGGGCGCGCACGGCCGCCTGCCGATTGGCGGACGAGAAATACGTCTGAATTTTGCCAATTTCCTGGGGAAATGAGTGGGCCGCCTGCATAAAGTCCGAGCGGATGGCCTGCGCGGTTTGCCCATCGGTACCGGCCGCCCGGCCCAGCCCCAAATCAATGCGGCCGGGGTAGAGCTGCGCCAGGGTGCCGAACTGCTCGGCCACCAGCAGGGGCGAGTGGTTGGGAAGCATGATGCCCCCGGAGCCCACCCGAATACGGGTCGTATTCTCGGCCACGTACCCAATGAGTAGGGAGGTGGCGCTGCTGCCCACGTTGTCGGAGTTGTGGTGCTCAGCCAGCCAGAAGCGTTTATAGCCGAGCTCTTCGGCTGCTTGGGCCAGGGCCAGCGAGTGGTGCAGCGTCTGCTGCAGCGTAGTACCCTGCGACACGATGGCCAGCTCCAGCATGGAATACGCCACTGGCTGCGGCTGGCGGCTAGTGTTATTGACGGACGAGGACATGGTTCTGTTAAAAAAGAGAAATGAAAAATTTGCCGCCCCAACTGCTTGCACAAAGCGGAAGGCTGGCCTGGGCAGTTCCAAACTGCCGCGCAGGGTGTCGGCCGGGTGGTCATCCTGCAGAACGAGTACCACCAGCTCCACAAAGTGGCGCAGGCTATTGGGGTTGACTTCCTGCGTCGGCCACAGTTGCGGCACGTACAAAGCTGGGTTCTGGCTAGCGTTGGCGGCGGTTGCCGGGTGGTGTCAGCAAGCGTGATTTTACCCCTTGCTTTCACTGGTGGTGTCCCGCCTCAGCTGCTTTTGTTTTCCATGTTGGAGGGCTATTGGGTGCGCAGCGAAGGAATTCTGGCGTGAAGGACTTCCTGGAAATGTCCCTGGAAACTAGGGTAGGAGGTTGAATAGTATAAACACATAAGCAATACCCAATGTTTTGCGTGCCAAAAAAGCCAGTTTAGTACCGGGGCTGACTGGCGGCTAGAAGGCTTACGTCGTTTTAAGCAGCTGCAGAAAGCTTTCCAGCTCCTGCAGCTTGGCCGGGTTAATGGACAGGTGCTTGGTGCGCCCTTCCTTGGCCGACTCAATCAGCCCTGACTCGACTAACGCCTTGAGGTGCTGAGACATGGAGGGCTGACTAATAGGCACAGATTCAAATAAGTCAGCGCACCCCTTGTGCGTTCCTTTGGCAATTTCCAGCAGGATGCGCAGCCGCGTCGGGTCGCTCAGGGCCTTAGCCAATTTAACGAGGGAGGTGGTGTCTGCCGGGGCGTTTTTTGTATGCATGCGCATGTGCTTATGTGTTGTCAACTGCCGGGAGCACAGAAAGGTTTGGCCTGCTCTATCGGTTTGATTTACCGGACCTGCTAGCTGCCAGGGTACGCCGGTTTCTGCAGTGCTAAGCAGCCCATCCAGGATTTATGGCTTCTATAATTCATTCACCGTCAGCCCCAGTGAGTGTTCAGTCTGCCTCATTCGACCAACTAATACTGAAACGTATTAGCAGGGATGAATGCACCGCAACCGGAATCAGTAGGGCAGCTTACCAGAAAACAAACCAGGGGGGTAACCGGCATTTCCGAGCGGCCACTATTTCCGTTTTCTGCGACGAACCTCTACGCAAAGTGCAGACTAAACGTGGTGCCTTGGCCTTCCGAGGAAGTGACCGTGAGCGGGGCTCCATGAAACTCGGCAATGGTTTTGGCAATGGGCAAGCCCAGTCCGTAACCTTCGGGGGCCGAGGCTCCGGCCTGAAACCGCCGAAACCGGTCGAAGAGGTGAGGCAGGTGCTGGGCCGCAATGCCCGGTCCCGTGTCCGTTACTGAAAGCCGGTAGCCACCCTCCGCCATCTTGCCCTCAATCAAGATGCTGCCGCCCCAGCGGTTGTACTTCACGGCGTTGCTCACGAGGTTGAACAGCAGCGTGAACAGCAGGGTCCGGTTGGCTTGCGGTACCACGTAATCGGGCTGCAGGTCTTCCAGCAGCTTGATGTCGCGCTGGGCCAGACGGTCTTCCAGCTCATTCGTCACGTCGGCCAGCACTGAGGCCAGAGATACAGCCTCGTCGCGCAGGTACTGCTCGTTTTCAATGTTTGCAATGAGCAGCAGGGTTTTCACGGTGTTGCGCAGGCGGTACAGCGTCTTCTGCGACTCCACAATTTTCAGGGAGTGAGCGTGGCCCAGGGCCGGGTCCTGGAGCATGTTCTCAAACCGGGTCTGCAAAATGCTCACCGGCGTCAGCAGCTCATGCGACACGTTGGACATAAACTCCCGCTCCTTCTCGAAGGCCGACTGAATCAGGCGCATCATGTCGCTGAGGCTGGTGTCGAGGCGGCGGAAGTCGGTGGTGCTGGTTTCCAGGGGGGCGAAGGAGAAGCCCGAGGGGTGGTGCACGCCCTGAAGCTTGCGCACAATCAGCTGGCGCAGGGGCCGTAGCAGGGCGTGGGCAAAGGCCGCGTCGGTGAAGATGGTCAGCAGGGCCCCAATCACCAGCACCCACAGGGCCATGCGCCGCAGCGTATCCGTGAGCAACTCCACGGTGGCCAGGGAGGAGCCGATTTCCAGCCGGTAGTTGCGGCCGGCGGTGGTAAACTGCTGGCTCAGAATCCGAAAATCCTCCACCTGGTTATCCACCTGCCGGGGCTCGTCGAAGATACGCGGGGGGTGGGGGTCGTGGCGGCCGTCGGGGCTGGGCGGCAGGGCCGTAAGGGTAATATATTCCTGCTTGAGAATATTGTAGTCGGCGTACTGCTCGCCCTGCACGAAGGCCGAAATACCGTTGCGCTCAATCAGCTCCAGCACCTCAGTACGCTTCTCGTGCAGGCGCTGGTCGGTGTGGGCCACGGCCACCCGGCTCACAATGGGCGGAATCACCACGGCTCCCAGCAGCACCAGCAGTAGCTTGGACAGCGCATTAAACAGGGCCAGCTTGGCTTCGAGGCGCATTTTGTTGAATTAAAGATTGAGAATTAAAAATTAAAAATTCTTCGGCGTGCCTGCGCTTTGGCGGCTTAGCATTCGGGTCTGATAAGGCAATGGGCCACCAATTTTTAACGTTTAATTCTCAATTCTTAATTAGCGTCAGCTATCCGGTACCCGATTCCCCGCACGGTTTCCAGGAAGTCGGTGGGGGCGAACTGGGCCAGCTTCTTGCGGATGTTCTTGATGTGCACGTCGATGTAGTTGGAATCCGAATCATCTTCCAGCACATTGCCCCAGAGGTGTTCCCCCAGCTGCAGGCGCGTGAGTACCCGGTTCTTGTGCAGCAGCAGGTAGTGCAGCAGATCGAACTCCTTTTTGGTGAGGGTCACGTCCTGGTCGTGGTAGCGGAGGGTACGGCCGGTGGCATCCAACTGAAAGCCGCTGCCAAATAGTAGCTCCTGGCGCTTCAGGCCAAACTTGCGGCGAGTAATGGCCTGCATGCGGCTTTGCAGCTCCAGCAACGAAAATGGCTTGGGCAGGTAGTCATCGGCTCCCAAATCCAGGCCTTTTACCCGGTCGTCGATGGCGCCGCGGGCCGTGAGGATGATGAAGGATGCTTCCTGCCGCTCGTTGCGCCGGGCCTCGCGCAGCAGATCCAGGCCGTCGCCGCCCGGCAGGCCCAGGTCCAGCAGCACAAAGTCGTAGCTGTTCACGAAAATCTTCTCCGAAGCCTCAGCGTAGGTATAGGCCGAATCGACGAGGTACTGGGACTGCAGCAAAAACTGCCGGATTTCCTGGTGGAGGCTTTTCTCGTCTTCAACAATGAGCACGTGCATAACGGGGCAGAATGGGCTGATAGATGCTGCAACATACGCACCCGCACCGTGAAGAGCCCATGAAGTTGGCGTGGCAGCCGCCCGGGCCCGAGTACCAAGGGGCTACCTCAGCGTAGGTAAATCAGCGCAGGTAGCGGCTAAGTCATAAATGCTGGCAATACCCAGCTGCCGGGCCTGCTGGCGGCGCATGAGCAGGGCGTAGGGGTTGTTGAAGCCCAGCGGGGCCAGCCACTCCAGTTGTAGCGGCGGCGGTACTGCCCCCGCACGTAGTGCAGCACCTTTTTGGGGCTGGGCCCCAGGGAGTCGAGGGCGGCGGCGGAGGGCTGCAGCACCATCAGCAGGCCGGTGCCGGTGTACTCGGGGTACATGTCAATGGTGTCAGTACGCAGGGCCTCCGCCCAGACGCTGGTGCTGCTCAGGTCGTCATTAACTTCCACGCCCAGGTTGGCGTGTAGCCTCAAATCAGAGTGGTGTACAGTTCCAGCAGAATGTTCTGCTCGGCAAAGATTTTGGTTTCCCGGGGTGCTAATTCGCACCGTTAGCTCTAACAGCAGCCGGGCCGCCTTAGCCAAAGCCCGACTCAGTAGCTCTAAATATTCTTGAACTATTACAGTAGATAGTAGAAGTTTTATTCCTGAATTATAGTATCTTATACTAGTTAAGTAAGTAGGTAAATGCTCCTCTGCCAATACGTCAGCCAGCCATGGCGTGCGGAGCTGCAGGCTCAGTCGTTCCACCGCGAAGAATTCCCGCACAAGCTGGTTGGCCGGCCGAAACAGCAGCTCCCCAGGCACAGTGGCCACGTTTTCGGCCGCGGTATAGTAGGGTAGCAGGCCCACCTGCTGAATCAAGTAGCCGATGCCCCGGCGCAGCTGCTCGGGTTGCTGCTCGCGCACATCCAGGCCGTTGATAATTACGGTACCGCCATCGGGCTCTACCAGGCGGTTGAGCATACGCAACAAGGTAGTTTTGTCGCAGCCGTTGGGGCTCAGCAGCACCAGCGTTTAGTCGGCCCTGAGCGTAAAGGAAGCGCGGCCTGCACCACGGCCAGGGAGCCGTAGCGGCGGGTGAGGTTGCGAGCCTCAATAACGTGCAGTGGCTGGATCATTAATGGGTCAGGATAAACATACACAAACGCAAAAGGCCCTCCCGGACGGGAGGGCCTTCAGGATAGTACCCGCCGGCGGGCTGGATGTTTACTCCTTCACTACTTTCAACACCACCGGCTGGCCATCTACCACTACTTTGGCCAGGTACAAGCCAGCGGGCAGGGCCGATACGTTGGTCAGCTCCAGCACCCCGGCCTGAGTAAGCTCCGCACTGAAATTCTGGGTGTAGACTACGCGGCCCGCCAGGGTGGTCAGCTGCACGCTGGCCTGGGTGGGGGCCGGGCCGGTGCTGCTTAGCAGTAGCTGCAGCTGCTCCCGGAACGGGTTGGGGGCCGCCGTTACGCTGATGCTACGCGCGGCACTACGGCCGGGGCTCAACGACAAAACGGCGCTGTAAGAGTTGGTGCCATCCTGGTCAACTTGCCGGAGGCGGTAGTAGCGGATACCGCTTTGCGTGGTAGCGTGGCGGTAGGTGTAGCGGTGCGCCTGGCTGGAAGTGCCGGCTGCGGCCACCTGGCCCACCGGCCGGAAAGTACGCCCGTCCTGGCTGGCCTCCACTTCAAAAGCCGCCGAGTTCAGCTCCTGGGCCGTGTGCCAGGTCAGGTCGGTGTACGTGGCTGCGGCCTGCCCCCCAAAGAAGGTAAGCGTAACCGGCAGGGGCGGGTTGGAGAAGGTGGCTGTCTGGGTGTTGTAGGCCACAAACGCCAGGTCGCTGTTGCCGCTCAGCAGCACCCGAAACTTGCGGATAGCGCCTACGTTGGCGCTGGTAATGCCGAAAGCACTCAGGTCGGCGGCCCAGAGGCGCAGGTCCCGGTCGGTTTGCCGAAACCCGGTCGTCAGGGACATGGGCCGCTCCGAGGCCTCGTAAAAGTCAGCCGTCCAGCTGCCTACTGGGGTTATACTAGTGAAGGTAACCGTTACCGTACTCCCGATTACCTGGTTGTTGGCATCCAGAAACTGGTACTGGTCCTGGGAGCCGGCGGGGTCGGCAATCTGGGTTACCAGAATATCGGGCGTTCCGTCACCCAGGGCCGAGGTTACCACTTCCGAAATCGAAAAATCGAGGGTGCCGCTGGGCACGTTGGCCGCGCCCGTGCCCAGGTTCAGGCCATTGCGGCCGTCACGCAAGTAAAATGGAATATCGTTGGCCGGGGCCGGAGAGCTGGCGCCGTTGGCTACCTTATCGTACAGTTCTCCCAGGCCTACTTTGGTGTTGCCGCCAACGTTGCCGCTGATGGCCAGCACCGGCAGGGCTTTAAATTGGCTGGGCGTAAACACAAGCTGTTGGGCTTCCAGCAGGGCATCATCTACCCCGGTTGAGTACCGGACGTTGTTCAGCGAAAATGCCAGTAAATCGTGCGAGTTATTGGGTTTGGTGGCGTTTTTGACCGTAGTCGAGCTTTGCCAGAAGCCCCCGAAGCTGGTGACGACTTCCGTTACATTGTTCACGGATTGGGCGCGGGCGGTGAGGGCTCCCCCCAGCAGGGCAGCCACCAAGAAGGTACAGTTTCTTAACATAGGAAAAGGTAGAGGCAGGTAGGCAATCAGAGCGTAAGTGGTTGCCACACAACGTAGTGGTGGCCGGGCAGGAGTTGGAGTGTGCAAAACTGGGTATTACTGCGGCGCCATCCAACCGGGCAGCTGAAATAACCCGGGAATTTTTTGCCCCACTTTCTGCGGGCGTCGCAAGCCGATATGTGCGGAAAGTCAGTTGCTTTGTAATCAGCCAAGGGTTGTCATGCTTTGGTGTAGAACCAACCATTTTCTGCTTATGAATATGCGTAGACGTCTGTTGATCAGTTTATTATCGTTGGTTTTGCTGCTGGTCAGCAGTAACTGCGGCCGTCAGGCTTGGCAGCGGCACTATGCCCAGGGCCTGGATACCCGCGTGTACATTGTGCGCCACGGCGAAAAGGAGCTGACGCCTGGCCTAGCCGACCCGCCCCTGACGGCCGCCGGCCAGCAACGCGCCCTGGCCCTGCGCGACTCGCTGAAGGGCAACATCATGCTGAGCGGCGTTTTCAGTACGGCTACCAGCCGCACGCGCAGCACCGCCCAGCCCCTGGCCGATAAGCTCAAGCTGCCGGTACAAACCTATGATGCCCGGCAGCTGACCGCCCTGGTCCGCCGCATCCGCCAGGAGTACCGGGGCCGCGCCGTGCTGGTGGTGGGCCACTCCAATACTATTCTGGAAACGGTGGAGGCCTTAGGGGCCGCCCGGCCCCTGGCCACCGTCGGGGACGGAGAATACAACTACCTGCTGGAGGTGCGGATTCCCCGCGACTCTACCCAGCAGCCTGCTGCCACGGCCCGCCGCTATGGCCCGGCCAACCCCTAGCACTCCTTTCTGAGCCGCCTAGCTGCAACCCAACCGCCATTTTCGCCTCTATGAGGCACTCTCGAGTCCCGCTATATTCTCTCTTTCTATGCGTTTTTCTTCCCTTGGTCGGGCACTTGGTCTGGCTACGGCCCTGGTAGCCACTGCGCCCCTGGCCGCCACTGCCCAAACCACCGCCGACTCCGTGGCCATCCGCAAGCTCTATGATGAGGCTCTGAGCCGCGGGCAGAGCTACGAAAACCTGCGTTACCTCACCGGCCAGATTGGGGGGCGCCTCAGTGGCTCAGCCCAGGCCGAGCAAGCCGTGCAGTGGGGCAAAGTGGTGATGGAGAAAATGGGCCTCGACCGGGTGTACCTGCAGGAGGTGATGGTGCCGCGCTGGGTGCGCGGGGCCCCGGAAAAGGCGCAGGTAAGAGGCTCCAAAGGCAAAGGCCTGGCTCTGAACGTGTGCGCCCTGGGCGGCTCGGTAGGTACCAACGGCAAGCTGAAGGCCGAGGTGGTAGAAGTGCAAAGCATGCAGGAGCTGGCCGCCTTGCCCGCCGAAAAAGTGAAGGGCAAGCTGGTATTCTTCAACCGCCCCATGAACCCGCTTTACATTGAAACCGGCCGGGCCTACGGGGAGGCCGGTGACCAACGCCGCAGCGGAGCCGTGGAAGCGGCCAAGCGCGGGGCCGTGGGGGCCTTGGTGCGCAGCCTCTCCCTGGCCCACGACGATTTTCCGCACACCGGCACCATGCGCTACGATGAGCAAGTAGCCAAAGTGCCCGCCGCCGCCCTCAGCACCAACGACGCCGACCGGCTCAGCCAGCTGCTCAAAGCCGACTCTGACCTGACCGTGGAGCTGGAAATGAGCTGCCAGCAGCTGCCCGAAATCAAGAGCTACAACGTGGTAGGCGAAATCAAGGGCTCAAAATACCCCGAGCAAATCATCAGCGTGGGCGGCCACCTCGACTCCTGGGACCTGGGCCAGGGCGCCCACGACGATGGAACTGGCTGCACCCAAAGCATGGAAGTGTTGCGCCTGCTGAAGGCTACTGGCCTGCGGCCCGAGCGCACGGTGCGTGCCGTACTCTTTATGAACGAGGAAAACGGTGTGCGGGGCGGCAACAAGTACGCCGAGCAGGCCAAGGCCCTTGGCGAGAAGCACCTGGCCGCCATGGAGTCGGATGGGGGTGGATTTACACCGCGCGGCTTCTCCATTGAGGCGGAGCCCGCCGTGGTACGCAAAATCCAGACCTGGCAGCCTCTGTTCCGGCCCTACGGTAGCGGAGAGTTTGTGGCCGGCCACTCCGGTACCGATATTGAACCCCTGAAGGAGCAGGTAAAGGCTCTTATCGGCTACCACTGCGACTCCCAGCGCTACTTCGATATTCACCACACCGCCGCCGATACCTTTGATAAAGTGAACCGCCGGGAGCTGGAGTTGGGCGGAGCCAGCATGGCCGCCCTTATCTACCTGATCAGCAAGTACGGCCTCTAGCCCTACACGCCCTCGCCCCGAGTATCAACGCCCTGCCGCGTGGTGTCGTACTGCCAGTACGGGAGCTACGCGGCAGGGCGTTGATACTCGGGGCACTTTGTATACTCTCAACTACCCATCCTATGGAGCTTTACCTGGTTGCGCTACTACTGCCCGAGGAGGTAAGCCAGCAGGTGTGGGCGCTAAAGCAGGAGGTGCATCAGCTTACTGATAGCCGCAATGCCATCCGGTTGCCCCCGCACATTACCCTGATTCCGCCGTTGCGGCAGCCCCCTGAGTTTGCTGGACAGGCCACCCGCCTCCTGGCATCTTTCGCGGCGGCTCATCACGCCTGCCGGGTTCAGCTTCATGATTTCAGGTGGTTTCAGCAGCGCACCCTATACGTGGCGGTTACGGAGGCTGCGGAATTGCACGAACTACACAGTGCTTTATACCAGCTATGCGGCCGGCAGCTGCTCCCGGTGCCCCAGTCAACTCGCCCGTTCGTGCCGCACGTGACCCTGGCCACCCGCGACTTGCCACCCGCCCAGGTACCCGCCTTGCGGGCGGTTTTCGAGGAACGCCGGTTACATGCCCCGGCCGTACTGCAGCAGCTGGTACTATTTCGCCACGATGGGCAGGTGTGGCAGCGCGAGGCCGAGTTCCACCTTCAGCCTGTTGTAGCGTGACCACCATACAACAGAACCGCCCGACTGCGAGCAGCCGGGCGGTTCTGTTGTATGTATGCGCAGCCGAATTACTCGGCGCTGACGTTCTTTTTGGGGCGGCCGGGGCGCTTGCCGGTAGCGCTTACGGCGCGGGGCTTACGCTCTTTTTTAACAATCTTGTATTCAGGGTCCAGCATTTCATTGAGCTCCGTGAGCAGCTCATTTACCTTTCCTACCTGCTTGCGAATTTGCGTGAGTAGGGCGTCATTATCCTCGGCATTTGCCAGGATTTGTTGCAGTTTGTTAAGGTCAGCAGTTGCCATGGGGCTAGAAATTTATTTAGGAAGAAAAGTAAAACTCAAATTTGAATATTTTTTTCTGTGATGACAAGCGCATTTTTCGCGTACTCTTACTATCATCAACAATTAACTGCCAGAAAAGCCACTGCAAAAGCAGTGGCGGTGAACAGCGTGTAGTTCTTAAAAAGAGTGATTTTGCATACGGAACTATGGGCCGGAAGTTGTAAGCAGAGAAGTTTTATTTGCGCAATTATGCGTAAAAAAATAGGAAGCAGCCGCCTGTATATTTAGGCAGCTGCTCCCTTTTTTAGGCATTATATGCACCTAATTTTGTTCCAGAATTTGGAATAGCTCATCCAGCTTTGGCGTAAGAATAATTTCGGTTCTTCGGTTAAGTGCCTTATTCATAGCGCCGTCGTTGGTGGCTATTGGGGCATATTCGGCCCGGCCAGAGGGGGTGACCTGCGCCGCTGGTAACCCGGCCTGGGTTAAAATCCGGGTGATTTCCGTGGCACGTAATACACTCAAATCCCAGTTGTCGCGCATGCCAGCTGTGCCTTTTGCAACGGGTACATTGTCCGTGTGGCCTTCTACCAGCACATTTACATCCTGATTTCCTTTCAGGGCAATGGCCAGCTTTGTGAGGGCCTCCTGGCCCTTGGGGTCAACCTTGGTAGAGCCGGATTTAAACAGCAGTTGCTCGGAAAGCGAAACGTATACTTTCCCGTTTCGCACATTTACTTGTAAATCCTGGGCAGTGAAACCCAATAGCGCATCGCCAACTTTTTGCCGGAGTGCTTTCACGGCCGCATCTTTTTGATCAAGGATACGCTGCATATCTGCAATTCGCTGCTCCTTGCCCCGCAAATCAGCCGAAAGCTGGGAATTCTCTTGCTGGGCTCCGCTTAGGTTGACATTCAGCTGATTTACTTGCTCACTTTTAGATAATAAACTCGTGCGCAGTGCTTCTTCATTCTGACTTTTTTCCTGCTGAAGAGCCGTTTTCTCGACCTGTAACTGGTCGCGCGAACGAGTTGCGTCTGTGTATTGGGTTTGCAGCGCGGCGTATTTTTTTTGTGATACGCAGTTGGTAGCTCCAAAAAGCAGACCTATGCCGCACGCAGCGCGCAAAAAGTGAGTTGAAGGGAAATATTTCATGGCAGAAATCAGAGGTGTACTACTTGTAAGCGGGCAGTCTAAGTTCAACGCTTGATTTGCCGGCGTAGTTACGGTATCGGTATCGGAGGTTTAGAACGAGTTAGAAATCAATTTGCCGGGGGAGTTGAATGGTTTGTCGTATTTTGGTGCCCGCCCTATACTTCTTCAATTCTATTCGCTTGCGCTTTTACTACCTCGGCTTGTTTTGGCTGTTCTCGCTGGCTGCTCAGGCTCAGAACTCGCCCATTACGGCGCGCTACTGGGTCAGCTTCCGCAACAAAGCCGGCCAGACTCTCCGGCCGGCTACCTATTTCAGTGCCCCTGCTCAGGCCCGGCGCCGGCGCCAGCACCTGCCCGCCGCCGATAGCACCGATTTTCCGGTGCGGCCCGATTTTCTGGCCCAAGTGCGCGCCACCACTGATACCATAACGCTGGTAAGCCGCTGGTTTAACGCAGTATCCTGCCGGGCTACGCCGGCCCAGGCCGAGCGGCTACGCCACCTGCCGGGTGTGCGGAGTGTAGTAGCCTGGCCCCTCATGCCCATGTTGCCGGCTGGTAAGGCTGCTGCTCCTGCCCGCCCGCTCACGGCCGCCGAGCGCTCGTTGGCCCGGCGGCAAACGGCTTCCCTGGGAGCCAAGGACTTTCAGAAAGCCAACCTCAGTGGGAAGGGCCTGCGCATTGCCATTTTTGACGTGGGCTTTAACGGGGCTGACCGGCACGCGGCGTTTGCGCACTTGCGGCGGCGGCAGGCCATTGTGGGTACCTACGATTTTTTGCGCCGCACTCCCTTTGTGTACCAGGGCGGCAACCACGGCACGGAGGTGCTGTCCTGCATTGCCGGGCAGCTGCCAGATAGTACCTACCTGGGACTGGCCCCCGGAGCTGAGTTTCTGTTGGCCCGCACCGAGCAGATGTACCGGGAGCGGTACGCCGAGGAGGAAGCCTGGCTGGCCGCCGCCGAGTGGGCCGACCGCAACGGGGCCGATATCATTAACTCTTCCCTGGGCTACACCGACCGGCGCTATTTTCCGGAGCAGATGAACGGCCATACCAGCCTGGTAGCCCGCGCCGCCGAAATGGCGGTCCGCAAAGGCATATTGGTGGTAAACGCGGCCGGCAACGACGGCGACGACCCCAAGTGGCGCACAGTAGGCACCCCCGCTGATGGAGACTCGGTACTGGCAGTGGGCGGCCTCGACCCCGACACGTACCTGCACATTGACTTCAGCAGCTACGGGCCGGCTCCGGGCAAGCGCCTGAAGCCCAATGTGGCCGCGTTTGGAGCGGCTGTGGTGGCGTTGCCCGGTGGCTACACCCGCACCCAGGGCACTTCCTTCGCTAGCCCTCTGGTGGCGGGCTTTGCGGCCTGTGTGTGGGAAAAGCAGCGTAGCCTCACGGCCATGGAGCTGTTCCGGCAAATTCAGCAGGCCGGACAGCTGTACCCGTATTTCGACTACGCTCACGGCTATGGGCTGCCCCAGGCCCGGACCGTTTTGCAGGCGCGCCCTCCAGTCGCCCCAACCTTCGATTTCGTCCGTCAGGATTCCACTCTGCGGGTTGTCATTCGGCCAGAAGCTGCGTTTGTGCCGGCTCGCACCTTACCGCTTTTCGCCGATTCGGTGCAAGCAACTACTCCGGCCGGCGGGAAATCCGTAGCGCCAGTAGGGCAGGAGCAGGCCCAAGGCCCCCATAGTACTGAACCCGACGAAGTAGTGGCCCCAGAGCTTCCTCATTACCTGTACTGGCAGGTGCTGGACGCCGCCGGGCATCCGCTGCGCTACGAAGTGCTGGAAGTAACCCAGCGCGTGGTGTTGCAGGTGCCTGTAAACCAGTTTGAAGGTGAAAAATCAGTTCGGGTGCACTACCGGGGCTATACCGCAACGTATCCGGCCAAATGAAGAGGACGCTACTACTAGGTGCACTGGCCACCGGCTGCCTGCTGCTGCCCCAGGTGCAGGCACAACGGGTGCTGCTGCGCGCTACTCCAGCCACCGACTCCATGGAGGTTGGGTACGGACCAAACCGGGCCTTTTTTCAGCACGTGTTCCTGGGGTATGCGGCCGTAGTCGGCCGGCCCACCGGCTCCGGCGCCGACTTACGGTACTGGGCATCCTCTGAGCCATTTGCCGGGGTGCGGTATAAGTTTAAGATCAGCAAGGCCCTGGCCACGGGTTTTGATGTGCGCTACGCCCGGCTGGTATATTCGCTGGAGCAAAATAGCCGCAAGCTGCTGCCAACTACCCAGCTCCATCAACAGGAGTCCATCGTACTTTCGCAGCTGCACCTGGAGCCGTACGTGCGGCTTGGCGTCGGGCGTCGGGGCAATGTGATTGGGCGCTACCTGGATGTCAGCGGCTGGGGCGGCTGGGTAATGGCATCAACGCACCGCACTCAGGACCAGCCCGGCCCAACGGGCAGCAAGCGGATAAACACCGTGGAGCACGGCCTGGGCTACGTCCGCCGCTGGCCTTACGGGGTAGGGGCCCGGCTGGGGGCGGGGCGCTATGCTCTGCTGGGCCGCTACCGCCTCTCCGATACCTTTACGGCCTCAGCAAACCCTGCGTATGCGGAACTTCCGCGCTGGTTGGTGGGGTTTGAGCTGGGATTGTTTTAAATACAGTGAAAAAAGTGTGGTAAGTGCATCCCAACGGGTAGTTCATCCCGTAAAAAGCCGCATAGGCTATAGTGCCTAGGGTCTCGGCTCTGCCTCCCCACCGGCTAACTGATGCTCCTCCCTTCCACTCCTGATTTTGCAGGAAAATACGCTGATTCCGGCTACCACTGGTTTTTGTATTTTGCCGAACTGATTTGATGATGGCTCACTCCCCTTTTATGAAAAAGCTTGTACTCCCTGCCGTGGGGGCCTTGTTTCTGCTCCAGCTTGCTTCCTGTATCAATACCGAGCGGGAGGTAGGGACATCCAAGAATGCTGACCGGGTTTTCACACCTTCGCCCGAGGCCAACCGGGGCCGTGTGTCGGAGCGCACTGTGCTACGCACGGTGAATGCGGCGCACACCTTTTCCTCTACCAAAGCCAAGGATAATTTTGTGTTGCAACTGCGCGGGCCCAAAATTGCTACTTCGCAGGCCTACTTCATGATCATCAGCCCCACCGGGGATACGCTCCGCAAGGAGGTGATGCCGGCTACGGCCCTCATCAACGAGCGGGACCTGGACGACCCCCAGGCGGCTACCTTGCGCGACAAGGAAATTGCAATTCTGCAGGGTATGAACAGCTTCTTCCGCGACGACCGGTTTGTGCAGCCTGCTGTGCCCCGCGCCGCCCCCCAGCCCCAGAACGTAGATGCTCAATCCTGGACTTCGGTAAAGGAGGATGCCCGTGCTGTGGGCTTCGATTATCCATCGGCCGATGGTCGGGAGCGGCGAGTAGCGTATTCCAAAAAGCTCGGCCGTGCCGTCGTCATTGCGGAATAGGTACTCCGGCTTAGCTGTACAAAAGCCCCGCCCGATACCGTATCGGGCGGGGCTTTCCGCTGCTAGGTGGGGGCCGCCGCTACGGCATCGTAAAAGCTAAATCGAAGCTGACCACGCTGGCCTGGAAGTCGATGTTGCGCTGGTAATAAGCATAGCGCACATCCAAGGACTTAAATTTGGCCACCTTGCGGCCGCCGGCCCTGTTGCTGAACGGCGTTTTGAAGCGCGAAATGCCGTACACCGGGGAGTAGCGCAGCCCCAGCCCGTACTTGTTGGCCGAGAATTTCGATAGGTCGTAGTCGGAGGTGTAAAACTCGTCGGTGAGGCTGTGCTGGGCGTAAGCGGCGAAGTACCTGGCGGCCGTCTGGGTGTGGTAGCGGTAAAAGGGGTACAGCACGAAGAAGGGCGTGACCTTCAGCGGGGCTTCCAGCTCCAGCGTGTGGGCCGTAATGCCGAAGTTGTCGTTGTAGAAGCGGTAGAAGCCACGTAGCTGCACTATGTCGGTGGCGTAGTAGCTCAGGCGCAGGCCCACCGGGTACTTGAAGCGGCGCTGGGGGAGCTGCTCGACTTTCGGTAAAGCCGTGTTCTGGAAGTATACCCGGTGGAAAGAAGTGCTCAGCAGCCCGCTCTGGTATACCAGTTCGGTGCTCACCGCTAGTTGCAGCCGCTGGCTAATCACCTGCGAGTACACCAGATTCAGGTTGTAGCTCTGGCGGGTATCGGTGGGCACCAGCATCTGGCCGGTGCGCAGCTCGGTGGGGTAAATCAGCTTGGCCTTATCGAAAAAGGCCTGCCCGGCCACGCTTAGCTCCCGGTTGCCATCCTGCGAGGCCTTGGCCCAGGAAGCGGCCACGTTCACCGAGAAGTAGTCATACTCCTTCGACACGCCGCCGCCTACCCCCACAATGCGGTGCCTGGCCTTATTTTCACGGGAGTAGCCCAGGTCCACGTGGTAGCGGGCATCGTGCGAAGACGGCGTGGAGAGGTACAGCCCCTCTACGCCATCAATGCGGTCAGTGGAGGCAGAGGCGTAGAAGTCGGCCCCGATGTTGGCCGTGAGGCGGCTGACAGTATCGAGCGGAATGTTGAGGATGATGGTGGGCGTCACGTCGGTGAGCTGCTCGGTGCCCTGCCCGCCCTGTACGGCCCCGTGGGAACCGTCCTGCTGATAGTAGCTGCCGAGGATGTTCACCTCCGTCTCGCCGGGTGAGGCCGTGCTGACGTTGGTGGCAGAAGGCGTAACGGGCACGCCGGAGCCATCAATCCGGTTGGGCGTGAGGCCGCCCTGGGCCAGGGCCAGCCCCGGCAGCAGCAGCCCGGCGGCTAGCGGCAGTATCCGGTCACCGCGGAGAAGAGGGGAGAAGTTCATCGCAAAAACGAGGGGAGTTGTGTAGAAAGGGGCTTCAGGTCGTCATGCTGAGCGAAGCCGAAGCATCGTTACCTCTGATTAATCAATGCGAGGGCAACGAAGTGGTAGAGATGCTTCGGCTCCGCTCAGCATGACGTTCTATAAAGTTTTCTGAACAGCTAGTTACAGCCACAACCACCCCCGACTTTGCCACCGTTGGCACCGCCGGCCCCTTCCCGGTAGCTTTCGAAATTGGATTCGTACACTTCTACCCGCTTGTTGGCAAGCTTCATGTCCTCGTCGTTGAGATATACTTTCTGGTAAGCGGCCACCGATACGCAGCTCGAAAGGCTGGCCGTAGCGGCCAGTAGCCCGGCCAGCCCCAGCAAAGGGCGGCACCGACGCGAAAAAATAAGGGTTCGGTTCATGGATGAGGGGAGCAAGAGGGCGAAGAAACAGGGCCGCTGCTAGGGCCGTGGGGCCACGACGGTGGGCACCGGGGCATTGTTGCGCAGGTAGCGCACCTGCATGTTTTTGGATACCAGCGTGCGGTTGTCGTCGGTGATAAGCGTACAATCCACGCCTTTCAGCGTGTTGATAAAGGCCAGCCCATCCACCGCTCCTTTTACAAACACTACCTCATCCAGACAGTCGGCCAACTCCACATCGGGGCAGATGATGGTAACGGAACGCAGGCCGGTGGCGGGCATGCCCGTGGCGGGGTTGATGATGTGCCCATACACCCGGCCGGCCGCGGTGAAATACTGCTCGTAGTTGCCGGCCGTCACCACGGCCACGTCGGTTACCTGCACCCAGGAGGAAATGCTGCCGGGGTGGTCCGGGTCGCCGATGGCTACGCGCCAGAGCGAGCCGTCGGCCTGGCGGCCCCAGCACAGGATGTCGCCCGAACCATTGAGCAGGCCGCCTTTGATGCCGAGCTTATCCAGCACCTGCCGGGCCCGCCGGATGCCGTAGCCCTGCAGTACCCCGGCCAGATTCATCCGCATGCCTTTCTCCTTGAGTAGTACGGTGCGTTTGGCGGGGTCGAGCAGCACGTTGCGGTAGTTGATGCGGGCCACGGCGGCCTTCATTACTTCCGGCGCGGGCAGCGGGTGCTCCTGCCGGTCAAACTTATAAATCTTGTCGGCCGAGGCGAAGGTGACGTCAAACGCGCCCCCGCTCAACTCCGAAATGCGCAGGGTACGCTGAATCAGGTCGAACACCTCCTGATCAACCACCACCGGGCGCAGGCCGGCGGCGCGGTTGATGCGGGTAATCTGCGAGGTAGAATCCCAGAACGACATGAGCCGGTCGATGCGGCGTGTTTCGGCAAGGGCGGCGTTGAGGGCGTTCCAGCCTAGCGTGTCGTTGTCGGCCACCACCGTGTAGGTGAAGTGGGAGCCCATTAGCCGGGCCTCCTTGGTGAAGTTGCGCGGATGACCGGGGGAGGCACCAGCGGCCAGCGGCAGCAGGCCCAGCAGGCAGAAAAACCAAAGAAAACGCTGGAGCATAAAGGCAGTAGAACAAAGCAGGCAAAACGGCCGATGCCGCCGAAGAATCGGGCATCGGTCATCGGTGAACTACGGATTATTTCTGCGCCAGCAGCGTGTTCAGGTAGGTGATATAGGTCGTGGCCCCGCCGGCCCGGTAGCCGGTTTTGGCCAGCACTTTACCATCGGGCGAGAGAAGCACCACCAGCGGAAAAGCCCCTTCCTTGTTCAGCTTGGCGGCAGCCTGCTCGTTGAGCTTGGTTTGCTCGGCTGGCAGCTTGTTTTTCTTGCTGCGCGGGAAGTCGAAGCGGGCCAGCACCAGCTTGCTCTGGGCATACTGCTCAAACTCAGGCTTATCGAACACTTCCTGCTTGAGCATGATGCAGGGCTTGCACCAGTCGGAACCCGAGAAAACGACCAGCACGGGCCGGCCGGTAGCTTTGGCCTGCTGCAGAGCCGCATCGAGGGTGATATTCCAGGCAGCGGCCGCAGTGGCGGTGCGGGCGGGCCCGGGGGACTGGGCGAAGGAAACGGGGGCAGCGCCGGCCAGCAACAGGGAAAGCGCGGCGGCAAAAAGGGGAGTGCGCATTGGAAGGGCGGTCTTAAAAAGAGAACAGAAATTTCTGGGCTGGGTACGGGGCAACCACCGCGCCGGGGTAAGAAAAACGCGGAACCGCTTCGTTGACAAAGCGGCCCCGCGTTCTTTACTCCAATCACCGCATCAAACGTACGGGCCGGTGCATGAAGCCCAGGTGAAGAAATAGGGCAGATAAGAGAAAATTATCGGAATAGTCTAGGCTGTTGAAGAGGCAGAGGCAGCAAAGGAACGTTATGCTGAGCGTAGCCGAAGCATCTCTCCCGCTTCGTTATCATGCATCATCAAATGTCGGGTTTACTATTACGGTAGAGATGCTTCGACTACGCTCTGCTGCGCTCCGCATGACGTTCCTTTGCCTGTGTCAGCCAGGCCGCAAGAAACCACCCTACACCGACTGCACCGCTACCCATCCCGTGCGGCCATCGGCCTGGCGCACCAGCCGGTAGCCGCCGAACTCGCCCAGCACTGCTACGGCCGTCTGAGCCGGCAGGGAGGCAATGGCGGGGGCATCGGGCAGCGGGAAGGAGCGAAGCTCTGCCACGGCCGCCAGGTTCTCACGACGCAGAGGGGCGGCCGTCAGGACGGCTTTAGCCAGCACAAAACCAGTGCGGCCGGCCGGCAACTGCACCCGCAGCCACTCGGCTGAAGCCCCGAGCACCAGCAGCGGCGTGGCGCGGGTAGCTGAGGCAGCTACGGCGGCGGTAGAGGCTGGGGTGCGGCGCAGGCTCAATTTGGCTTCCCGGGCCCGCACCCACTGGCCCAGACGGGCGGGTAGCACTTTCGGGGCGGGCGTCAGGGCATCGGCGCGGCGCACGAAGGGGAATGGGTCGACGGCGCCGTTGCGGTACACGCCAAAGTGCAGGTGGGGCGGGGTAGTTTTGGCGTTGCCGGTGTTGCCCACCAGGCCCAGGGTATCACCGGGTTTTACCTGCTGGCCGGCCTGCACCAGCTGCTTATCCAGGTGAGCGTAGTAGAGGTGCTGGCCGTGGTCGGTATCGGCCAGCCATACCACCCGGCCCCCGCGCGGGGTTTCCTGCACCCTAGTAATGTAACCGTTGGCGGCGGCCACGGCCGGCGTACCCCGCTGGGCGAAGATATCGATGCCCTCGTGGCGGCGGGCCCCACCGTCCCGGTCTACGCCCCAGAACGAGCCCACGGCCACATCCGACTTGCCCCGGACCGGAAACCCTAGGCTAGGCTCCCGCCGAATACGCAGGGTGTAGCGGCCCCCGCGCAGCAACTCCGGCTGCACCCGCAGCAGGTGCTGCCGGTCGGCATCGGCCACATAACGGAAACTCAGGTCGGCGGTATCGGCCGAGGCCAGGGGGCGCGGAGCCGAGCGGTCGGGGTTCAGCTCGAAGGCATCCACGAATACTTTGGGCGCGCGGGTGCCGGGGGCGAGCGTGAGGCTGATGTGGATGGCCTCGCCCTGCCGCACCTGGTAGCGCAGGCCGGTGGCTACGGCGCGGTCAGCCGGGAAAAAGCCCGATTCCTGGAAGGGCAGCTTCACCACCAAGGAGTCGCGCAGGGCCTGGTCGGCGGCCCGCAGCCAGTCGCGGCCCAGGGCGGTTTCGGCCAGGCCGGCCTGTTTCAGCTTATGAGCATAGGCTTCGTGCGGGGTGCGGGCCTGGAAGATACCTTGCAGCGTTTGACTTTGGCTGCAAGCGGTAAGAAATAGGACGAACAGAACGGCGGGCAGAGCACGAAGGCGGTGCAGCATTGAACGGGGCTAGATAGAGCGAATTAGGTAATAGGATAAACCCCAGCCGTGGCAGAGTAGTTCTTTGGCAAGTGGTGAAGTTGTGAAAGGTGAAATTGTGAAGTGATGGTTCTGTTGTCCCGTGTCTGGCTTCTGGCTTCTGGCTTCTGCCTGCGCCCAAGCATGATAGCTCCGTGCATTGCACTATCGGACGGCTTGCTGCCACCATCTGAGCCTATTCGTGCAGCTCTGCATGGCGTGGGTTCTTTCACAATTTCACAACTTCGCAACTTCACCACCCTTCCCACCCATGCTCCACCTCACCGAATGCCCCCGCGACGCCATGCAGGGCTGGTCCACGTTCATCCCTACCGCCGACAAGATCAGCTACCTCAACACCTTGCTGCGGGTGGGGTTTGACACGCTGGACTTCGGCTCCTTCGTGTCACCAAAAGCCATTCCGCAGCTGGCCGATACGGCCGAGGTGCTTGCGGCACTGGATTTGAGCCAATCCAAAACGCAGCTGCTGGCCATTGTGGCCAACCTGCGCGGGGCCGAAATGGCCGCCCAGTATCCGCAAATCCGGTTTATTGGTTTCCCACTGTCCGTATCCGAAACCTTCCAGCAGCGCAATACCAACAAAAGCATTGCCCAGGCCCTCGACGACGTGGCCCGCATGCAGGAGCTGTGCGCCCGCACTGAGCAAGAGCAGGTAGTGTACCTGAGTATGGGCTTCGGCAACCCCTACGGCGACGCCTGGAGCCCCGCCGTGCTCGGTGAGTTTACCCAGAAGCTTGACGCCCTGGGGGTGGGCATCGTGGCCCTGTCGGATACCATTGGGGCCAGCACGCCGGCCACCATTGCCCCGGCCTTCCGGGAACTGACGGCCGCTTACCCGCACATTCGTTTCGGGGCGCACCTGCACACCACGCCCACCACCTGGCGCGAGAAGGTGCAGGCCGCCTACGAGGCCGGCTGCCGCCATTTCGATGGGGCGCTGGGCGGCTACGGCGGCTGCCCCATGGCGGCCGATGAGCTCACCGGCAACATGCCCACCGAACGGCTCCTGGACTTCGCCGCCGAAATTGGTGCCGCGCCGGAGTTGACCCGGGAGGCCCTAGCAGAGGCGCTGACCTGGAATCAGCGCATATTTGCCGGGCATTGAACTACGCCAATGGCGAATCGGCGCAATTCAACCCCTGTGCATGCGCAGCGGCAGCAACAACGACGAAAACGGTACACCAAACAGCAGCAAGCGGCAGCGCGGGCCAGGCTGCCCTGGGTGCTGGTAAAGATTGGGCTGCTCGTGCTGCTACTGCTGGCTGGCTCGGGCTTGCTATGGTACCGCGCCAGCCAGCCGCTGGCCAGCCTGGCCCGTGCCGATGGGGTGGTATCGTGGGTGGAGGTTCGGCGTTCCACAGCCCGGTATCGGCCCTACATATTGAAATTTGCCACGCACCCGCAAGACCGGATCTGGGAGGTGTACCTCGGGCAAAGTGAGGAGCTGGCTGCCTATTACACTGCCCAGCTGCACGTCGGCGACTCAGTACAAGTCTACTATAACGAGGATGCCGCCAAGGGCAGCCCGCTGGTATATCAGCTGGAAAAAGCAGGCCAGGTGCTGCTGTCGGCAGGCAGCGTTCAGTCAGAAAACAAAGTGGGGGCTGTTGGATTCGGCTTGCTGGGCTTGCTGACGCTGGTGCTGGCCTGGTCCAGCCCACCGCTACGGATGGCAATCAAATCGTACTTTCGTAGCTCCGCCACCTGACTCTTGACTACTCCCAATGCCAGCCCCTCAAGTCGACCTGTTCATTCCCTGCTTTGTTGACCAGCTTTTCCCGCACACGGCCCTGAATATGGTGAAGGTGCTGGAGGCGGTGGGCTGCGAGGTGCACTACAACGCCAACCAGACCTGTTGTGGGCAGCCCGCCTACAACGCCGGCTATAAGGAGCAGAGCTGCGAGGTGGCCCGCAAATTCCTCACCGACTTTCCCACCGAGCAGGAGCACTATATCGTGAGCCCCTCGGCCTCCTGCATTGGCATGGTGCGCAACACCTACGCCGATTTGTTCGAAGGCACGCCCGACTCGGGCCGCTACCACGGGGTGCAGCGGCGGGCGTTTGAGCTGACGGAGTTTCTGGTGGACGTGCTGGGGGTGCAGTCGATTCCGCAGGCCCGGCTCAGCGGCAAGTACACCTACCACGACTCCTGCTCAGCCCTGCGCGAGTGTGGCATCCGCGAAGCCCCGCGCCAGCTGCTGGATGCCGTGCCGGGCCTGGAGCGGCTGGAAATGGCCGAAACCGAAACCTGCTGCGGCTTCGGTGGCACCTTCGCCGTGAAATTCGAAGCTATATCGGTGGCTATGGCTGAGCAGAAAGTAGAACACGCCCTGGCTACCGGCGCCGACTACCTTATCAGCACCGACACCAGCTGCCTCATGCACCTCGATGCCTACATCCGCCGCGAGAAAAAGCCCCTTAAAACCCTGCACGTGGCTGATGTGCTGGCCAGTGGCTGGTAGGTATGGGTGGGGTGCAACGGGTTAAGCAAAGCCTGATTTTGCTGGTTGGCTTGCTGGGAGTCTTGATTCTGGGTTGCAATCAGGAAAAAGTAAGACCAGAGGATCAGCCTACTAACAGGGAAGCGAAATCCACAGCTAGGAAGCAGGAAGTATTCTCCAAAAACAGAGAATTTATTTACCAGGTAAGTCGCTTCGAGTCGGGCCGATGGGCAGTAGTCGATACTGTAGTGTTGACCTCGTCGGGTGTGGCGTGGCGAATGGATTCCACTCAAAAGGGAATTGGCTGGCATAGCAGAACCAGTAACATATCCAGCAAAACCGGGGTAGAGGAAAGTGCTGGTGGTATCTGGATTCATCCTCCTCGCTTCGACCAGTACGCTATTCTGGAATTGAGTCCCTTCCCGGAAATTAAACAGCCACCTGTAACAGGCCAGCAATGGGACTGGGAACTAGAGGTTGGCTCTCAGTGGTCAAACCCTGCCTGGGCCGTTTGGAAAGGCCGGATGTTGGTCAAAACCCATTACCAAACAGTTGGCGAACAACCCGTAACCACGCGGCTCGGCCAGCTCACCTGCCAGCGGGTAACGGCCGTGGCCCGCTGCACCCAAGGCCGCTCCACGCTGGATCTGCTGTTCCACCCGCGCTACGGCTTTGTACTGCTGGATTACGTTAACATCGACGGGAAGCGGCTGCGGTTTGAACTGTTATCAACTGGTACAACGAATCAGTTCGACGGGGCAGAATATTTCGGAAAGGGCCAGTTTAAGGACCTTCTATAAAGTATCTGGTACAAAAAGAGGCGGCCTTAGGCCGCCTCTTTTTGTACGATGAATTTTATCTGGGCTATCCAGCGTAGGCCGTAATCCGGGCTTTTAGCCCTTCCGAGCCTTCTACCAGCGGCAGGCGTACAGCGTCGGCGCAGATACCTTGGGCAGCCAGAGCAGCTTTCACGCCCACAGGGTTGCTTTCCTCATACATCAGCGGGTTCAGCTCCACGAAGCCGAACAGCAGGCGGCTGGCTTCTTGGAAGTCGCCGGCCAGGGCAGCGCGGGTCATGTCGGAGAAGCGGCGGGGGAAGGCGTTGGCCAGCACCGAGATGATGCCCACGCCCCCGAAGCTAATGAGCGAGGTTGTCATCATATCATCCCCCGAAATCAGCAGGAAATCGTCGGGTTTGGCGGCGGCAATGGCAATGCACTGCTCCAGGTTGCCACTGGCTTCCTTGATGCCGATGATGTTGGGGTGCCGGGCCAGCTCCAGGGTGGTAGCGGTGGTGAGGTTGGAGCTGGTGCGGCCGGGCACGTTATAGAGCAGCACCGGCACCGGCGAGGCATCGGCCAAGCGATGGTAATGGGCAATAATGCCGCGCTGGCTGGGCTTGTTGTAGTGGGGCGAGGCCGAAAGCAGCGCCGCAATGCCCGTCAGGTCGGTGCTGCGGATGGTGCGCTCCACAGCGGCCGTGTCGTTGCCGCCAATGCCGTACACCAAGGGTACACGGCCGGCTACGTGCTCTTTTACTACGCGCAGAATTTCGGCTTTTTCCTCGGTGGTGAGGGTCGGCGACTCGGCCGTGGTGCCGTTGATGACGAGGTATTCTACGCCGCCGTCTATGGTGAAATCAATGAGCCGGCGCAGGGCCGGGTAATCCACGGCGCGGTCGGGGGTGGGAGTGAAGGGGGTGACGAGGGCGACGCCGGTACCACGAAGGTTGTCCATGCGAAAAATTAGCGGTTGATTTGTAGAGGGAAGTCCTGCGGCGAAGATACAATGCCCTAGCCCAAGGTCGGCCTATCACCCTTAAAAGTACGGTCTGAAGCTCCTTGGGCCGCATTATTCCTTTTCATGAACTTCCCCAAGTACCCCGTGCTGGCCGCCGCGCTGGCCACTCTAGCCGCGCTGCCCGCCTGCAACGACGCCAAAAACGCCACTGCCTCCGAAACGGCCGCCGTGGTAAACAAAGCCCAGGATGCGGCCGACTCGGCCAGCACCGCCGCCACGCCCACCGCCGGCAACGCCTCGGCGGCCAGCACCAGCGCCGGCTCCCCGGCTACCATTCCGGCCGGCCAGCGGGCCGATGCGGCTACTATTACGGCCCGCCCCCAGGTGCCCATTCTGTGCTATCACCAAATCCGGGACTGGCGCGCCAAGGACTCGAAAGGGGCCAAGGACTACATTGTGCCGGTGGAGCAGTTCCGGGCCCAGATCAAGATGCTGGCCGACTCGGGCTACCACACCATCCTGCCCGACCAACTGTACGCCTACCTGACCACCGGCGCGGCCCTGCCCAGCAAGCCCATCATGCTCACCTTTGATGACACCGACCTCGACCAGTTCACGGTGGCCCGGCCCACGCTGGACAAGTACGGATTCAAGGCGGTGTATTTCATCATGACGGTGAGCCTGGGCCGGCCCAACTACATGAGCAAGGCGCAGGTAAAGCAGCTTTCGGATGAGGGCAACGTCATCGGCTCCCACACCTGGGACCATCACAACGTGAAGAAGTACGAGGGTAAGGACTGGGTTACCCAAATTGAGGAGCCTACCAAAAAGCTCGAAGAAATTACCGGCAAGAAGATCAACTACTTCGCCTACCCCTTCGGCCTGTGGCGCCCCGAGTCCATTCCCGAGCTGAAGAAGCGCGGCATGGATGCGGCCTTCATCCTGGCCGAAAAGCGCGACCAGCAGGACCCGCTCTACACCATTCGCCGCATTATTGCCAGCGGCTACTGGAGCCCCCGTACCCTGCACAATAGCATCGTGCAAAGCTTTTAGTAGGGGGTGATAAGCCGTTTGTAAACAGCGGTTTATAATATATTTAAGTAAAAAACTGCCCGACTGCCTCGCCTCTGCGAAAGTAGCCGGGCAGTTTTGCTGGCTGCTGAACTTACCGCCGAGCAAACCACGTAGTGGGGGTAGGCTGGCGGTTAATCAGCGCCTTAAGCTCGGGGTAGCGGCTGGCTAGCTGTGGTAATCGGCTATGCAGAACGGCAGTGTCGGTCAGGAGCGCAACGGGCAGCTGGTGAAGCTCCGGATAATGAGCAAGAACAGCTCTTCGGGCTGGGTAATCTGCCTCCCCATTCGGGCACTCGGCGGCAAGCCAGTGCACGGTGGCCCGGCCCGGGAAGTAGTCGACTACTGGCCGCTGGGCGGGTAGCGTCCAGACCAAAATAATGCTGGACTGCGGGCTAGCCTGGGCAATGCGGGCTACGTGCTGCCACTGCCGGCGGTGCTGGCTGGCAGTGAGGGCGGGCGGCAATACTGGGCGGAGCAGCACCGGGGAGCCACTACGCGCCAGCCGCCGGAGCGTGGGAGCCCAACTGGTATCGGTATGGGCCAGAATAGGCCAGCTGAGCAACGGAACGTAGCCGGCGGCGCTAAGCTCCCGCAGCGCAGTGGGAGTAAGCTGCCGCAGCTGCCCGGCGGTAAGCGTCCAGTGCACTAGGGTTGCGCGAGGGGCTGGAGCAGATACGTACGCACCCGCGCCCACCAGCTGCCCAAGCGGCAGTGAGTGCGTCTGGCCGAAATGCAGTACGGAGTCGCCCTGCCACAGCCACTGCTGCGCCAGCTCCGCCTGCTGCAGCTGGGTGTGATGCCGCTGCCAGATACTGCCCCCGACACTGGCGACTCCAACGGCCAGGGCCCCGGGCAGCGCGTAGTAGCGCAGGGCGGGCAGCAACCGGGTGTGGAGGGCGGCCCGCAGTCGGGGCAGGAGCACCAGCAGGTAATGGGCCAAGCTGATAGCGCGCAACTGGTTGTGTAGCCGCTGCAGCAGCAACTGCTGGCCCATCAGTATGACCAGCAGCAGACTCAGTACGTTGAAAGCCGCCAGTAGCGTGAGCAGCCAGCCGTAGGCATCGTGGTGCATCAGTAGGCCGTAGCTACCCACCCCAACCGATACTAGCAGCAGTGTAATATTGGGCAGGCTTAGCCGCCAGTCATTCTGCAGGGTGTCTTCCTTGGGGGTCGGAATGTAGGGCACCCGCACGTTGAGAATGGTATAAATCAGCCCCAGCAGGTATATCCACCAAGTGCCCACCCGCAGCAGGCCGCCCACCAGGTGCAGGCCGGTTTCGTGGGGCTCCCGGAGCCAGCGCTGGGCCTGCAGCCGGATGAGCAGGGCCGTTACCACAACCGGGCCCATGTGCAGCAGAAAGCCCCCCAGCGGTACGTGCCAGGGGAAGCGGTGCAGCCACAAGCCCAGCAGGGGTACGCTCACGTCCAGCAACGTAATCAGCCCGGAAAGAAAATACAGGGGCAGCAGCAAGTAGTGGATCCGCTGCCGCCAGGTAAACTGCCCGAATAGGCGGGGATACACGTGCACCAGCAAATCAAAGCACCCGCGCGACCATTTGAGCTGCTGGGCGTAAAAGGCCGCCAACGACACCGGCACCAGCCCTCGGCTCACTACCACCGGCGCATACACGGAGCGCCAGCCGGCCGCGTGCAGGCGCATGGCCGTGTGCATATCCTCAGTAAGCCCCGCGGCGTGCCCCCCAATAGAGTTAAGGGCACTGCGCCGAAACGTACAGTTAGCGCCTATGGCCTGCACGGTACCGTAGGCGTTCATGCCCATCATCATGGGGCCGTAGAAATGGTAGGTCTGCTCGGCCGCGCCCCGGGCCACCAGGCTGGCGTGCTGGTTACCGTAGGCCTGTACCACCTGCACAAATCCCACCGTGGGGTCGGCGAAATACGGTAGTACCTCGTCCAGAAACTCGGGTGCCGGCACATGGTCTGGGTCGAGGATGACGCAGAACTCGCCGGTAGCTTGGCGCAGGGCGTTGTTGATGTTGCCGGCCTTGGCATTGATTTTCTGCTGGCGCGTCACGTGCACCACGCCCAGGCGTTGGCACTCAGCCCGCAGGAGAGGGTCGTTGCCTTCGTCGCAGAGGTAGCTGGTGTGCGGGTAGCGGATGCCCTGCATGGCCTCCAGGGTCCGGATAATCATATCGTGGGGCTCCCCGGGGCAGGCTGTGGTCAGAATATCCACCGAGGCGGCCGGGGCTGGGCAAAGGGGCAGGGGAGCCTGGGCGTAGCTGATACTGGCATAGTGATACCACTCGTGGAGCATGCGCAGCAACTTAAAACCGAGGGAGATGCACAGCAGCCAGAACAGCGGAGCATAGCCGATGTGCCGGGCATCGGTAAACCACCACCCAAACCAGCCCAGCAGTAGCAGGCCCAGCACAATCAGCCCCCGTAGCACTCCGGTACCGGCAGCGCGGTGCACCCTAACGGCTGCAGCACGCGCCCCGGGTGCGGCCGGTTGCTTGGGCAGGAAAGAAAAAGTAGTAGTTAAGGGCATCGGGCAAGGTAGGTGTGGTAAGATCAGGCACTGGAAAGTACGTATTTTATGTATTTAAATAATAAAAAATATGAATTATATAATTAAGTTTAAAGCCGGTCTGAACCTTCTTGTTAGTGAATCCTTCTCCCCACAGCAGTATATGCTACTCCTTACTTTCCTGAGCCGGCTTCTCTGCAGTGCGTGGGTGCTGGCTATTGTGAGCGGTTTGCTGATTGGCTGCCAGCGGACGGCTACTCCGGAAAGGCTGCCACCCCAACCAGCCGGCGTGGTACCCGTGCGCGTGGTGCAGCAAGGCGAAAATGCCCGGCTGCTACGCGGCGGCCGGCCGTATCGGGTTCGGGGGGCCGGGGGGCTTGCCAGGCTCGCGGAAGTGCAGCGGGCCGGGGGCAACTCAATTCGGCTCTGGACCACTGATTATGCCGATGCCCTGCTGGATTCAGCGCAGCAGTACCACCTTACGGTCCTGTTGGGTATCTGGCTGGGCCGGGAAGTGGAGGGGTTCGACTATTATGACCCCGCCGCCATTCAGCGCCAGCGCCGGGAGGTGGAGGCCCAGGTGCTACGCTACCGTCACCACCCGGCCCTGCTGATGTGGAACCTGGGCAATGAAATGGACCAGCAGGCTTCCAACCCCCGCGTGATGGCCGAAATAAATGAGCTAGCCCGCCTGATTCATCGCCTCGACCCATACCACCCCGTCACAACCACCCTGACCGGCCAGCTGGGTATGCTGCGCAACATCAACGCCTGGTGCCCCGACCTGGATGTGCTGTCGGTGAATGCCTACGGCTCTCTGGCCACCTTACCGGCTGACCTGCGCCGCCTGGGCTGGACGCGGCCCTATTTGGTTACGGAGTTTGGCGGGCCTGGCTGGTGGGAGGTGCCCCGGACCACCTGGAAAGCCCCCGTGGAGGCCACTAGCACCGAAAAGGCCGCCTTCGCCCGGCAGTGCTACCAGGCGGGCATAGCCCAGGATACGGCCCGGTGCCTGGGCAGCTACGTGTTTTATTGGGGCCACAAGTTTGAGCTCACCGACACCTGGCACAGCGCCTTTACCCGGGCTGGTGAACGAACGGAAATAACCGAGCTCATGCAGGAGCTGTGGGCCGGCCCACCCCTCACCAACCGGGCCCCCCGAATTGGGCAGCTGCTGCTGCACAGCCTGCCTGCCACCGCCAGCGTGCGGCTGAAACCCGGCCAGCGCTACCCCGTGCGCCTACTCGCCACCGACCCGGAGGCCGACCCATTGCACACCCGTTGGGAGGTAACTCCGGAAAAGCCTTTTGCCGAAGAAAACGAGTATCAGCAGCGGAGTACCCCGCCCCTGACCCTGGCGGGCGTGGTGCCGGCCGCCGCCCGGCTGCATACCACCCTCCGGGCCCCCAGCCAACCCGGCTATTACCGGCTGGCGGTGGTAGTTACGGATGGGCAGGGTAACGCTGCCACGGCCAATTTCCCTTTTGCCGTGGAGCCCTAGGTGTGGCCGGAACGCACCCCGGGCCCCGGGCAAAACTCCAGCTGAAGTTTTGCCCGGGGCCCGGGGTGGATAGTATCAGTTTTCAGCAGCTAGAGTTGGCGGTCTTCCAGGTTTTTCTCCTGCAAATTGATGTAAGCGCCGGCATTTACTACCTTCTTGAAGCCTTTTTCCTGCATCACTAGGCCGGCTTGGTTGCTGCGGCCGCCGGAGCGGCAATACAGCACGTATGTCTTGCTGGGGTCGAGGCGGGCCAGCTGCTCCGCGAAATCCGCAGCCCGGAAGTCGAGGTTTTGCGCGCCTTTCAGGTGGCCGGCCGCAAATTCAGTGGGCGTACGCACATCCAATAGCACCGTGTTGGGCTGGGTAAGCAGCTTCTGCGCTTCCGGGGTCGGAATGGTGGGTACGGTTGGGGTAGTTATAGCTCCCACGCTCATCGGTTTGGGCGGCGTGCCGGGGGTGGTTTGCAGAGTCTGGGCCTGGGCAGCGCTGCCATAGGCCATAAGGGCAAGAACAAACAGGCAAATACGCATATACTAACAAGTTAAAGAGGAACGGATACTGAATAGACTACGCGTGGCCCGGGAAAGTTGCAACATCTGACTGGCGTAATGTGGGGCAGTGACATTCCGCACCCCGGCGTGGAGCTACGTGGAACCACACTGTACTCCGGTGGCCCGGTGTCGAGCCACGCAGAACTGCGCCGGGCAGCGTTTCTACACCATGCTTAGAACAAAGAGCCTTGCTGGCCAGTGGTTGGGGCGGCTGGTTGCGCTTGCTCCTCCGGGGTTTCGGCTTCATCGGTAGCAGTGGGTAGCATGGCCAGCAGGTCATCTTCCCCAATGATAGGCACGTTCAGGGAGGTAGCCTTTTCGCGCTTGGCGGGGCCCATTTTGTCGCCGGCTACCAAGTAGCTGAGCTTCTTGCTGATGCTGCCCGTAATTTTGCCGCCGTGCTGCTCAATCAGGTGCTGCAACTCCTCGCGGCTGTGGTGCTCAAACACACCCGACAGTACGAAGGTGAGCCCCACCAGCCGGTCGCTTTGGGGCTGGGGTGCCTCGCCGGTGAGGGCCAGCTGCAGGCCCGCTGCCCGCAGGCGCTCCAGCATCGCGCGGTTTTCGGGCTCCTGAAACCACGCCGCCGCCGATTCGGCAATAACACCGCCCACCTCGGGCACGGCGGCCAGCTCGGTGGCCGTGGCGGCTTCCAGGCCCTCAATAGTGCGGTAGTGGTTCACCAGCTTCTCGGCCACCGTTTCGCCCACGTACCGGATGCCCAGCCCAAACAGTACCCGGTCGAAAGGCACCTGCTTGCTCTGCTCCAGGCCTGCTAGCAGCCGCTGCACCGATTTTTCGCCCATGCGGTCCAGTTGAGCCAACTCCGGGGCCTTGGCCGGTAGGTCGTAGAGGGAGGCGGCATCGGTTACCAGCCCCAAGTCGAAGAAGCGGCCCACGGTTTCAGCCCCCAGCCCGTCGATGTTCAGGGCCTTGCGCGACACAAAATGCTCCAGCTTGGCCTTGCGCTGGGGCGGGCAGCCCCGGTCGTTGGGGCAGCGGAAGTGGGCTTCCCCCTCAGGCCGAATCAGGGTCGTACCACAGGCTGGGCACTCCGTAGGATACACAATCGGCTGGCTGTCGGCAGGCCGGGCGGCCACATCCACGCCGGTTATTTTAGGAATAATTTCGCCGCCTTTCTCCACGAACACCATGTCGCCCAGGCGCAAATCGAGAGCGGCAATCTGGTTGGCGTTGTGCACCGAAGCGCGTTTCACTACTGTACCAGCCAGGGGCACCGGGTCGAGCAGGGCAACGGGCGTAACCGCGCCGGTGCGCCCCACTTGGTACTGAATGGCTTGCAAACGGGTACGGCCGGCCTCGGCAGGATACTTATAGGCAATAGCCCAGCGGGGGCTCTTGGCCGTGAAGCCCAGTAGCTCCTGCTGGCGAAAGTCATCTACTTTGATAACGATGCCGTCGGTGGCCACCGGCAGCTCAAACCGCTTTTTGTCCCATTTGTGCACAAAGTCCAGCACTTCCTCAATAGTCCCGCACAGCCGCCACGTATCCGATATGGGCAAGCCCCAGGTACGCAAGGCCTCCAGGGCGGCGCTGTGCGTGGGAAACTGGTTGCGGCCGGGCATCAAAAACGAATACGCGTAGAAGCGCAGCCGCCGCGCCGCTACCAGCGCTGAGTCCTGCAGTTTAAGGGCGCCGCTGGCGGCGTTGCGGGGGTTAGCCAGCAGGGCTTCGCCGTTGGCTTCCCGTTCCTGGTTTAGCTCCGCGAATACGGGCAAGGGCATAAAAATCTCCCCGCGCACCTCAAAGTCGGGGGGCTGGGGGGCGCCCTCGGCCCGCAGGTGCAGGGGCAGGTTGCGGATGGTGCGCACGTTGCTGGTTACTACGTCGCCGCGGGTGCCGTCGCCGCGGGTCACACCCTGGGTAAGCTGGCCCTGCTGGTAAGTGAGGCTCATGGCCACGCCGTCGAACTTTAGCTCGCACACGTAGGCCACACCGGCTCCTTCCAGGCCCCGGCGCACCCGCTCGTCAAACTCGCGCAGGTCGGCTTCGGAGTAGGTGTTGCCCAGGCTCAGCATGGGGTAGCGGTGCTCGGCCGTGGGAAATTGCTTGGTGATGGTGCCGCCCACGCGCTGGGTGGGGGAGTTAGGGTGAGCCAGCTCGGGGTACTGCTTTTCCAGCTGAGCCAGTTGGGCCAGCAGCTGATCAAACTCCTGGTCGGAAACCTCCGAAATATCGCGCTGGTAATACTGGTAGTTGAGGTGGTGAAGCCGCTCGGTCAGGGCCGTTATCTGCTGCTGAATATCAGGCATGGCGGGTAAGTTCGGGTGGAAGGTGACGGGCCGCGGCACGGTGCGGGAAGCAGCCGCCAGCGTAGGGCGCAAGCTACGGCTTTCTAGGCATCCGAAACAGAAAAACCCGCCAGCTATAAAGCACGGCGGGTTTTTCTGGGAGAAATGAAGGGGGGTAAACTATAGCCGGCCCTGAATCAGCACGCCGTCGGCCTCAAAGTTGAGCTGCTCCTGGGGCTTGGTAATGGCCGCAATTTCCTGGGCCGACTTGCCGGCATCTTTGGCGTAGTGCTGCTGGGCGGCCACCGATACTACCTCGCGCTGGGCTACCCCGTTCACTACTACCGTGCGGCCGGCAATGTCCTTGGGCACGAAGAAGGCGTAATCCTTGAACTTAACGCGCATCTTCTGCCCGTCGGGCAGCGCCAGGGTCAGCCAGCAGCCCTTGGCCTGGCACACGGCCTCGGCCTTGCCTACCAGCGTGAGGGGGGCGGTAGTGCGGGTGCCCAGCAACTGCCGAACTTCTCCCACCGGACGGGCAGAGGCTGCCGCGAAACTGGTACCATAGATAGTGCCGGGCGCTACCGTTTGGGCCTTGACCTGGGCTGCCGTTTCGGCCTTATTGTCGCAGGCTTCGGCTACTTTAACCGGCTTTTTCGAAGTTTTCTGAGCAACAACGCTCAGCGGCAGGCTCAGGGCCAGTGCGGCGGCTGATACAGCCAGGAGGTTGGAAGGGCGCATAACGGCAAAGGAGTGGTTGGAGGCCCTAAAATTACGACTTTTTTACCTTGATTTTCTGCTTGGTTTCCGAGCGGCCTTCGGCGGCGCTGCCCGAGCCGGTAGAAGTAAGTAGCTGCACCTCAGCCAGCTTGCCTTTCTTGTCGTAGCGCTCCGCCTTTACAATGCCTACCTCCGGCGAGTAGTACTCCACCGTCCGCACCGCATTGCGCATCACCAAATCGGCGCGGGCCACAGTGGAGGACGACTGTTCCCCCTCGACTTTGTAGCACTGGAAGGTACCGGCCGGGGTGGTAACTGTTTCGGTTCCGGTAATCTTGCGGTTCTGCGCCAGCGCACTCACGGTGGCAATGCTCACGGCCGTGCTGCTTACCTGCACAGTAACCCCGCCGCCGGGCAGGCTGCTGCCCACCGCAGGCTGGTTGGGCCAGGCAATGGGCACCGGAGTAAATGCAAACAGCCGGTCCCGGAAGGAGCGTAGGGCGGTGGGGTCCAGCAAAACCATACCATCGATGAAGGTAGTATCCTGGCGGCAGCGGATGGTGTAGTCCTGCTGGTGCTGAAGGCGGTTTTTAACATCGTACACTCCGTGTTTGAGTAGTACAGTGTTGGTAGTCAGGGTCTTTTTCTTGTTCTGCTCCGTGCCCAGGCTTACTACCCGCTGCCGAATGGTGCCGCTGGGTTTGCCAGCCGCATCCTGCAGCTGGTACACGCGTTCCATATTGTCTTGGAGGCCAAAGGGGTGAGGGCAGTCGGCGGGGGGGGAGGCCGGCGTTTGAGCGGCAACGGCCGCTGGCAGCAAAGCAGCCAGCACGGCAAGTAATCGAGTCATAGAGGGTGCAAATGGGTGGAAAACCAACCGTTGAGCCTGCATACGCAGCCAGTCAGTTTTGGATTTTGGGGAAGCTGTACAGTGCCCGGCGTCTTGGCAGGCAAATGCCTTGCCAGACGAAGCATGTAACTTGCTCCCGCCACGGCCGTTTGTCGGGAGGCGGCCTTAGTAGCCTGCCGGGTTGGTGCCTTTGGGGCCGCCCGGCCATAGGGCGGCCCTGTGGCGCGCTTGTTTCCTTGTATTCTCACTGTTTGTACTTTGTACCCATGCCTGAACAATCAACTTCCTGGGCCGATACCGCAGCTTCTCTGCTCTCCAAGCTTTCGGGCGGAGTAGAATTGGCCCTCAACTTCGAACAAATGGAATTGCAGGTGCCCAACCCCCAGAATCCGGCAGCTCCCACCACCTGGCGGCTGAACGGCTCGTTGCGGGTGCGTACCCGGGGCGAGAACCCGCCCAGCCCCACCTTGCCGCCTGCCAACCCCTCGTCCGTTGGCTAGGGGGCTTGATGTAGAGGCCCGCTTGGTTATCAGCTTCGACGGGGACGATATTCAGGTGGCGGGCTCGGGGGGCTATCTGATTATCAACCTGCCCAGCCAGCGCGTGCTGGACAAGCTCACCAGCGGCCCGCCCAAAGACCCTAACGCCCCGGCATCGCCCCGCACCGGCCCCAAACCCGACCCCATGCAGCAGCTCAACGACCTGGCCCACCAGCTGGGTTTGGTGCTGGATTTGCGCGTGGGCGGCAAAACCTATGTCACCTTCGGCACCGGCCGCTCGGCCAAAATTTCGCTGAATGCCGTGCTGGGCAAAATCGGCTCCTTCTTCCGCAACGACTAATCGGTGCCCGGGCTAGCCACCCACTAAAGCAGCCCCATCCCCGGCTCGGTAGTACCCCCAAAAGTCGTACGCCGGGGATGGGCGCAACTGCGTATTTTGCTCGGAAGCCTACGGTTGGGTTTCAGGCGCCCGCCCCCGGAACTAATGGGTGCTTAATTGGTTTGCAACCACGTACGCACTACCGTTTTATAGCATGAATTCCGACTTTGAACGCAGCAACAAAATAGGCTCCAACCGCCCCGCTTCCTCCTTTCGGCGACTGGAGCGGGTGCCCATGCTGCTGCTGATGCTGTACGTGGGGCTGGCGGGGGTAGCAGCCCTGTTTGTGGTGCTTATTGGGGCCTACACGTACACGCGGCTGCACAACGGCGAAGCGGCCGGTGTCTACCCGTTGCCGCGCTATTTCTCGCTGAGCACCATTGTGCTGCTGGTCAGTAGCTACGTGGTGGCCCAGAGCCCGCGCCTGTACGCCCAGGATGACCTCTCAGGCCTTTCGCGCTGCTTAGGTGCAACTCTGCTGCTGAGTAGCATCTTTGCCGGCCTGCAACTACTGGGCTGGCAGGAGCTGACCCGGCAGGGCCTGACCATTACCGGCGACACCAGCGTCCGGTTCCTGTTCCTGATTTCGGGGGTGCACGTGGCCCACGTGCTGGGGGGCATGCTGTTTCTGCTGGTGCTGCTGGTACGCACCCACCAAGCCTCCCGCGACGCGGTGCGCGGGCTAGTGTTTATCCGCAACCCCTACCGCCGCCTCCAGCTGCGCATGATTACGCTCTACTGGCATTTCATTGATGGGGTATGGCTGGCGCTTTTTGCCGCTTTTCTTTTTCTGTACTAATGATGAGAGAATAGAACACCCGGCAGGCTGTAAGTTTGAGCAATGGGTATTAAACAGCCCCCTAGTAGTGGTTTGATTCCACTGCCAGGGGGCTGCTCGTTACAGGAGCCTCGTCAAGCGGGGAAGACGGCATTTCCCAACAGGCACCGTTCAACTCGCATATTTCCAACTGCTATACCTTAGTTGGCAATGGTTACGGTGCCTTTGTATTTCTTGCCGTCCGTAAATTCAATCAGGTAGAAGTATACGCCGGCCGGGAGCCGGCCCCCGTCCCAGCGGAAGCTGCGGTTGGCCGAGCGGTACACCTGGTTACCCCAGCGGGAAAAAATCAGGATATCGGCAAACCGGGAGTCGCAGAAGTCGGGCGGGAGGTTGGCCTGGGCATTGTCGAGGGTGAATTCGTCGTTTTTGCCATCCACGGTGTAGGGCGTAATGATATTGGGCGGCAGAAAGGGCTGTGCCTGGGGCGGTTCCACCTCGAAGCGGACGGTGCGGGTGCGGGGCTGGGGCCGGCAGGTAGTTTCCTGAAGCTGAAAAGTGACTTCCAGCCCGTTGCGCCGCACGGCTTCACAGTCGCTCACCCACCGGAACGTAGCGGCGGCTGTGCCCGCGCCGTTGCGGGGCGTAAACGTCATGCCGGCCGCGGCCAGGTCGAAGCCATTACCGGCCGCCGACAGCACCAGGCCATCCTGCTCCAGGTCGGTGCCGCTCAGCGTGGCCTCAAACACCCCACCAATTGGGCGTCGCACTACCGTAATGGAGTCGGCGGCTACGGGGGGGCTGAAGGAGGTGGTGAGGGCTGGGGGCGTGTTGCGGTAGTCAATCTGAATAGGTATGACTACCGTAGTTGGCTGCAGCTCATTACAGGGGGAGGCGGCGGCCGTAAACTCAAATTCGTAGAGTGGCTTGTCCACGGCCCGGCAGTCTACGCGCCAGCTGAAGCGCCCATTCAGCCCAGTTCCCGCCGAGCCCTGGCTGAGGGTAGCACCCAGGCCAGCGGGTGCAAATCCCCGGCCCGTCATGGTCAGGGTGAGCGGGTCACCGTCGGGGTCTGTGGCGTTCAGGTCGAAGGTTATCAGGTCGCCCACGCGGGCGCGCAGGGGTAGGGCCGCCGTGGTTTTCAGCTGGGGTGGGCCGTTGGGGTTAGGCACCGAGATAAAGGCAATGCGCACCGTGTCGCGCTTGGGCAAGCTGCAGCCGTTGTCGGCCACCATCACATCCAGCAGGTATACCCCTTGCTTGGAACTCAGGCATTCCGGAAAGCACAGGCGCGAAACCAGCGTATCGGGCTGGCCAGGGGCCCGCACGGTGCCCTGCAGCACACTAAGCGTAGGTAGCGGCCCCGTAAAGTTTACGGGCCGCAACGAGAGGGTGAGGGCCGATGTGGGGTCGGCATCGGTGAAGCGCAGGGTGACGCACCGGTTGTTGCCGGGCGTTAGGCGCAGGGTGTCGCGGCCCGGCAAGTAGGCCCGGGTAGTGCCCGGCAGCTGCATGAGCACCTTGGGGCGGGCATTGGTAGAGCAGGGAATGACTTTCAGCTGAAAATCGCGCCGTACTTCGCCCAGGCGCACGCCCTTGCGGTACTCAGTGCAGCGGATGGCGAATACAAACAAGCCCACCTGGGTGGGGCGCACCTCCAGCCGCCCGCTCAGCCGCCCGATGCTGAGGCCAGGCGCCCCCGGAATCTGGTTGGTAGCACTCAGGCCCGGCAGCCAGGAGATGGGGGCGTAGGGGGCGGGGTCAGCAAACCCCGGGTTGGGAAAAGCGGCGGTAGTATGGCCGTTGAGGGGCGTTACCAGGTCGTATACCAGCGAGTCGCCATCGATATCCTGGCCCCCAAAGTTGTAGTAAAACAGCTCACCCCGGCAGGCATAGTCGCTGAGGGGCGGGAAGATGCGGGGCGTGGAGTTGCGCAGGGCTGCGCCATTGCGGGTAACGGGCGGAATTTCCAGGTAAAAGGTTTGGGCGGCTCCGCTGGGGTTGAGGATGTTGTTGATGCCATTGTTGCGGCAGCACCGCTCCACGGCAATGTAGTAGCCGGCCGCATTGGCGTAGGTTTGGGGCGGCAGGGTAATCAGGCGGCTGTATACGATGCGGCGCGTGACCAAATCGGGGTTGGTACAGGCGGGACTGGTATAAGCCACCAGGGTGTTGCTGGTTTGGCGCAGGGCCACGTTCAGCATGCGGCGGTTCGAGCCTATTTCGAACAGGCTGGCTACCATTTCGGGGTCCAGGGCGCCGGGCTGCCCGTTCACGGCATCAAAATACAGGTTGAGGGTAAGCTGGTAATCATTCCCGCTGAGGTACTGCAAATCCAGCTCCCCACCCACAATGTGCGTGGCTTGCACCGGCCGCGCCAGGGCCAGCACCAGCACCAACGATGCTAATAGGCCTTTGAACAGGTAACGAAACGTAGAAGTGGGCATAGAAGAAGGTAAAGTAGCTGCCTGTCAGGAAGGTACAACAGCTTTACACAATTACGGCTCTGCCCGGCCATAATCAGTGGCAGTCACGTACTTTCGTCTATCTGCCCACTAGCCCGTGCCCGCCCACCTATGTGCCTGAAATTCTACCGCTTATTGCTGAGTGGCCTGCTGTTGAGCTTGCCCCTGGCTGCCCAGATTCCGGCCTACCGCCCCACCGCCGCCGACCTAACCGGCGCCGCCGCCGATGCCTGCGTGCAAACCCACGCCCGGGCGGCGGCCCGTCCCGCATACGCCAGCCTCAGCCACCGCCAGAAAATGGCCCGCTACGATGTTAAGTACTACAAGCTCGACCTCAACCTGACCAATACCGCCCGCACCGTCAGCGGGGCCGTAACCATGCGGGCCCGCACCAACGTGCAACCCCTCGATTCCCTGGCCTTCGAACTGTACTCTACCTATACCATCGACTCAGTGGTGGTGAACGGGCGGCGCAGCCTGGGTTTCCGGCGCGTAGGCCTGGGCGATGTGACCGTGGGCCTCAGCCAGGCAGTGGCCTCGGCTACGCTGTTCAATGCCATCATCTACTACCGGGGTACGGCCCCCAACGGCAACTCGGCCGCCATCGGCAATGCCCTGGACACCCGCGTGGCCCCCACCTATGGGGTAAGTACCACCTGGAGCCTCTCCGAGCCTTATAATGCCTACGAGTGGTGGCCCTGCAAGCAGGTGCTTACCGATAAGGCCGATTCGTCGGATGTCTGGGTTTCAACGGCCGCTGCCAACAAGGTTGGCTCCAACGGTGTGCTGGTTAATACCACCTCGCTCCCCGGTGGGCAGGTGCGCTACGAGTGGAAGTCGCGCCACCCCATTGATTACTACCTGATTTCGGTGGCCGTGGGGCCGTATGTGGAGTACGTAAACTACGCCAGCCCTGCCGGCGGCCCGCGTATTCCCATCGTCAACTATGTCTACAATCAGGCGGCTCTCAACGCGTTTCGTACGGAAATCGACCGCACGCCCGGTTTCCTGGAGTACTTCTCGGAAGCAGCGGGGCTGTATCCGTTTGCCGATGAGAAGTACGGCCATAGCATGGCCCCCATTGGGGGCGGCATGGAGCACCAGACCATGACTACCCAGGACGGATTCACCTTCACGCTGACGGCCCACGAGCTATTTCACCAGTGGTTCGGCGACCATGTAACCTGCGGAGCCTGGGAGGATATCTGGCTGAATGAGGGCTTTGCTTCTTATGGCGAGTACCTTTCGTTAAACCGCTTCAGTACCCCGGCGGCGGCCCTCTCCTGGATGAACCAAGCCCATACCTCCGCCATGAGCCAGCCCGGCGGCAGCGTATTCGTGTCGGATACCACCAGCGTCGGCCGAATTTTTAGCTCCCGCCTCAGCTATAAGAAAGGGGCTGCCGTGGTGCACATGCTGCGCTACCTGCTCAACGACGACGTAAAGTTCTTCCGGGCTCTGCGCACTTACCAGAATACCTACGGCGGCCGCACCGCCCGCACCCGCGACCTGCAGCGCGTGTTTGAGGCCGAAGTCGGCCGCTCTTTGCAGTACTTCTTCGACCAGTGGTTTCGGGGCGAAGGCTACCCCACGTTTACCGTGCGCTGGAACCAGGCCAACGGGCTGGTATACATCCAGAACACCGAAACTACCTCTATGCCCGCCGTAACGCCATTTTTCTCCACGGAGGTGGATTACCGGCTTACTTTCACTGATGGCAGCACCCGCACCATTCGCCTGCCCCAGTACCAGCCCGTAGTTTCAGCAGCCGTGGCCGAGTCGCGCGCCATCAGCACCATCACCGTCGACCCCGACCAGTGGCTGCTCAACGGTACCGGCCCCATCACCCGCGACAATGGGCTGGTGACCGGCACCCGCCAGGGGAGCCGCCTAGCGGCCATTACCGTGTATCCCAACCCTTGCCGTGACCAACTCCGGCTCGCCGACTTTAGCGGGGGGCTGGCCACCGCCGAGGTTACTGATGCTACCGGCCGGGTAGTGCTGCGCCAGCCCGTAACTGCGGCCGCCCCCGTGCTGTACACGGCGGCGCTGGCTCCCGGTATCTACCGTCTGCGTCTGGTAAGCAAAAGCGGGGTGGTGGCCCAGGCCCGTTTCGTGCGTGCTTCGGAGTAATTCCGGCCTAACGCCCTGGCATAAAAAAGCCCCCGATACAGCTTGTCGGGGGCTTTTTTGTGGTTTGGATCTTATTGTCGTTGTTTACTTAAAGCTTGGCATACTGCTTTATGCGTTGTTGCACCTCGGCAGGAGCGGCGGGCTGGTTGAAAACCGCATCAACCAATTCATCAAAAGAAGCCGCTGGCGTGAAAATAGCATCCGCGAACGGGTTGCTGAATAGACGAATAAAGCCGGGTTGCCCATTGATGCTCACCAAGTCCACGGTAACGTTGCCGTATTGCTGGTTGCAGCGGCCCGAGCTGGTGCAGTCGTTGGGCCGGGGCTTGAGGAAATACTTCTGGGTGGATTCCGTAAACGTATCGTGCCGCACGGTACGGTGGTCGGCCGCGCCCAGGTGGTAGCCCAGCGCCAGCACTCGGTCCCGGATGTAGTCGAACAGGTGCTGGAAGTTGCCGGGGCCAATGCTGGGGTCGTACAGGAATACGGCGGCCTGGCGGTGGGGCTCCCGGGCCAGTTGCACCCGGAAGGGGGCACTAGGCAAACCGGCCTTCTGATAATGATAAGCTTTAAAGTACGGCCCCATCCAGTTCAGGTACACCTGCTGCGCCAGCCATTGCTGGCGCACCCGCTCCTGCGCCGCACTGCGCTGAAGGGGCTGCCACTCGCCGGAAGGGGGCGGGGAGCCGGAAAAAAGCCGTTTAAGGAAGTCAGACAAAACGTGCAGGGTAGTTTCAAGGGTAACACCGCGCCCGGCGAATGGTTTAAAGGAAAGAACCTAGGCCAAGCGCTTAAATTCAGTCAGGCTATGGGCCACAGAACCCGCTCGTTTTGGTAGGTATTGCTGGCTTGGGCATAAAAAAAGGCTTCTTCTGGTACCAGAAGAAGCCTTTCTTAGAGTAATCGTGGGCTTATTTCACCCGCGTCCAGGTCTGCGACTTGCCAATGAGCGAGAAGCCGATGTAGCCCTTCACCTCCATGGTGTTGGCGTTTTCCATTTTCATGTAGCAGGAGTACGTTTTGCCGCTTTCCGGGTCGTAGATCTTGCCATCATCCCACTTGTTGTCACTGTCGTACTCAAAGCCTTGCATGAACACCATGCCCAGGCGAGGACGGCTGCGCAGCTTGGGGTCGGGGTTTACGGTATCGGTTTTGGGCTTGCCGGTTTTGGGGTCGTTAGGCACGGTGAGGCTCACAATTTTACCGCACAGCTTGTTGCCGCACTTGTAGATTTCAAACGTGGCCTTCTTCTCCGAGTTCTGCCAAATACCCAGCGGGGAGAGGGTTTGGGCCGAGGCCGCGCCAGCCAGCGTCAGAAACAGGCCCAGACACAGAAACAGAAATTTTTTCATGGTGATGATGAAGTAAATGTGGGGTTTTCGGGAAAAAGATAGAGGAAAACTCAGTAACAACGGCAAAATGTAGCTGAGCTATTTCTCGGGTTCAGGTGGCAAGTTTGGGGCCAGGCTTTTATAACCAGTTGTCGGCAAAAAATATAGCTAATTAAAGTCTTTGATGATCAGGTAGATGAAATAAAGATAGGGTGGGAGGCCTAGAAAAAGGGGTTTTTATTTTGAACCATCCCCCAGGCTTTTAACTTTACTAACCGTAGCGAGTGCTACAGCCCCCGCCAAGCCGCCCTAAGGTGCTGGGAAGCGCGGCCGGGGTTATGTCGGATCTAAAGAAAGGAGGTACAAAATGTCTAGTAGTCCCAAACAAATCCTGCCAAGCCTGTCGAATGTAGTCCGCTTCACCGCCGGACGCGCTTAACAACAGCTTTCGCGCGGAACTCGCTCTTACCTGAGTTATTTCCCGCATTCTGGCAAGGTCTTACAACGTAGATGGCGGGCCTGTACCCCAGGCCAGTCGCTTGGTAAGATTTGAAGGATTAGATGCCCGGTTCACCCAGCAGCCTCACAACGGAGGACCTGCATAGGTGGCCGGGCATCGTTGCGTTCAGCAAGTTGTGAACTTGTGAAGGGTGAATTTGTGAACGGGCTGCTTGCCTGATTTCGAGCAGAGAAGCCCGGAACACATGACAGTCCGAACACTCCTCGGGAATTATCAGGCATTCACAACTTCACCTTTCACAACTTCACCCTCTACAGCACCCGGCGCACCTGCATGAAGCGCCGCTCATAGTCGGTGCCTTCCACCTGACTGATTTTCACGCCCGATTCGCGGCGGGCCGAGGAGGAATGGATGAAGCGGAGCGGCTCACCGGGCTGGCTGAGCACGATGCCCGCGTGGCCGGGCGTGGTGGCCGTTTGGGCCGTGCCCGTGAATACTATAATGTCGCCGGGGCGGGCCTGGGTGCGGGGCACGGGCCGGCCCACATCAATGAGCAGAGCCGTGGAGTGGGGGACGGGTACTTTGTGACGGGCAAACACGTAGTTCACAAAGCCGGAGCAGTCGAAACCAGTTTCGGGGGTGCTGCCAGCGTAGCAGTAGTTGGTGCCCAGCTGGCGCAGGGCAAACGCCACAATGCTGTCGGCGCGCGGGGTAGCCTTATTACTGATTACGTAGGCCACTGCCTTGGCCGGCATTGGTGCAACAGGCTCGGGCGCGGCGGCTGGCGGGCCACCCCACACGGCCCAGCCTACCAGCCCGGCCACTAACCCCAGAAATACAAGCCAGACGATACGCATAGGAACAGGAGCCAAGGTTGAGCTGCTTCCGTAACGGGAGAGGCTGCGGGCGGGTTCGAAGGGCAAGACGGATAAACCCGGCTGAAGCTGCATGGGCAGATGAAGTAATGGGTGAAGTACGCGGCAGGAGCGAGCGGGCAATTTTGCGGCCAGGCTTGCAGCCTTTAAGGCTTTTCCCCGTTCTTTGGCGGCCCGGCGGTTGCAGCCGCCACCTACCCGTTTACCTCTCACCCCACTTCCTGATGCACCTGATTCGTACCCGCCGCCTGGCGGTCCTGGCCTTTGGTGGCCTGTTGAGCCTGGCGGCTTCGGCGGCCACGGCCGCGCCCGTGCTGCGCTACACGCTTTCCATGCCCGCCCCGCAAACTCACTACTTTGAGGTGGATATGCAGCTCGACGGCTTCAGCAAAGCCTACACCGACGTGAAAATGCCCGTGTGGGCTCCCGGCTCCTACCTGGTGCGGGAGTTTGCCAAGAACGTGGAGGGCTTCGAGGCCAGCGCCGGCTCGGAAAAGCTGCGCACCGAGAAAATCAGCAAGAATACCTGGCGGATATTTCACAGCGGGGCCAAAAACTTCCGGGTGCATTACCGCGTGTACGCCTTCGAGCTGAGCGTGCGCACCAGCTTTATTGACGGGGCCCACGGCTACGTGAACGGTACCAGCGTGTTCATGTACCCCGCCGAGGCCAAAATGCTGCCCAGCACCCTGGAAGTGAAGCCCGCCGCCGGTTGGGGCCAAGTAAGCACCAGCCTCAAGCCCGCCGGTGGCACCTTCACCTACCGCTCCGCGAGCTACGATGAGCTGGCCGACTCGCCCATCGAAATCGGCAACCAGAAAATCTACTCCTTCACCGCCAACGGCACGCCCCACACGGTGGCCATGTTCGGCGACCCGAAAGTGGACGAGCAGCGCCTCACCCGCGACATGCAGCGCGTGTGCGAGGAGGCCCACCAGGTGGTCGGCAAAAACCCCCTGGACCGCTACGTATTCATTGTGCACAACATCGACCGGGGCACCGGCGGCCTGGAGCACCTGTTTTCCACCACGCTGTCGGTGTCGCGCAACGCGTATTCCTCAGAAGCCGGCTGGAAGGGTTTTCTGGGCCTCGTGGCCCACGAGTACTTCCACCTCTGGAACGTGAAGCGCATCCGGCCGGTGGCGCTGGGGCCGTTTGATTACGACAACGAGAACTACACCCGCATGCTGTGGGTGAGCGAAGGCGGCACCGAGTATTTCTCCAACCTGATTGTACAGCGCGCCGGCTTCGTGAGCCCCGATGAGTACCTGGGTGACTTGAGCAACGGCATTAATCGGGTCGAAAACACGCCCGGCAACAAGCAGCAGTCGGCCGCCGAGTCGAGCTTCGATGCCTGGATCAAGTACTACCGCCCCAACGAAAACTCCGCCAACACCGGCATCAGCTACTACGACAAGGGCGAGGTAATCGGGGCCGTGCTGGACCTCATGATCATTCAGGAAACCAAAGGGCAGAAGCACCTGGACGACGTAATGCGCTACCTCTACGACCAGTACTACACCAAGCTGGGCCGGGGCTTCACCGACCAGGAGTACCAGGATGCCGTGGCCAAAGTAGCCGGCCGCCGCTATGATGATTTCTTCCGCCGCTACGTGTACGGCACCGAAACCCTGCCCTACGAGCAGGCCCTGGGCTACGCCGGCCTCAAGCTGAACACCACCCCGGCCGCCGCTACCGATGCGGCGCTGGGAGCCGGCATCAGTCCCGCCGGTGGCCGCCAAACCGTTAGCAGCGTGCTGCGCGACGGTAGCGCTTGGCAGGGCGGCCTGAGCGTGGGCGACGAAATCCTGAGCCTCGACGGAGCCCGCGTAACCGACGACCTCAACAAGCTACTGGCCGGCCGGGCCGTGGGCTCCACGGTGAAGCTGCTGGTAACCCGCGACGGGCAAATCCGGGAAGTGACTTTCCCGGTGCTGGCCTCACCGGCCCGCCGCTACCGCATCGAGCGGCAGCCCAACCCCACCGCCGAGCAGCAAGCCGTGCTGGCCAAATGGCTGCCGGTAAAGAAATGAATTAAAAATTGAGAAGTAAAAATGGAAAATGGGCCGTTCAACGATTCCACTTGGAATGTTGAACGGCCCATTTTTCATTGAAGCTGTTTAGAAAGTCGTAAAAATCAATAGAATGTCATGCAGAGCGGAGCGAAGCATCTCGCGTGCTGACGTTGCAGTAGTAATCAGACGTCAGCACGCGAGATGCTTCGCTCCACTCTGCATGACGTTCCACCACTTTCTAAACAGCTTCATTTCTACTTCTCAATTTTTAATTGGTCAAAGCGCCCACCGCCGAGGCCAGGTTCACGCGGCCCCAGCCGAAGTTGGGGTCCCGGCTGCTGCGGTTGGAGCTGGCCGCTATCAGGCGGCTCTGGATCTGGGCGCGGGTTTCGGTGGGGTACTTCGACCAGACCACGGCCGCCATGCCCGCCAGGCTGGCGGTGGCCATCGAGGAGCCCCCAATGGTGCCGGGCGCGTCGCCGCTCTGGGCCAGGGTGAGGGGGCGCAGGTTGTTGCTCGTGCGCTGCATCACCACGGTAAACTCCACGTCGGGGCCCACGTGGCACTCGTCGCAGCGGGTGGTCAGGTTGTCTTTTACGCCCGTTACGGCCACGGCCTCGGCCAGGGAAGCCGGGTAGATAACCCCCACAAATCCCGCCGACCAATCAAACGAAGTGCCGGCCGCGCAGAAGATGAGCTTGCCCTTGCCGTAGGCGTAGCGAATGGCATCCGTCATCTGCGAAGCCGAGGTAAGCCGCCCCATGCTCATGCTGATGATGCGCACATCGGCGCGGTTGCCGGCCAGTAGGTAGGCGTCCGTGACGCCCTGCACCTCCCGGCTGGCATCCAGAAATACGTCTTCGGCGGCCCGTACCGTAATCAGGTTGGCGTTGTAGGCAATACCCACCGAGGCTCCATCCGTGCCGCGCGGGGCGGCGCAGGCCCCGGCCATGCCAGTACCGTGCCCGCAGGCGTCGTTGGGGGTTTCGGCGTCGCCGTAGGGAATGCCGAAAATGGTGTTGCGGGGCAGTGTGACCAGCCGCTCTAGGGTGCGGCCGGTGCTTAGGCCCTGGTTGAAGGCGGCACCCAGGTTTTCCTGCGTTCCGGAGGCCCCGGTGTCGATAATCAGCACTTTGGTGCCCCGGCCGGTGCTCTGGCCCCAGGCCGCCCGGATGCCGTGGTACACATCGGCCTGGTTCCAGGAAGATTTGCTGCCGTTGCTGAGCACGGTGTAGTCGGAGCCGGCAACCAGGCCAGCGGTGGCCGTGTTGCTGCCGCAGCCGCTGCTGCTCAGGATGGCAGCGGCCCGGCTGGCGGGCTGGCGGTTGGGCTCATAGCCAATGGGCTCGGCGTAGCGCACCAGCCCCGATTCGCGCAGGGCCTTGATGGTACTCAGCTCCCGCACGGTTACGGTGAGTACCGGCAGCGCATTCGGCTCGAATACCGCCAGTTTTTCGGCGGTCAGCTCCGGGCGGGTGAGTTGCTCCTGGGCCAGAATCAGGGCCAGTACCTGCTGGCGGGCCTGCTGCCACTCGGGGCTCCGGCGGGCATCCTCGGGCAGGGCCGCCGTGGCCCGCACCGTAGCCGGCCGGTACCCCACCGACAGCACGTGGTCGGACTGTTCCAGGGCGCTCCAGACGGTGTGGGCCGAGGCCTTGTTCCAGTCGAACTCGCCCGTCTGGCGCAGGGTGCCGAGGATCTGCTCATCGAGCTGGCGCAGGCTCAGGGCGGTGGTGGGGTCGGGCTGGGGCGCGGGCACCTGGTCGGCGGCATCGTGCTGGCAGGCCGCCAACGCCAGGGCCAGCCCCGTTACCGAGGCAAGGGTAAGAGTACGCATAGAATGGTGGGTTTTGGTTGGGAAAAGAACGATTGAATAAAGGAAGCAGAATATAGGATAAGTACAACGTATAGAATTATGTTCGGCTTGCCGAACAGTTGCCGGCTACCCTTTGGCAGCCGGCAAACCGCACCAAAAAAGGCCCTGCTACTCGGGAGTAGCAGGGCCTTTCTGACTTGATTCCGAAGCATCAGAAACTTACCGCACGCGCTTGAGGGCCACGTCGCGGACGGGCGTAATCACCAGCGGTACTTTCTCCACTTTCACCGAGCTGGTGTCGAGGCCGAAGTATTTGTCTTCAGAGGCAATGAACTGCTTGATGTAGAAGTAGGCCTGCATCACCAGTTTTTCTACCATCGGGAATTCATTTTCTACCGACAGGAATTTCTCCAGCACCACGAAGCGGAAGTCGCCGGTAACGTGCTGCTTGCTGAGGCTTTCGTAGCGGGAGGTGATGTCCACTTCCTTGTTGCGCACCAGGTCTTCCACCACTTTGCGGAAGTAGAGGTTGATGCGCTGCTCCACCCGGAAACCCAGTCGGAAGGTGATGCGGAACACGTCATCCTTTGCCAGCTCGGTTACCTTGTACTCCATGGTGTACGGCTCGTCGGTGGTATCCACGTGCACAAACCAGTAGATGTCGGCGCGCTTGGGCCGCTTCTGGAAGATGGAGTAGATGATCTTGGACTCGATTTCCGACTGCCGCTCCGCCGACGACATAAACACGAGGTGCGTGGCGTACTTGGACACCGTTTCGTCGTTGCTCAACTCTTTCAGTGCTTCCACGTAGGGTTCAATCTTCACAAACTCCGTGAGGCGGCGTTTGATGTAGAAGGCCCGCAGCCACACGTACATCACGCCCATGAGGGTGATGCCAATGGCCAGAGAAACCCAGCCGCCGTGGGGAAATTTGATGAGGTTGGCAATCAGGAAGGAGCCTTCAATAGCCCCGTATACCAGGGCAAACAGCACAATGGCCGGCAGCGGCACCCGTTTGGAGCGCAGCCACATGATGAGTAGAATGGTGGTCATGAGCATGGTGAGCGTGATGGCCAGACCGTAGGCCGCTTCCATGTTTTCCGACTTGCGGAAGTACAGCACCACGGCAATGCAGCCCAGCAGCAGTAGCCTGTTCATGCTGGGCACGTACAGCTGGCCCTTCACGTCGGTGGGGTAGTTGAGCTTTACCTTGGGCCACATGTTCAGGCGGATAGCCTCGGCCACCAGCGTAAAAGAACCCGTGATGAGGGCCTGGGAGGCAATGATGGCCGCAATGGTGGCAATACCGATACCGATGAGCAGGAACCACTCCGGCATCAGCTCATAGAAGGGGTTGCGCTTGTTGAGCATCTCGCCCTGGTGCGCGAGCAGCCAGCCGCCCTGGCCCAGGTAGTTCAGCACCAGGCACGACTTCACGAAAATCCAGCTGATGCGGATATTGCCCTTGCCGCAGTGGCCCAGGTCGGAGTACAGCGCCTCGGCCCCGGTGGTGCACAGGAACACCGCGCCCAGCAGCCAGAAACCGCCGGGGTAGTTCACCAGCAAGTCGTAGGCGTAGTAGGGGTTGAGGGCCTTCAGGATTTCGGGGTGCTGCATCACGCCGGTAACGCCCAGCACCGCCAGCATGGAAAACCACACGAACATAATCGGCCCGAAGGCCTTGCCCACAATCTGGGTTCCGAAGCTTTGCAGCAGAAACAGCCCCGCGATAATGCCGATGACGATGGGTACCGTGGGAATATTCGGATACACCGCTTCCAGCCCTTCAATGGCCGAAGAAACCGAAATGGGCGGCGTAATTACCCCATCGGCCAGCAAAGCCGAGCCCCCGATGATGGCAATGGCCGACAGCCAGGCCCCGCGCCGGCGCACCAGGGCGTAGAGCGAGAAAATGCCGCCCTCCCCGTTGTTATCGGCGTTGAGGGTGAGCAGCACGTACTTGATGGTGGTCTGGAGCGTGAGCGTCCAGAAAACGCAGGAAATACCCCCCAGCACAAGCATCGGGTTGATCTGCTCCGGAACAATGGCCTTCATTACGTACAGCGGCGAGGTGCCGATGTCGCCGTAGATAATGCCGAGGGCAATGAGCAAGCCGGCCGAGGAAATGGCGGTGTGCTGGTGTTTGGCGTCCATGAGAGGAGTACTAGTGAGAGAATAGCGGGTTTTTTACAGGCGGGGCCAAAGGTAGCAGTTGAACCCGAATGCAGGCTCCAACCTCAGCCGCGCTTACGCAGGTGCCAGGGAAAAGGGTAAGGCCAAACAGATAATCAGGGTGTGAGGCCCGCCGGAGGAGCTGCCCGCTGGCTGCGCCAGTCGGCTAAAGCCAACCAGTAGGTGGCCGTAGCGGCAGCCTCGTCGTGGCGCTGCCGGATGCGGTAGTTGGCTTCCTGGGCCAGCTGCTGCCAGCTGCGGGCCGGCCCCGCCAAGGCAAAGTGGCGGGTTTCCTGGCCCGGGCGGTGCAGGCGCCAGCGGTTGGTACCCCGCGCGCCCCAGGCCAGCAGAGCCACGCCCAGCCCCATGCCCAGGGCGGCCGTCACTGAGCGCAGCCAGTACTGCAGAAACCCCAGTAGAAAGGCGCACAGAATAAAAGCCCCCAGCAACACGCCCAGTAGCCAGCGTACCGGGCGCACGTCCACGCCTTCCAACTCCCGCCAGCCAAACAGCTCCCCGTTCAGCTCCAGACCGTCGTTGGTCAGGACCACGCGACTATCCTCGCTGCGCAGGGTGGCAAATTGCACGGGCGGGGCGGGCGGTACCGGCGGGAGCAGCGGCTGGCTGAACGTGCCGGGCTGGTCGTTAGGCTCGGGTCCGGCCGAATTGTGGGGAGAAGGGATAGAGTGGTCCATAGCCGAAAAAGCCCCACTGCCGGTGGTGGTCCGTACCCAACTGGGGGGTACGAGGCGCACGGGTGGCAGCGGGGCTTGCATGTAAGCGGGTAGAAAAGAAGTGCTTTTCTGGGTCCCGGCTAGCGGTTTACCTTCAGCAGCTCCACGTCAAAAATCAGGGCTGAATCGGGGCCGATGTCGCGGCCGGCGCCACGCTTGCCGTAGGCCATGTCCGAGGGAATGTACAGGCGCCACTTCGAGCCTTCGGGCATCAGCTGCAGGGCTTCTGTCCAGCCCGCAATTACCTGGTTCACGCCAAACGTAGCCGGCTGGCCGCGTTGGTAGCTGCTGTCGAATACGTTGCCGTTGAGCAGGGTGCCGTGGTAGTGGGTTGTTACCGAGGAGGAGGGGCCGGGCTTGGGGCCGGTGCCTTCCGTCAGTACCTCGTACTGCAGGCCGCTGGGCAGGGTGGTAACGCCGGGTTTGTTGGCGTTTTCTTTCAGGAAGGCTTCGCCTTCGGCTTTGTTGTTGCTCATATCAGTAGCGTCTTGAGTGTCGTCCTGGTCTTCGCCGCCGCCCAGCTGCTCCTGCAGCTGCTGCATGGCGCCCTGCATCTGCTCGGGGGTGAGGCGGCTGGGCTCACCGGCAATAGCCTCTTTCATGCTCTGGGCAAACACGTCGATGTCCAGATCAAGGCCCTGCTGGGCGAAGTTGCGGGCCATGTCGCGGCCGATGATGTAGCTGATTTGCTCTTTCAAGCCGGTCAGGTTCATAAATCACGGGTTTTGCTGCCTTGCCTGATGCGTAAAGCAGCCCGGTAATAGGGTCAGCCGCGCCAAGCCGGGCAGTGATGGGAGAGATAAAGCGGCCCACCGCGGGCCACCCTAGCAGTGAAGTACCGAAAACCGCCGCGAATGGATATGGTTTTTTTCACCTCGCCCCGGTAATGCCCTGATTTTGAACCTCAGTTTGTGCGGGCCCGAAAACACAACACCCCGCCGGTAGGGCAGGGTGCAGATGAAAACCAGATAGCAGGCTGCCTAGCAGAAGTGCAGTTCTTCCTCGTCGCGCAGATCAAAAAACAGGTTCAGGTCGCGTACGTGAGCGGCCAGGAAGCTCAACGAGCCCAAGCCCCCCAAAACCAGCAGCGAAGAAACGGCGGCAGTGCGCTTTTTCATAGGAAGTAGTCTGTATGGTGGTGCAAATCAGTTTGTTGGTTGCAAAGATACTACGCAAGAGCTAAGAAATTGTTATGCAAGCATCATTTATTTGAGTTGCTTCAGTGAAACGGAGCTAACAACTGTTCGGGACGGGATGCCGGGTGTTCTCCTGGTTTTCGTTAGGCGCATGGCGGCTCCGGCAGGTTAGCGGGAAAGCTCATCCAGTTGCTGTTTCTCCCGCTTGCTGAGGCTTTCCAGGCCCGTGAGGCTGATTTTTTCCAGCAACTCGTCCAGGGCTCCTTCTTCCTGCTGTTTGCGGGCGTGGTACCGGTCGTCGGTGGTTTGGTACTGAGGAGCGGCGGCAAACAGGTTGCCCACGCGGCGGCCAGCCGGCCGGCTGACCAGCAGGTAGAGGAACACGGCGGCCGGTACCACAATTGCCAGAATAGGTAGGTAGTTCACCCGCAGAATTTCGGGCACAAGGAATACGGCCGTTGCCAGGCCTACCAGACCGCCGCCCAAATGGGCATCGTGACCAATGTTGCTGTGGCGAGTAACGATGCCGTAGGCCGACACGATGACGTACAAGGCCCCGTACAGCCAGCCCGGCAGGTACAGGCCGAACAAGCCTACCTCAATGCCCGGAAACAAGGCAATACTGGCGAAAATAAGTCCGCTAATGGCCCCCGATGCCCCGGCCGCCGTGTAGCGGGGCTCATGCCGGTGCAGCCCCAAGGAAAACAGATTGCCCCCTACCAGGCTGCCAAAATACAGCAGCAGAAAATTCTGCATACCCACCACCGCTTCCAGCGCGCCGCCAAAGCACCATAGCGTAAGCATGTTGAACCCCAAGTGCCACCAGCCTACGTGCAAAAAGCCCGACGACAGCAGCCGCTGATACTGCCGCCCGTGCCGGATGGGGCCCACCTCAAAAGCGTACCGGTCGAAATACGCAGCATCCTGCATGCCCCGGTACGAAACCAATCCCGTCGCCACTACCAAGCCCAGGCCAATAATGCCTAAGTCATCCATACAAGTATTACTAGAAATATGCGTTGAACCAGCCCCAGCAGCATTCCAGGGCAAGAAACAGGGAAAGTAACCGGATTTACTAGCCGGATTGCGCGTTGCGGTATTGCCTCGCCACTTTATCAACATCGGCCCGGAGGAAACCAGGCAAATGCGGAAATTGTAAGAACTACTTTTTCAGAACCAGCTCGGCTTTCCGGAGCTGGAGGGTGGGGTTGGGGGCAGCTATCAGGCGGGCTTTGAAGGTATAGTCGGCGTTTTCCTGGATAGTAAGCTCCGTGTTTTTGCCGCTGAAGCTCCAGCTGATGCTGCCGTTCACATCGGTTTTTACCTCATTCATACTCACGTTTTTCTGGGTGGGGTCGAGCTCCAGCTGGTGGAAGGGTCGCCCGTTTTTGAGCACTACCACCTGAAACCGGAGCGGGGCCTCGCCCTGATACTCCATGTCCATCTCCGACCAGATGGCCACCTTATCATTCTTCTGCAGTTTCACGGTAGCTTCCTTCGCTACCTCCTGTTGCGGGGTGCTGATCTGGTTAACCGGTAGGCGGGCTATTTCCTTGCCGAGCAGCGCATCACAGGCTCCCAGCGGAGCAGTCAGCAGGAGGGTGGCCAGCAGCAGGCGGCTAGTGCGAATGGTAGAAAGCATACGGAGGGGTAAGTGGTTAAGCCAGTAAATTGAGGTAAACGAAAAGGTAAAAGGATAGTGCAAGCTGAAGTTGCCAGGGCTACACCTGCGTCAGACGAAGTGTAAATGGTTTGCTATTGCTCGAATACCTTGCGTAGAAAGGCCACAGTGTACTCCAGCGTGGGCGCAAACCAGGGGTTGAACAGCGGAAACGGATGGGGAGCCTCCGGGAAAGTGTGCTCTTCGGAGTAGATGCCTAAGGCCGTAAGCTGGCGGCGCGCATCGTCGCGGCCGGCGTGCATGCGGGCCACACCACTGTTGATGAACAGCATAGGCGGCGTGCCGGGCCCCAGGTGGCTGAGGGCCGAAGCCTGCTGCCATAACTCGGGCCGGGCGAGCTTGCTGCTGCCCAGCCACTGGGTAGCAGCCGAAAGCCCTTTGCTGTCGTCGCCTTCCCCCGATTCGGGGTGGATAAAGGCCAGAATTCCGTCTACGTCCACAATGGCCTGCACCTGGCTGGAGTGGCTGCGGAAGCAGGGGCCGGTTTCATAAAGTGAATTGCCATTGGTGGTGCCCACGAGGGCGGCCAGCTGTCCACCCGCCGAAAACCCCCATACGGCCACCCGGGTGGTATCGAGGCGGTAGGAGGGGGCGTGGGCGCGCAGCCAGCGCAGGGCGGCTTTCAGGTTTTGCACGGCCGCCGGGTAGGGGGCTTCCTGACTGAGCTGGTACTCGGCCGTTGCAGTCACAAACCCCCGGGCTGCCAGCTGCTGGGCCATGGCGTGGTGCTGGCTTTTGTCGCCGGAGCGCCAGCCGCCGCCGTGCACTAGCAGCACGGCCGGGTAGGGTCGCTGCCGCCGTGCCTTGGGGTAAAATACATCCAGCCGTAGCTCCCGCCCTTCCGGCAGCCGGCAGTACGGCACGTTGGTGCGGCTGCGGATGCTGGCGGGTACCGGCGGGCGGGCAATGCTGATGGTAGGGTGCTGCTTGCGGGCCTTAACGTAGGCGCTGTAAGTGGTAAAAGAGGTGTCGCGCGGCACAGCGGGCTGCTGTGCTTGGGCCGGGACTACCGCCAGTAGCAGGCTAACGGCCAGGGGCAGCCAACCCGCCGCCGGCCGCCGGTCCGGCCAGGGAGCTTGTTTGCTTACGGAAAACTTCATCAGCATAGAATCCAAAGGCCCCAATCAAACGGGAGGCTTCCTATGACCATACCTGTTATAGAGTAGCCTCCCATCGGGTTGATGTCGGCTATTTTCGGCGTAAGCCCCGCACGGCCACGAAAATACCTCCCACAAAGAGTAGTGCCGCCACAATCAGCGGGCCGGCACTGGCTCCGAAGGCTGCCCCCACCACCAGAAACGCGCCGGCAATGGTGGCCACCAGTATCCCCAGTATTACCAGCACCGATGAGCCCAGGGAAGAAGCCTGCGTGCGGGCCGTTGATTCGGCGTGGTGACTGGGGAGCAGCTTGCGCACCACAGGGCGCAGGGGGGCCGTGGCGGCAGCGGCGGCAGACGGTAACGAACGGCCACGCGCTACGGGGAGGGAGCGGCCAGCAGCCGGCCGCGTTGGGCGCGCCTGGGAGTGGGATGCGGCCGGCGCGGCGGGCATTGCCGGGGCGGGGGCAACGGAAGCCGGTGCAGAAGCTGAAACCGGGGAACCCGTGTGAGTGGTGGTAACGCCCGAGTGGTGGTAGGCCGGTGACTGGGGCCGCGCGGTGTAAGGAGTACGGCTGCACGAGGCCAGACAGCCTAGGGAGATTAGGGCTGGTACAAGAAAAGAGCGCATGAAAAGAGTAGAGGATTAGGCCAAAGAGAACGGATAGGATGGAGCGTAAGCAAGGTAGGCAAAGCAAACCGGTGCTGCCAACGCAACAAGCCTCGCGGGCCGTTATTTCAGCATTGCTGAAAGGGCCGTTGCGGCACCTTCCGGCGCGCTGGGGTGGTCAGTATTTCCAAGGGGCGGGCGGCGGTAGCAGCTGATGCAGACTGGAACGGGGAAGTTCGTCGTTCAGCCTTAGCCGGGGTTATTCCTCCAGGGCCTGCACTTCTACGCGGCGGTTGCGGGCATCGGGGGAGGCGTAAAGGGGGCGGGCGTCGCCATACCCAACGGTTTGAATGCGCTGCGAAGCCACGCCACTTTTTATCAGGTAGGTTTTCACGGCCTCGGCCCGCTGCTCGCTCAGGACCTGGTTTTTCTGGGGCTCACCTACCTTGTCGGTGTGGCCGGCCACCAGAATGGTAAGTGCGGGATTGGCCTTTAGCTGAGCAGCCAGCTGAGCCAGCGCTGGCAGGCCGTCGGCCAGGAGCTCGGGGGTACCCAGTTTGAACAGCACCGTAGGCAGTACCACCGCTTTGGTAGGAATTACCGGAGCGGCAGTCTGGGGCCTGAGCGTGGGCGGCAAACTAGGCAAGTCATCCGTACGCAGACGCGCCAGCGGGGGCGGGGGCAGGAGCGCAACGGGTAGCGGCTGCGCAACCGGGGTGGCTGCATCTACCCGAATAGTAATTGGCAGGGCGGCGCTTTCGCGGGTGGGGTAATAACCCTGCACGAGGTAGAACGTGGTAGTGGTAGCCAGGCGGGTGCGGTAGGCGTTACCGGTAGCCACGGGCTGCTTCAGCTCGGCATCTGCGTACCAGAGTACGTTGCGGCCCGACACGCGAATGGTAGTTTCGGCGTTGGCCGGCACCGTGGCGGCCGATTTTAGCTTTATCCGGTAGAGTGTAAAGGTGCCATGGTCACAGTCGCCCACGGGGCGATAAGCGGCCCGGCCGGTTAGCTTCTCCTGGGCAGGATCATAAGTGAAGGTAATGGCCCCATCGCACCAGTAGCTGAACAGGGAGCGGCCGGTTTCGGCCAGCTTGCCCTCGTGGGTCAGCTGCAGGCCGCCCCCGGTGCGGGTGGCCCGAACCTGGAAGGTAACACTGACCTGGGGTGCGCCGCCTACCTCCTGATACAACACCCCTAACACCTTGCCCGATTGGCTTTGCTGCACCCGCAGCAGTGTAGGCCAATACCCTTCCCGGTCACCGGTATCCGTTTCTACTCCTTGCCAGCTACCAGATAAGGACTGAGCCTGCGCCGGCCCACCCAGCAGGGCCAGCAGCAGAGCGTAGCAATACATGCGTTTCATCGCGCCTACTAAGTTTGGTCAGCAGAATAGAGTCGGGAAGTCAGGTAGGAGTTGCGTGCGAGGCAGTAGCCCAGCAACGCACACGTTGTGGTTTTGCGCCCCGCGCCGCTACTACGGTTGTCGCCCTGGGGCGCGAACTGCAACAGGTTGGGTTGCTACTGCCGGGCCCGGCTTATGATGCGCTGTTCCCAGCGCTTGCGCTTGGGTGCAATGTAGCCACGCAGGTGCTTTTCCATGACCATTACGGCGCAGGGCGCGGCGGCCGTGGCCCCGAAGCCGCCGTTTTCCAGGTACACGGCCACGGCTATTTTGGGATTATCAGCCGGAGCGAAACCCACGAAAGCGGCGTGGTCGTCGCCCTCATCGTTCTGCACGGTGCCGGTTTTGCCCGCTACCGTAATGCCCACGTCGGCCAGGCTGGAGGCGTCGGCGGTGCCGCCGCGCTGCATCACGGCCACCATGCCGGGCACTAGGGCCGCAAAGTGGGCGCTGTCGATGAGCGTATGGCGCTTCCGGGTGAAGCGGGGCAGTGGACCATTCTTCCCGATGCCGCTTACTAAATGGGGCGGGTAATACCAACCCCGGTTGGCAATAATGGCCGCCATGTTGGCCATTTGCAGCCCCGTTAGGTTGATTTCGCCCTGGCCGATGCTGAGGGAGTAGATGGAGCGGTAGGTCCAGTTGCGGGTGCGGCGGGCCTTGTCGTAGTAAGCGGGGGTGGGCAGAAAGCCGGGGGCTTCGCGGGGCAGATCAATACCCAACACCGAGTCGAGGCCGAATGAGCGGACGTAGCGCCGCCACTGGGCCAGGTTGGCATGGCGGGCCGCAACGGTATCCTGCACCAGGGAGTCGGGCACGCAGTCGATAAGGCTCTGCATCACCTGGTAGAAGTAGGGGTTGCAGCTATACTTGAGGCCCAGCGTGAGACTGCGGCCCGGCGGATGGTGGTGCACGCAGCTCACCAGGCTCTGGTCGCAGCGGAAGCTGGAGGCGGGGCTGATGGCGTGCATCTGCAGGGCCACGGCGGCATTTACCAGCTTGAACACTGAGCCGGGCGGGTTGGCCAGCATGGCGGGGCGGTTAAGTAGGGGTATATCCTCATGCTCCAGCAGCTCGGCCCGGAGCCCGGCCTGGTCGGGCGCAGTAATGGTGGCGGCCGGGTATACCGGCCCCGATACGTACGCCAGAATTTCGCCGGTGCGCGGGTCGAGGGCCACGAGGTAGCCACGTCGGCCCCCCAGCAGCTTTTCGGCGTAGGCCTGCAGCTTCACGTCCAGCGTGAGCCGCAAATCCTGACCCTGCTGGAAGGCCGTGTCCTTGGCCCAGGAGCCGTGGGTGTTGCCCTGAGCATCTACCAGCGGGTGCAGGTAGCCCCGGTGGCCTTTCAGCAAACCGTTATAGTAGCTTTCCACGCCCCCGTTGCGCAGACGGTAGAAACGGCCGCGTCGGTAGCGTTGGGCCTGGCGGTAGAACGCCTGGGCCTCGGCGCTGAGGTAGCCCAACACCGGCGCAGCGGCCGGAGTAGTGTATAGGCGTCGTTTCTGCTGGATTAGCGCCAATTGCGGCCAGGCGGCACTATCCTGGCGCACCCGCTGTACTTCGGCCGCGGTGAGGCGCAGCTGCACCGGGTATGCGCGCGTGCCAGGATAGGGCAGGGCTTCCTGAATGCGGCGGCGCACGGTAGTAGAGTCCCAGCCCAGGAGCGCGCCCAACTTCAGAGTATCGAGCTGGCGGGGCAGCTTTAACAGGTATTGCATGCGCGTATCCACCAGCACTGAGTCGTGCCGGTCAAGAATACGGCCGCGCTGGGGAACTTCGGGCAGAGCTACCCGGCGGGCGGTGTAGCGCACCCGCACATCCTCGTTGTGAGTGGGCGTGGTGGGCTGGTCGGGCGAGGAGCAGGCGGCCAGCCCAGCCAGCAGTGCCAGCAGGCCCACCCGCCACCTGATAGGAGCAGTGCGCATGGGGTAAAGCTAACCAATTGCCGGGGGTGGTGCCGGGGCTTTTCGCTGAGTGGGGCCTGGGGCTGGCTAAACCGGTAGCCCCGGCCAAAAAGCGGAAGTTACCGGTTTGCCGCGCTGGGAGCAGCAGAGGCGTGGCAAATCAGAAAGTGGTTTTGGCAAAAGGCCATTACTGGATCTGGACGAGGGTGAGCGTGCCGCCGTTGGTCTGGACATTGCTCGCACTGGTGTAGTTAATGAACTTCACTGTGATAATATCGCCCGCAGTGAGCGTGTAGAGCCCTTCTTCGCTCACCGAGGGTAGGGAGCCTTGAGGCCCGAACAGAAAGTTGATTCGCCCGATGGCAGTGCTGTTCTTATAGGCCTGCACCGAGAATTGCGCGCCGTTAGAGATGAAGATGCTCGTATTATAGAAAATACGGTACAGCCCCGGCGTGACAATAGTAATCTGGTCGGTGTTGATATTAGACGTGAGCCCCGACGACTCAAAGGCCGCCGTAAGGTTGAGGTTAGTGGGAGTGTTGTTGGGGGGCAAGGGCTGGTTGATGATGCTGGCAAAGTGCCCATATACCGGCTGGGCCCGGGCTGACAGCAGCTGCCAGAACGGGGCGGTGGAAGTGCCGTTGTTGCAATACAGGCCGGCCGTGCCGTTGGTCTGGTAGACGATGAGGCCGGTGGCGGGTGTGGCAATGGCCCCACGCTCGGCCTGAGTCATGCGCGGGGGCAGCAGTCCTTTAGTCGTGGAGCTGACGTCGAGGATAGCGCTTGCATCGGGCGTGGTGGGGGTTGCACTGATCGAGACCTGGGCACGGGCGGCGCAAGATAGGGCACTGATGGCCAGCACAACGAGGAAAGCTTTTTTCATAGCCGGCAATATTAGAAAAAGGATATCATAACCAGCTGGGTGAGCTTGGCTGTGCTCGGTTACTAGAACGCAGAACGTCCTGCTAAGCGCGGGGCTCGGCAGGACGTTCTGCGTAGTTGGGTTGCCTTACTGGGCCGCTGGGTACCAGTTGCGCAGGCGCACGTCGATTTTCTTGTCAGCCTGATTCACGGTTTTCTTGAAGCTCGCCACGTCGCTCAGGCCGTTCTGGCCCCGGTAGTGATACGGATACACGATGCCGGGCTTGAAGGCCAGTACGCCCTGCGCGGCCTGCTGCACGTCCATGGTGTAGGGCAGGTTCATGCACACGAAGGCCACATCGATGCCTTTGAGGGCGCGCATTTCGGCAATGTCCTCGGTGTCGCCGGAGAGGTACACGTTCTTGCCGCCCAGGTTCAGCACGTAGCCGTTGCCCCGGCCTTTGGTGTGCGGCGCGTCGGGGGCTTCGGGCAGGTTGTACATCGGAATGGCCGAAACCGTCATACCCAGCGTATCGAGCTTCTGCCCGTTGCCCAGCACGCGGACCTGGGCTTTGTACTCGGCGGGCAGCTTATCGGCCACGGCCTGGGGCACAACCATCAGAGCCTTGCCCACGGAAAGACCCGCCAGCGTCTTGGGGTCCAGGTGGTCGCCATGAATGTCGGTGATGAGGATAACATCGGGGGCGGCCAAGCCGGCGTAGGCGGCGGCTCCGCCGTAGGGGTCCACGTAAATAGTCTTGCCGTTCCAGGTAAACACCACGCTGCCGTGGGTGATGGGCTGCACCGTGAGCGGGCCTTTCTTGGTGGCAATCTGGTCGGCCGCCGCGCGGGGGGCGGGGGCGGTCTGGGCCTGCGCCTGGGCGGTAAACGCCAGGGCCGCCGCGAGGATAAGGGGGAATTTCATGGGGAGTGCTTGTTGATAGGTAGAAGGGAGTACGTTGCTAACCCAGGGCGGGGGTGAAAGTTCTGGGTGAGCGTTTGCAGACGGTAGGTGGCGGCGCAGTCGCTCGGCTGTGCCGAGTGATACGTACGCGTGAGCAGCTCTGCTGCGAATTGGCTGACGCGGCCAGAACAAGCCAACGGCGCGGGACGCTCGGGTCAGAGCCCCTCCGGCATACGTGTCACTCGGCACAGCCGAGCGACTGCCCGGGCGTTGTAACCAGTTAAACCAACACCGCGCCGCCCGGACGATTCCAGGCGGCGCAATACCGCCGCCGCCGCCGAAACCCAGCAAACCACCCGTGACTTCGGCCGCATCAGCTTCGTGAAGTTTCAGGGAGTATAAGCAGTAGAGTAGGCAAAAAAACCGCGCCGCCCGGACGATTCCTGGCGGCGCGGTTTGTATTTGCTGCGTTGCGATAGTGGAGGTGCAACCTGCACTTTATGTCTGATCACGAGTTACGGCTGCGCCTAAACTCGCGCCAGTTAAGCTTTGTTAGTTGTGATTTCAATTATGTTCTGTAATTTGTCTCTAGATTAGAGTAGAGCATACACGAACTATCAACTGCCGTTCATGAAATCTGTTAAGTTAAAATATTTGCTCATTAGGCATGCTTCTGGTGTGAATAATAGTAAGATTTTGGATGTAAAATCTGAAGAAGATAAATTGCAAGCGTACGTGGATGCAAAAGGAATAGAAAAACTTCATGCAATGATTAAAATCAAAGATTTTGAGATAAGGGCATTTGTGATAAATATTGAAAATAAAGTACTATGTGTGCCGGAGCCCCACCCTGTCGTTCTCTACTACGCAAGTGCATGTAGCTTGTCTGATGGTGTCAGTAAACTTAGATTAGATACTATTTCTGAATGTATTAAATGGCTTGGAGATGTGCATAAACAACTTCAAAGTTTTTCTAATTTTTATGTGTCTTTTACATCGTTTTTGACTCATTTATATAATTCTGTTGAATCATTCATGAACTATATAATTCCAAAAGATTATGTTGATAGCATTGAGATAAAAGTCAAAGGTGTAAGAAAATTTCCTGATAGAGAAGATATACAGAGGTGGGTTAAGTTTAAAGATAAGTTTGATAGAATACTGCCTTCTATTCATGGAAGGAAATTTGACTCTTATGCAAAAGAAATTAAATTAATATATGAATTGAAAGAACTTAGAGATTCCATAATGCATACTAAATTCGATATAGATAGTCCTGCTACCCCTTATAGTCCATTGTTCAGGGCTGCCCTCAATTTTGAATTTGTAGCTGCGCTTGAAGCCGTTGAAATATTTATAAATCACTTTGAGCCAGGTTTAATAGAATATGTAGAATCATAAAGAAGGCGCAGTGCCATCACTGCGCCTTCTTTATGATTCTACATATTCCGGCGGTACTGCCCGCCGACCTCGAACAGCGCATTCGTAATCTGCCCCAATGAGCAGAACTTGGCGGTTTCCATGAGGGCCTCGAAGAGGTTGCCGTTGGCCACGGCCACCTGCTGCAGCTGCTTCAGGCGCTGCTCGGTGGAGGCGTGGTTGCGGGCGTGCAGGGCTTGCAGCATCGTAATCTGGTACTGCTTTTCCTCCTCCGTGGCGCGGATAACCTCGGCGGGTACCACCGTGGGCGAGCCGGATGAGGAGAGGAAGGTGTTCACCCCGATGATGGGATACTCGCCCGTGTGCTTGAGCATCTCGTAGTGCATGCTTTCCTCCTGAATCTTACCGCGCTGGTACATGGTTTCCATGGCCCCCAGCACGCCGCCGCGCTCCGTAATCCGGTCGAATTCGGTGAGTACGGCCTCTTCCACCAGGTCGGTCAGCTCCTCGATGATGAAGGAGCCTTGCAGCGGGTTCTCGTTTTTGGCCAGGCCCAGCTCCCGGTTGATGATGAGCTGGATGGCCATGGCCCGGCGCACCGAGGCCTCGGTGGGCGTGGTAATGGCCTCGTCGTAAGCGTTGGTGTGCAGGGAGTTGCAGTTGTCGTAGATGGCGTAGAGGGCCTGTAGCGTCGTGCGGATATCGTTGAAGTCGATTTCCTGGGCGTGCAGGCTCCGGCCGCTGGTCTGGATGTGGTACTTCAGCATCTGCGAGCGGGCGTCGGCACCGTACTTCAGCTTCATAGCCTTGGCCCAGATGCGGCGCGCCACGCGGCCAATTACGGCGTACTCGGGGTCGATGCCGTTGGAGAAGAAGAACGAGAGGTTGGGAGCGAAGTCGTTCACGTTCATGCCCCGGCTCACATAGTACTCCACAAACGTGAAGCCGTTGCTGAGGGTGAGGGCCAGCTGGGTAATCGGGTTGGCCCCGGCCTCGGCAATGTGGTAGCCCGAAATGGAGACGGAGTAGAAGTTCCGCACCTTGTTGGTGATGAAGTACTGCTGCACGTCGCCCATCAGGCGCAGGCTGAACTCGGTAGAGAAGATGCAGGTGTTCTGCGCCTGGTCTTCCTTCAGGATATCGGCCTGCACGGTGCCGCGCACCTGGCTCAGGGTGCGGGTTTTGATGGTGTGGTACACGTCCTGGGGCAGCACCTGGTCGCCGGTTACGCCGAGCAGCAGCAGGCCCAGGCCGTCGTTGCCCTGGGGCAGTTCGCCCTGGTAGCGGGGGCGAGGCTGGCCCAACTCCTGATAGATGGCGTCAATCTTCTGATTAACCTCCTCTTCCAGCCCGTTTTCCTTGATGTACAGCTCGCACTGCTGATCAATGGCCGCATTCATGAAGAAGGCGGCAATGGTGGCGGCGGGGCCGTTGATGGTCATCGATACCGAGGTCATCGGGTCGGCCAGGTTGAAGCCGGAGTAGAGCTTCTTGGCGTCGTCGAGGCTGCACACGCTCACGCCCGAGTTGCCGATTTTGCCGTAGATGTCGGGCCGGTGGTCAGGGTCCTCGCCGTAGAGCGTCACCGAGTCGAAGGCCGTGCTCAGACGTTTGGCGGGCAGGCCCATGCTCACGTAGTGGAAGCGGCGGTTGGTGCGCTCGGGGCCACCTTCGCCGGCAAACATGCGGGTGGGGTCTTCGCCCTCGCGCTTGAAGGGGAACACGCCGGCCGTGTAGGGGAACTCGCCGGGCACGTTTTCCTGGAGCTGCCACTTCAGCAAATCACCCCAGGCGGTGTAGCGCGGCAGGGAAATCTTGGGAATCTGCTGGTGCGAGAGGCTGGTGGTGTGCGTCTGGATGCGGAGCTCCTTGTCGCGCACCTTGAAGATGAACTCGGGGGCTTTGTAGGCGGCTACCTTCTGCGGCCAGGCCTCCAGGAGCTTCCAATTTTGCCCGTCCAGACGGAGCTTGATTTCCTGGAAGGTGCTCTCCAGGCCGGCCACGAGGCTTCCTGCTCCGGGTGCGTGGCTGCCGTTCCCGCTGCCAGGTCCGTTAGCGGCGGCGTCTCCGAGACTTTCGACGGCTCCGACGGCTTGTCGGATTCCATAGAGCTGCTGAGCAACGTCAGCTTGTTTTTGAACCCATTGATCATACTGGCGGTTGGTTTCGGCAATTTCAGACAAATACCGCGTGCGGTGCGGCGGAATGATGTAAATCTTCTCCGAATCCTCCTGGGAGGTTTCGAGGTGGGAGGCGAAAGGCACGCCCGTTTTGGCTTCTACGGTAGCCAGCACGGCGCGGTAGAGGCGGTTCATGCCCGGGTCGTTGAACTGCGAGGCAATGGTGCCAAACACGGGCATCGAATCCAGGGGCTTATCCCAGTGGCCGTGGTTGCGCTGGTACTGCTTGCGCACGTCGCGCAGCGCGTCCAGGGCCCCGCGCTTATCGAACTTGTTGAGGGCAATGACGTCGGCGAAATCGAGCATGTCGATTTTCTCCAATTGGGTAGCCGCCCCGTACTCGGGCGTCATCACGTAGAGGCTGGTATCGGAGTGCTCAATGATTTCGGTGTCGCTCTGCCCGATGCCGGAGGTTTCGAGGATGATCAGGTCGAAGCCAGCGGCTTTTACCACGTCCACGGCGTCCTGCACGTACTTGCTCAGGGCCAGGTTGCTCTGGCGGGTAGCCAGGCTGCGCATGTACACCCGGGGCGAGTTGATGGCGTTCATCCGGATTCGGTCGCCCAACAGGGCCCCGCCGGTTTTGCGCTTGCTGGGGTCAACGGAAATGATGGCAATGGTCTTCTCGGGGAAGTCCAGCAGAAAGCGCCGCACCAACTCATCTACGAGGGAGGATTTACCCGCGCCGCCGGTGCCGGTGATACCTAATATTGGAGTGGTGTGAGGGTGTGAGGGTGTGAGGGTAGGAGTTTGGGAGTTATTCGTCTCCGCGCCGTTTTCGCTCTGCTGGAAGTCAGCCACCAACTGGCTTTTTACCCGCTCAAACTCCTCGGGGAAGTTTTCGGCGGCCGAAATCAGGCGGCCGATGCTGCGGGCGTCTTTGTCTTTGACGTGCTTGACCTCGCCGTTGAGGTGCTGGCCGGTGGGGAAGTCCGACTGCTGGAGCAGGTCGTTGATCATGCCCTGCAGGCCGAGGGCGCGGCCGTCGTCGGGGGAGTAGATGCGGGTGATGCCGTAGCCCTGCAGCTCGGCAATTTCGGTGGGCAGAATGACGCCGCCGCCGCCGCCGAAGATTTTGACGTGACCCGCGCCGCGCTCCTGCAGCAGGTCATACATGTACTTGAAATACTCGTTGTGGCCGCCCTGGTAGGAGGTAATGGCAATGGCCTGGGCATCTTCCTGAATGGCGCAGTCCACGATTTCCTGCACCGAGCGGTTGTGGCCGAGGTGGATTACTTCGGCCCCGCTGCTCTGAATAATGCGGCGCATGATATTAATGGCAGCGTCGTGCCCATCAAACAGGGCAGCCGCCGTGACGATGCGGACGTGGTTCTGAGGCTTATAGGGAGCTACGGGAGCTGGGTGCATACGCGCAGGGCAATGTGGGTGGAATTGGAGGGGTGAAGGTACAAAAAAAGCCCCGTCGGGGCAGCGCGGGGCTTTGGTAGAGGCGCGTTGCCATTATCTTTGAGACAACTAGCAAATACGTTTCTAATGTCTATACGAACGGTACTTATCGGGGTGATTGTATTAGCAGCCAGTGTGTGGTTATACGCCAGATTTATGCCGGCTTTCAAAGACGGGCCGATAAAAACAGAAGCAGACCTGCGCCAAGGATTATACAATGAACCTAAGAGTACCTACTATAAACGGGAGGCGGAGCTGCGCACCAGTCGCAACGAGCTGCTCGACATTAGTTCGGGGGTAGCCATTACAGGTCTTACCCTGCTGCTCTTTGCCCTTAGAAAGCGGATACATACAGTTGCGCACGTGATGCAACTTCGCACCTTGTGCAAGCCTCAAGTCTTTATTTGGTTTAACGTTGGCTGGATAGTTCTGTTTGGCGCTTTGCACTGGTACTACTTGTATCGAGGTGCGCGGGGTGATTATCCGCCTTTCGCTGATTCTATTGCTATACCTCTGTATTATGGACAGGCTGCTCTTCTTGTTTGCTGGCCTGTACTCAATATGCTGTTACTACTGGCAATCTGGCCGGCGAAAATGGGCGGCTATCTGTTTGTGAAACCACTCATCTATACGTGGTGGGTACTGTTGATAGAGGTTTTTCATGGTATCTGGCTAGTTCTGGCGGCCCTTTACTTACTCATCTCAATAATTGATGGTGACCATCTGACGGTTCCAGTAATTATGTTGTTCTTATACCTATTGCTGGTACTAAGAGCTGGGCACGTAGAGGCTATTAACGCAAGAATTAACAAATCGAGGCTATCCGAGGAACATTGACAAGAATGGCTGTGGTATATGTTGCAGTAGCTTGGGTGAACTATTTCTTTTCCACTTCTTCCAGCACCGAGAAGTATAGACTGGGCTGCATGGCGCTGATTGTCCAGATGGCCTGGCTGTTCTCGCGCTCCACCATCTGGTGCTTGTTCTGGCGCGTTACCGGGATGGAAAAGTACTTGTCCCAGGGCTCGGTTTTCTCGCTTTGCAGCCACTGAATAGTGGCCACCACTGGCTGGGCTTCCAGCTTGATGCCGTAACTGCTCAGGTCCACGTTCACCCAGCCGCGCTGTTTGTCAGTGCAGGTCAGTTGCACATCCTGGGAGAGGAGAGCCCGGCCCGGCCGGCCCTGCTCCAGGGTATACAGATTCAGGCGAAACCGAAGCTGCTGGTAGGTGTTGGTGGCCAGGTACACGTGAAAAGCATCCAGGTAGGCCGGGCGTTTGGGGGTGAGTACGGTGCCCAATTCCCAGCCCCACTCATCATCCACGGTTTCCTTGCCGCTGGAGCCGGCCGTCCAGAGTACGTCGCCGGTTGGCTTATTCCGGCCCAGCAGGGCCGGGTGCACCGGTTTTCGTTCCACCACTACATCGGGCAGAGCCTGTTCCTGCGGGGTAAGCACAAAGGCCCGCTGTCCGGCCAGGAGGGCGGCCGGGGCTACGGCCGTGCGCAAAAAGCCTACGCTGGTAATAATGAGCGTATCGGTAGGGGTGCCCGGGAAGCGCAGGGTGTACTGGCCCTGCTCATCGGCCACGGTACCGATGTTGCGGCCCACCACGCCCAGCGTGGCAAACGGCACTGGCTCCCCGGTGCGGGCATTGCGCACCTGGCCTTCCAGAACAAGCGCCTGAGCCAGGAGGGCAGCCGGGGCAATACTTAACAACAGGCTAACAAACAGCCAACGAACCATGGGTGGAGTAGAAACAGTGCGGATAACCATCCGAAGATAGGGCGGTGCCGGGGAAAGTAAGGCGGATTTACCTCGGGTGGCAGGCAAGGTGCGGGCCTAACCCCTTGAAGGGATGGAGGATGGTATTTCCTACTGGCCCATAATTCAATACGTCATTCTGCAATACGGTACAGCAAGTGTACCACAGCTGCCACCACGACGGCCGGACCGTCCCATAAGGGTAGCCCGACCGTTGTAGTGGCAGCTGTGGTAGTTCCCCAATTTACTATTCTACTGTCAGCTACCAACCGGCCGCCTGAACGGGGCTGTAGGGGCGCATATTAGCTTTTATAAGCCCTTTGCCGTACCTTCGCTTCTGGAAAAAACCGCCTCTAGTGAAGAACATCCGCAATTTCTGCATCATCGCCCACATTGACCACGGGAAGAGCACCCTGGCCGACCGCCTCCTGGAATTTACCAGCACCGTGGCCAAGCGCGATATGCAAGCTCAGCTGCTCGATAATATGGATCTGGAGCGGGAGCGGGGCATTACCATCAAAAGCCACGCCATCCAGATGCAGTATCAGTACAAGGGCGAGCAGTACACGCTCAACCTGATTGATACGCCCGGCCACGTCGATTTTAGCTACGAAGTATCCCGTTCCATTGCCGCCTGCGAGGGCGCGCTGCTGATTGTGGACTCCAGCCAGGGTATTGAGGCCCAGACGATTTCCAACCTCTACCTGGCCATTGGCTCCGACCTGACCATCATTCCGGTTCTCAACAAAATCGACCTGCCCCACTCCATGCCGGAGGAGGTGTCGGACGAAATTGTGGACCTCATCGGCTGCGACCGGGACGAAATCATCCATGCTTCCGGTAAGGCCGGTATCGGCATTGAGAACATTCTGAATGCCATCTGTGAGCGGATTCCGGCCCCCCAGGGCGACCCGGCGGCGCCGTTGCAAGCCCTCATTTTCGATTCGGTGTTCAACTCTTACCGGGGCATTGAGGTACTGTTCCGCATCAAGAACGGTACCATGCGTAAGGGCGACAAGCTCCGGTTCATGGCTACCGGCAAGGAGTATGGTGCCGACGAAATTGGTATCCTCGGCCTCAACCAAGAGCCCCGGCAGGAAGTATCGGCCGGCAACGTGGGCTACCTGATTTCGGGCATCAAGGAAGCCCGGGAAGTAAAAGTAGGCGACACCATCACCCACGTAGCCCGGCCCACGGCCGAGGCTATCCAGGGTTTTGAGGATGTGAAGCCCATGGTATTCGCTGGTATTTATCCGGTAGATACCACTGAGTATGAGGAGCTTCGATCCTGTATGGAAAAGCTGCAGTTGAACGACGCCTCCCTGGTGTGGGAGCCCGAAACTTCGGTGGCGCTGGGCTTTGGTTTCCGCTGCGGCTTCCTGGGTATGCTGCACATGGAAATTGTGCAGGAGCGCCTGGAGCGGGAGTTCAACATGACGGTAATTACCACCGTACCCTCGGTGCAGTTCCACGCCACTGGTACCAAAGACCAGCTGCTGACCATCAACGCCCCGAGCGAAATGCCCGAGCCGAACATGATCAAGCACATCGAGGAGCCCTACATTAAAGCCCAGATCATCACGGCAGCCGATTACGTGGGGCCCATTATTACGCTGTGCATGGAAAAGCGCGGCATCATCAAGGGCCAGAGCTACCTCACTTCCGAGCGGGTAGAGTTGTCGTTTGAGCTGCCGCTGTCGGAAATTGTGTTCGACTTCTTTGACAAGCTCAAAACCATCAGCCGCGGCTATGCTTCGCTGGACTATGAGCTGATCGGCTTCCGTGAATCAGACATGGTGAAGCTGGATGTGATGCTGAACGGAGAGAAGGTGGATGCGCTGTCGGCCATTGTGCACCGCAGCAAGAGCTACGACTGGGGCCGCCGCCTCTGCGAAAAGCTCCGGGAGCTACTGCCCCGCCAGCAGTTCGAAATTGCTATTCAGGCCTCCATCGGGCAGAAAATCATTGCCCGTGAAACCGTCAAGGCTCTGCGCAAAAACGTAATTGCCAAGTGCTACGGCGGCGACATTTCGCGCAAGCGGAAGCTGCTGGAAAAGCAGAAAGAGGGTAAGAAGCGGATGCGCCAAGTAGGCTCCGTGGAAATTCCGCAAGAGGCCTTCCTGGCTGTTCTCAAAATCGATTAACGCACTGAAACGCGGCCCCTAAACGGGCCGCGTTTTTTGTTTTATACATCTCTAACTTCTCCAACCTCATACACTTCTTGACACGGCGTGTACTGATAAACTACTTCAAGAACATGTCTGACACCCTTCTCAAGAACTGTACAAGCCAGGAACAGCTGGATAAGATCATCAAAGGACAGGAGCGTAAGTTCCGGTGGCGCGACGATTGGCCCGCCATGGAATCTGCTTTGCAGGCCGCTGGTACTGCCGCCATTGCGGCCCATCAACACCAGCAAACCCCCGAAAAACCTCAGGACTCAGTCTAACTTTTCTACCATGACCACTGCCCCCGACGCCACCACCTACCGCCTCATCGACGGCAAGCAAACCGCCGAGGCTATCAAAGAAGAAATTGCCGCTGAGGTGGCCCAGCGCAAGACCGCCGGCCAGAAGGTGCCGCATTTGGCCGCCATCCTCGTGGGCCATGACGGGGGCTCCGAAACCTACGTGCGCAACAAAGTGCTGGCCTGCGAGCGGGTAGGGTTTGAAAGCACCTTACTTCGTTACGAAGACAGCATCACCGAGGCCGAATTACTGGCCAAAGTGGCCGAGTTGAACGAGGACCCGGAAGTTGATGGCTTCATCGTGCAGCTACCCTTGCCCCGCCACATTGATACCAACAAGGTAATTGAGGCCGTGCGGCCGGAGAAGGACGTGGATGGTTTCCACCCCATGAACATTGGGCGGATGGTGGCCGGCTTGCCCGCCCTGCTACCCGCCACGCCTTCCGGCATTGTGGAGCTGTTGCGCCGCTACGAACTGCCCACCGACGGTAAGCATTGCGTGGTAATTGGCCGAAGTAATATTGTAGGTACGCCGGTTAGTATTCTGCTGGCTAAGAACTTAGAGCCCGGCAACTGCACGGTTACTTTATGCCACTCCCGCACCCAGAACCTGGCCGATATTACTCGCACTGCCGATATCCTGGTGGCGGCCCTGGGCCGGCCGGAGTTCGTAACGGCTGATATGGTGAAGCCTGGGGCCGTGGTAATTGACGTGGGCACCACGCGGGTAGAGGATGCCAGCAAAAAATCGGGGTGGGCGCTGAAAGGTGATGTGCACTTTGCCGAAGTAGCCCCGCTGGCCTCCTACATTACCCCCGTACCGGGTGGCGTTGGGCCCATGACTATTGCCATGTTGCTACTCAATACCTTACGCGCTGCCAAAGGGGAGGTGTACTGAGTTACCAGTTGGCAATTGCTCGTTTTTGAGTTCCAGCAACAAGCAACCGACAACTGATACCGGACAACTCATATCTCATTCCAAAATCCAAGTAAAACCGCCTCAGGCTTTTAGTTTTCGAGGAAGTGTACTACTTTTAAAGTCGGGCCGTTAGGAGAGGAGGTAGCCGTCAAGGCAAAAAACTCCCCCGGTGGCCCGGCTTTCCGTTTTCACGAATACACTGTTTTGCTGCACGAACTACCTGTTACGTCGGCGCCCCCGGCCCAGGGGACGGCGGCCCCCGAACTGCCCGTGATGGAGCAGTTCTACACCATTCAGGGCGAAGGCTTCAACACCGGCCGGGCGGCTTATTTTATCCGCTTGGGTGGCTGTGATGTGGGCTGCGTCTGGTGCGATGTGAAAGAATCCTGGCCCGTAGATGCGCACCCCCGCCAGTCGTTGACGCGCCTGGTTGACGCGGTAACGGAACACCCCGGCCGCAACGTGGTCATCACCGGCGGTGAGCCGCTTATGCATGATTTGGCCCCCCTGACGGCCGCCTTACACCATGCGGGCTGCCAGACCTGGATAGAAACCAGCGGCGCCTACCCTCTAAGTGGTACCTGGGACTGGATTTGCGTGTCGCCGAAAAAGTTTAAAGCTCCACTGCCCTCTGTGCTGGCCGCCGCCCACGAGTTGAAGATTATCATTTTCAACAAGAGCGACTTTGCCTGGGCCGAGCAGCACGCCGCCCTGGTCGGGCCAGCCTGCCGCCTCTACCTGCAGCCTGAATGGAGCAAGGCTCCTGACATGATGCCGTTGCTAGTGGAGTATGTAAAAAACAACCCGCAGTGGCAGGTTTCGTTGCAAACGCACAAGTTTCTCGATATTCCCTAGCGCCCCACTTCTTCCCTATGCGCCGTTCGCTAGTTGTTCCGGTTGTACTGCTTCTTACCGCGGGCGGGTTGCTGCCACTCTCGGCAGTGGCTCAGGCCAAGCTCAGTTCTACCAACACCAAAGCCCGCAACCTGTGGGAGAAAGCCCAAGACCAGGCCAAAAGCCGGGACTTTGAAAAGGCCATCGAAACGCTGAGCCAGCTCAACCAGAAGTTTCCCTCGCTGGGGGAGCCGTACGTGCTGAAAGGGTCCCTGCTGAAAGCTATGGGCGAAAACCAGCAGGCGTTTGAAGCTTACCGCGACGGGCTAACCAAGCTGCCAGTGGATGCCACCCGCTCCAACGACTATTTTACGCTCGGGGAGTTGGCTATGACGTTCGGCGAGTACCAAACGGCCGCTGACAGCTACCGGAAGTACCTGAAAACGGCCGCTAAAACGCAGCGGAATACGCCCCGGGCCCAGCGGCAGTTGCTCAACTGCGACTTTGCTCAGAAGGCTATAGCTGCACCAATTGGGATACAGCCCGCCCCTCTGCCCCAGCCACTCAATACCTTCCGGTTTCAGTACTTCCCGGTGCTTACCGCCGACAGCCGCTTCATGCTGTTCACCGGCCGGCCCACGGCGGAAAGCGGGGAGGATTTATTTGTGAGTCGTCAGAATGCGGATGGCACGATGGGAGAGCCGGTATCTATTTCACCTGCTATCAATACCTCCTATAACGAGGGCGCCGGTGCAATTTCCGGCGACGGCAAAACGCTGGTATTTGCCTCCTGCGACCGGCCCAGCTCGGTGGGCAATTGCGACCTATACATTTCGCGCCGGACCGGCAACGTATGGAGCAAACCCCAGAACCTGGGCCGCAACGTGAACTCGCCGGAGTGGGATTCCCAGCCTTCCCTTTCGGCTGATGGCCGCACCCTGTATTTCACCAGCACCCGCCGTGGCGGCAAGGGCCAGGAGGATATCTACATGACCACTTTGGGAACGGATGGCAACTGGACGCCCGCCCGCAACCTGGGCAGCCCCGTCAATACTTCCGGCAAGGATATGGCCCCGTTCGTGCACGCCAGCGGTAGCACGCTCTATTACGTGACGGATGGCTTGGTGGGTATGGGTGGGCTGGACGTGTACCGCTGCGAGCAGTTGGCCGCCGACAAATGGAGTATTCCGCAAAACCTGGGTTATCCGCTGAACACGTACGAGAACGAGGCGTCTATCTATATCACCTCCGATAACCGCCGCGGGTTGTGCTCCCGCTCCAAGGCCACCGTGGCCGGCGTTAAGCAGGAGCGGGACCGGCCAGTGGAGCTGTTTGGCTTTGAAGTGCCCAAAGAGGTGCGCGCCCGCGAAACCAGCACCTATACCCAGGGCCGCGTGTACGATGCCTTCACTAAGAAGCCCATCAAAGCCGATGTGCAGCTCTACGACCTCAATACCGATGAGTTGGTGCAGTACGTGGGCTCCGATGCCGAAAACGGTGAGTATACGGTGGTCCTGAACGAAGGGCGGCAATATGCCATGTACGCCGCCGCCGACAAGTACTTGATGCGTAGTCTGAGCTTCGACTACAGCGACAAACGCCGCTTCGACCCCCTCACGCTGGATATTTACTTGGAGCCCGTGCGCTCCGGCCGCAGCATTGTACTCAATAATCTGTTTTTTGACAGTAAGGAGTTTGCCCTCAAGCCCAAGTCACGTACGGAGCTAAACCGTTTGGTGGCCTTCATGAAGCAGTACCCTGATGTGCAGGTGGAAATTTCCGGCCATACCGATGATGTGGGCTCCGATGACGACAACCTGGGACTTTCCCAAAACCGGGCGAAGTCAGTGTACACCTACCTGCTGAGTCAGGGAGTAAAGGCTCAGCGCCTGCGTTACAGAGGCTATGGTGAAGCCAAATCTATTCACCCGAACGACACCGATGAGCACCGGCAGCAGAACCGGCGCATCGAGCTACGAATCCTCTGATTTTTTGCTTGGCCTTCGTCTTGTTCGCCCCACTCGCACTGTGCGAGTGGGGCTTTTTTTGGACATTTTCTGCCAGTGTCAAAATATAAGTAATTGTGCTTCAGAATGTTGTAAACACGGTTTGTTAAAAATAAATCAAAAAATTTATATAAAATCTTTGTATTATTAAATTAACTAGATTATGTTTGGTCATTCCCACCTCCCCTACCGGGTAGGAAAGTCCAGCAGAACGAGTTCAATTGGAGCTTGCGAAAGTGGACGGATAGGATGCTTTTCAACTGCTTTAACTGTACACCTCATATTCCTCCACCATGAAAAAAATTACTCTTCTCGTCGCCCTGCTACTTGTTCTGCAGGGCGTAAGCCAAGCCGATGAACGAAGCGAGGGCACCGGCCTGCAGGCCCGGGCTACTGCCCTCACGCGTTCCATTGCCGATAAAGCCCATTTAGATGAGGGGCAGATTGTGCGGGTAAAGCAGCTGAATCTGCGGATGCTCACTGAAATTGAAGAATTGAAAGCCCGTTTTGTTGCCGATCCTACCTTGTTGGATCAACGTCTGGCGCAGGCACAGGCACAATACGAAAACAACCTGACCGCCTTACTTCGGCCCACTCAGCTGGCGCTGTTCCAGCAAAACAGGGCCAACATGACGGCTTTGGGCCAACACTAGCACTTGCTCCTTTTTCCCATCACTCCACTTTTCAACCCATGAAAAAGCTAACGATTCCTTTGCTTCTGGCAGTTCTCACGTTGGCCTCGCACCGGTTGTTGGCCGCGCCCGGCAATGGCAACCGGGATTTGCAGCTCCGCGCATCTGCAATGACGCGCTCCTTGGCCGAGCAGGTTCATCTAAATGAGGGGCAGTACGTGCAGGTGAAAGCCCTGAACCTACGCTTGTTGCAGGAAATGCTTGCCGCCAAGGCTGTGTTCACGCATGATGCTGATTTGCAAAACCGCGCTATTGCGGATGCCCAGCAGCACTATGAGTATCAACTGTCGTCTCTGCTCCAGCCGGCTCAGCTGGCCCTCTACCAGCAGAACCGCGCCAGCCGTACGGCGCTGAACGTAGCGCCCTAACACAAAGCCCCGGTCTATGCAAAGCAGATCGGGGCTTTACGGTAATCCTTTAATTGTCAAGTCTATGTTGGTTTATTGCTAAATACTACTATCTTCAATTACTCGATCCAGTTATATTTTTTCTTCTTTCCATCAAACCACCACCATGAAAAAAGTATTCGCCTCCATTGTATGCCTTGCCTTATTCACCGCTGGTTATATCCAGCCCGCTGCGGCCGGTGACGGAACTACTAAAACGGCTGTCCGGGCAACGGAAATGACCCGGCGTATGGCCGAGCAAACTAAGCTCACTGAAGGACAATATGTGAAGGTTCGGGCCCTAAACATGCGTCTGTTGACTGAAATGGCTGAGTTGCGCCGCCAGCTTTCCAACGACACTACCAAGCTGGATGAAGCTGTGGCTGAAACCCAGCTTCGCTACGAGTGGGACCTGGCCAACATTCTGCGTCCCAAGCAAATGGTAGCGTATGATGAAATGAAATCTAACTTCACTGCTGTCAATATGCGTTGATTTACAGGTGTTTAGTATCTGTATTTTCAAGCATATATAGAACTAAAAAAGGCCCGCTGATGCGGGCCTTTTTTAGTTCTATACCTGGTGTTTGACTAAGCGCGGGCGTCGATGCTTACGTAGTCACGTTCCGTTTCGCCGGTGTAGATCTGGCGGGGGCGGCCGATGGGCTCCTTGTTCTCGCGCATCTCCTTCCACTGGGCAATCCAGCCGGGCAGGCGGCCCAGGGCGAACATCACCGTGAACATCTCGGTTGGGATGCCCAGGGCTTTGTAGATGATGCCGGAGTAGAAGTCAACGTTGGGGTAGAGCTTGCGCTGGATGAAATACTCATCGGTCAGGGCAGCCTGCTCCAGCTCCTGGGCAATCTTCAACAAGGGGCTATCCTGCAAGCCGAGGGCGGTTAGCACTTCGTCGGCAGCCTTCTTAATGATTTTGGCGCGGGGGTCGAAGTTTTTGTACACGCGGTGGCCGAAGCCCATGAGGCGGAAGGAGTCATTCTTATCCTTGGCCTTGGCAATGAACTTGCTGGTGTCGCCGCCGTCCTGCTCAATGGCCTCCAGCATTTCTACCACCTCTTGGTTGGCACCGCCGTGCAGCGGGCCCCACAGGGCGTTGATACCGGCCGATACCGAGCCGTACAGGCTGGCGTTGGCCGAGCCCACCAAACGAACCGTGGAGGTCGAGCAGTTCTGCTCGTGGTCGGCGTGCAGGATAAGCAGCTTGTTGAGGGCGCTTACTACCACTGGGTCGATGTCGTACTTCTCCGTAGGGAAGCTGAACATCATGTACAGGAAATTGGCGCAGTAGTCGAGGTCATTGCGCGGGTAGTTTAGCGGGTGACCCATGTTGTTTTTGTAGGTCCAGGCCGCAATGGTAGGCATCTTCGCCAGCAGACGAATGATGTTCAACTCCATTTCCTCGGGGCTCAGATCCGGCGACACGCTCTGGGGGTAGAAGCCAGTCAAGGCGCAAATCAGCGAGGATAGGATGGCCATGGGATGAGTAGCCGACGGGAACCCGTCGAAAATCTTCCGCATGTCCTCGTGTACCAGCGTGTGCTTGGTGATTTGGCCCGAGAAGTCCTTCAGCTCCGCCTCGGTGGGCAGCTTGCCATAAATCAGCAGGTAGGCCACTTCCAGGAAGCTCGATTTCTCCGCCAGCTGCTCAATCGGATAACCACGGTAGCGCAGAATGCCTTCCTCGCCGTCCAGGAACGTGATGGCGCTCTTGGTGGCGCCGGTGTTCTTGTAGCCCGAGTCGAGGGTCACGTAACCGGACTGGTCGCGCAGCTTGCCAATGTCAAAGGCTTTTTCGTGCTCGGTGCCTTCAATGACGGGAAGAGAGAAGGATTTCCCGTCGAGGATCAGTTCAGCAGATTCTGCCATAAATGTGGAGTGAAGGGTGGGTTGTAGGGCGAAACTAAAGAATAACCGGACAGCCGGAAACCCCGTGAGAGTTTGATGCCTATACTACAACTTGGCCCAGGTTGTTGTTTGAGATGGGGAAAGCGCAAAGAAAGGGCCCCCCGCTTAAAAGTTTGGCATATCGGGCAAGGTTTTTCCTCGACAGTGCCGATTATTTGTACCGGTAACGATGCCAGGAGGCCAAGCGGATTTATTTGCCAATGCAGAATTGTGTGAAGATGCTGGTGAGCAGGTCGTCGTTGCTGATTTCGCCGGTTATCTGACCCAGCGCTGCCAGGGCGTGGCGCAGGTCGGCAGCCAGTAACTCGGTGCCCGCGCCTATGCTCAGGCCCGTTAGCACGGCATCGAGATGCTGAGCGGCCTGCTCCAGGCTTTGGGCATGGCGCAGGTTGGTTACGATGGTACTGGCCCCGGTTCGGTCCAAGCCTTCACCGCGCACTTTGGCCAGCAGGGTTTCGCGCAACTCATCCAGTCCGTCACCACGGGAGGCGGCAATCAACACCGTGTCGGGGTAGTGCTGGAAAGCCAACAGTTCAGGGTCGGAGGCTACATCGAGCTTGTTGCCCACGGCTAGTACGGGTGTACCAGCGGGCAAAGCCAGAGCTTGAACCTCTGCTTCAAGCTGAGCGGGAGTAGTTGCCGTGATATCAAATAGATATACAACTAAAGCGGCTTGCTGAACCCGCTTGCGGGTGCGCTCAACCCCAATGGACTCTACCACGTCAGTGGTATCACGCAGCCCGGCTGTGTCCACAAACCGGAACCGGATACCGTCGATGCTGACTTCGTCCTCAATCAGGTCGCGAGTGGTGCCAGCCACCTCCGATACGATGGCGCGCTCCTCGTTGAGCAGAGCGTTGAGCAGAGTGCTTTTGCCGGCGTTGGGGCGGCCAGCAATAACGGTAGTGACGCCGTTTTTGATGACGTTGCCCAACTCAAAGGAGCGCAGCAGACGGCGCACCAGCTGCTGTACTTCTTGCAGAAGCTGTACCAACCCGGTGCGGTCAGCAAACTCCACGTCTTCTTCTCCAAAATCCAGCTCCAGCTCCAACAGCGCGGCAAACTGCACCAGCCGACCCCGGAGGTCTTTCAGTTCCTGAGAAAAGCCGCCGCGCATCTGTTGCAAAGCTACTTGGTGCGAGAGGGCCGAATCGGCGGCAATCAGGTCGGCTACGGCCTCGGCCTGGGCCAGATCGAAGGCTCCGTGCAGAAAAGCGCGCTTGGTAAACTCGCCGGCCTCCGCCAAACGGGCCCCCCGCCGGGTCAGTAGCGCCATTACTTCCTGCACGATGTAGTCGGAGCCATGAGTACTGATTTCGACCACGTCCTCGCGGGTATAGGAGTGCGGCCCCCGAAACAGCGATACCACCACCTCATCCAGAATTCGCGCTCCGTCGCGCACGGTACCGTAGTGCAGGGTGTGGCCGGGCTGGTCGCGCAGGCGTTTGCCGGCAAATACTTCATCAGTGAGCCGCACGGCATCGGGGCCGGAGAGGCGGATAAGGGCAATGGCCCCGGCGCCGGGCGGCGTGGACAAGGCAATGATGGTATCGGTGAGGGAAACGGGAAGAGCTAGGGCCACAGCACGAAGGAAATGATGCAGGCGCAAAGGTAGCGCTATCCGGGCAGGCGGTGCCAGGGCTCATTGCGCCAACCGCCTGCCCGGCCAAGACGAGGATGCTGGCTGGGCCTCCGGAGGTGTAACTCCCGCCTCCCTGTCTTACCTGAAACAATAGAAGCTATCTGCCTAATCGGTAACCAATAAGTTGCGGCTTACCTCAGCAGAAACCAGGTATTTAATCTCGTTGTTTATTCTGATTTCTAACGAATTATCAAATGTAACTTTATCTACTACTTCAATGTCAGTGCCCAAATTTACCCCCACTTTATCCAAGTATTGCAGGAAGGAAGCGGAAGTATTTTTAACGGCAATTACCCGGCCTTGCTCACCCGGGCGCAGGTCGGAAAGCAGGCGGTGCTGGGGGCGGTGCAGCACACCGTCGGCCGTCGGGATAGGGTCACCGTGGGGGTCGAGTTGGGGAAAGCCCAGAAACTCATCGAGGCGGCGTACCAATAGGTCAGAGTCGATGTGCTCCATCTGCTCGGCCACATCGTGCACCTCGTCCCAGTTGAAGCCTAGGTGCTGCACCAGGAATACCTCCCACAGCCGGTGCTTGCGGATGGTGAGCAGCGCCAGCCGTCGGCCTTCCTGGGTGAGCGTAACGCCCCGGTAGCGGGTGTAGTGCAGCAGGCCTTTTTCACCCAGGCGGCGCAGCATGTCAGTAACCGAGGCAGGACGGGTCTGCAGTTCATCGGCCACACTGTTGGTACTGACCTCGGTGCCGGGTTGGGCCTCGGCCAGCTTGTAAACGGCTTTCAGGTAGTTTTCCTCGGTGTAGCTAGGCATTGGGTTGAATTAAGAATTACGAATTAAGAATTAAAAATTGAGGTGGCCAACGCGGACGATATGGCCCGGTTAGTCACCCCATTTTTAATTCTCAATTTTTAATTGACCAGTGCCTACCACTTAATCAAGGCGGAAGCCCAGGTGAAGCCAGAGCCGAAGGCCGCCAGGCACACCAAGTCGCCACGCTTGATGCGGCCTTCCTGCACGGCTTCGCTTAGGGCGATGGGTACGGAAGCCGCCGTTGTGTTACCATAGCGCTGAATATTGCTGAAGATCTTCTCATCCGGCAAGCCCATTTTCTGCTGCACGTACTGCGTAATGCGCAGGTTGGCCTGGTGCGGAATCAGCATGTCGATGTCCTGGGGCTGGTAGCCGTTTTGGTCGAGGGCCTCCTTGATAACCTGGGGGAAGCGTACTACTGCGTGCTTGAACACGTTCTGGCCGTTCATGTAAGGATACATGTCTAGGTGGTTCTCGACCACATAGTCTACCCGGTTGTTGCGGTTGGAGCCGGGCTCTTTCACAATCAGCTCCTCGGCGTGCTCACCTTGGGAGTGCAGGTGGGTGCTCAGGATGCCGTGTCCTTCCTGAGTGCTGGGCCGCAGCACTACCGCGCCGGCACCATCCCCAAAAATGACCGATACGGCCCGTCCCCGGGTGCTGATATCGAGGCCCGAGGAGTGAATTTCAGAGCCCACCACCAGTACCGTATCATACATGCCGGTCTTGATGAACTGATCAGCCATGCTTAGGGCGTATACGAAGCCGGAGCACTGGTTGCGGACATCAAAGGCCGGAATAGGAGCGGCAATGCCTAATTCGCGCTGGAGCAATACCCCGGAGCCCGGAAAGAAATAATCAGGCGACAACGTGGCAAACACAATCATCTGCACATCGTTGGGCGTGAGGCCCGCCATTTCCAAGGCTTTGCGGGAGGCATTGGCGGCCATGTTGGCGGTGGTATCCTTGCCTTCCTCAAACCAGCGCCGCTCCCGGATGCCGGTGCGTTCCTGAATCCACTCGTCGGTGGTATCAATGAGGTGAGTTAGGTCGGCGTTAGTTACCACTCGGTCGGGCACATAATGGCCAACGCCGGCAATTTCAGAGTGTCGGAGAGAGTTGCTCATGAGTAGGGGAATTTACGGGCAGGGCAGTTACTGAATGGGAGAGCCGAAGGTAGAAAAAATCGGTGCCCTGCTCCGTAAACGGGCCGCAAAGGTCGGTAGTTACCCAATAGAATCCATAAGGTGGAGCAACTTTCCTGCTTCGCTGCTCCACAGGGCACCCGAAGGTGGCCCAGCGGAGTAGAAAAGCGCATTCTGCAACTGCCAGGCCAGCCCCGGTGCGGAAGGATAGTCGCTTTGCTGAAAGTCGAAGACGATGCCAGCTTCGGCGTCGGTTACCAGCGGCACCCACAGCGGATTGGGTGGTAGCACTACGGGTAAGGCATTGGCCTGATATTCGAACAGCTTCGTGGGCACGCACCGGGCCGTGCTGGGATGAGGCCGGTAGGGCAGCAGCCCCACATGGCTCCGCCGGATTTCTGCCACCACTTCAGCGTGCGGCACCAGCTCGGGGCCGCCGCGTAGCGTGAGGGCCTGGGGGGCGGCCTCCACGGCGGCTTGCAGGCGCGCCAGCAGGCCCGGCTGCTGACATGCTCCAATAATGGTCAGGTGAGCCTGGGGCCAAGCCTCCCGCAAATGCAACGCAAACCGAATAGCCTCCCACACGCCGTTCAGCTCCGAAATGGTACCGGAATACAGCAGCCGCAGCGGCTCCGAAACAGCTGGTAGGCGGCGCGGGTACGGGGGCGGCGCGCCATCATAGGGCTGGTACTTGTTCTCGAGGATCAGGGTGCGAACCTTGGCGGCAAAAGGCAGCTCCTCGGCGTAGCTGCGTTCCGCCAGCAGAACGGCCGACGCCCGGCGGGCAGCCTGGCTTTCGAGGTGGCGCACCAGCCCGGCCAGCAGCCCTCTGGCCCAGGCCGGGTACACGGCCTGGGTCTGAATATTAAGCGCATAGTTTTCCCGCACATCATACACGAAGCGGCAGCCAGGGCTCCAAAGCTGCCAGAGCACCGTTAGCGGCAGTAGCTCGGGGGCGTGTACCACCACTACCTGGGGCCGGAGCCGGCGCAGCAGTTGCCAGTAGCGCCCCTGAGCCAGCAGCCGGGCCAGGCTCAGGCGGGAGCCGTGGAGTAAGGCGTGCGTGTACAGGTTGGGCGGCAGTTGGGCCGGGCGCGGCGCCCAACGTCCGGCCACGTGCACCTGCGTAGGCCGCCCCCCGGCCAGAGTGCGCCCAAACTTCCCCAGCATCCGGGTATCATCCAGGGGCTTGAGTACGGAGGCCAGTAAAATGGTAAGGGGCGGCAGCATATTGGACGCGAAGATGGTACTTTTGCGCCGCTTGCGTTGTCTGGTTCCGGTGGTCAGGTGTCAGTGTGAACTGAACCGGGGCTACCCGTAGCGGACAACCAGTACCTGACACCCGATAACTCATTTGCATGTCTGAATTACAAACCCTGATTGAAGCGGCCTGGAACGACCGGAGCCTGCTGCAACAACCCGCCACCACCGAGGCCATCCAGCACGTTATTGAAGAGCTCGACAAAGGTCGTTTGCGCGTGGCCCAGCCCGGTGCCACCGAAGGCGCCGATTGGCAGGTGAACGACTGGGTGAAGAAGGCCGTCATCCTGTACTTCCCCATCCGCCAGATGGCAACCATTGAAGTGGGCCCCTTTGAGTTCCGCGACAAGATGAAGCTCAAAAGCAACTATGAGCAGCAGGGCGTGCGCGTGGTGCCCCCGGCCGTTGCCCGTTACGGGGCCTACCTGGCCCCCGGCGTTATCATGATGCCCAGCTACGTGAACATCGGTGCCTGGGTAGGCGAGGGTACTATGGTGGACACCTGGGCTACCGTGGGCTCATGCGCTCAAATTGGGGCCGGCGTGCACCTGAGCGGGGGCGTGGGTATTGGCGGCGTACTGGAGCCGGTGCAGGCCGCCCCGGTTATCGTAGAAGATGGAGCTTTTGTGGGTTCCCGTAGTATTCTGGTAGAAGGTTGCTTTGTGGGGAAAGAGGCCGTTATTGGGGCGGGCGTTACCATCACGGGCAGCACCCGCATCATTGATGTGACCGGCCCCGAGCCCAAAGAGTACCGCGGCTACGTGCCGGCCCGCTCAGTAGTGATTCCGGGTTCCTTGCCCAAGCAGTTCCCCGCCGGCGAGTACCACGTGCCCTGCGCCCTCATCATTGGGCAGCGCAAACCCAGCACCGACCTCAAAACGTCCCTCAACGACGCCCTGCGCGAGCATAACGTGGCAGTGTAATCATATTAGGTTGCCTTTGTAATGAGTGGCCCTGTCGGCTCAGTAGGTAGCTGGCAGGGCCGCTTTGTGTACGCGCTGGCCGCTAAATTGGCAGGAGCGAGGGGCAAAACCAACTATATTCGTAGGAACGCCCAGGCAAATCTGCTAACATTGTAGGCTGCGGCCCTCACCTGTATAATTCCCTGCCGGGCTGCCGGACTATTCTTTCTTTTTGCTTGATGAGTACCCACAAATCTGTTGTTTCGGCCGCTCAGGCCCGCGAGGAAGTGCGCGACTACGTTGCCCAGGAGCTGGGCCTTGACCCCGAAGCCATCCAAACCCGGGTGGCCTTTAACCGGGAACTGCCCTGGGTAGATGGCCGCGCCCGGCCCTGCTTTCTGGTGGAGTGGGCCGAGCCCAATGGCCGCGACGGAGTAGCCATTGCGGGGCCGTATACGCACAACTTCTTCGAATTCAGCCGCGCCGATGCCTATCAGCTAGGGGCCCAGAACGCCTGGCGCCAGCAGCTGCTCAACCTCTACGCCGGCTGCGAGTTGGTAGCCCAGGCCCGCCTTACCCAGCCCCTGACCGATACGCCCGACCCCACGCGCTTGGCTATCATCAAGCAGAGCCTGGAGGAACGGACCAACTGGCGGATTGCGGTAAACGTGTCGTTGCGCGACTTTCTGCGTCTGGGCACTGATGAATACTACATTTTCAACGGTAGCTGGGTCTGGAACCCCAACTACCGCTACTCTCATCTGAAAGGCTTTGTTCCATACGGCGAAAAGACTCTGATGGAACTGCCCAAAAGCGAGTTTCTGCCGGTAAAGAACTTCTCACCCTTCGAGGCTATTCCACCCTTAGGAGAGGACGGCGCTTACCCCGGGGAGCTGGTGAGCTTCATTATTGTGAAGAACAACCAGATTCTGGAAACCCGCGCCCTCGACCTCTACGCCCGCACCCTCATGAACCAGGTAGCTATGTTCTATGCCCTGGGCCGGGAAAATGGCCCCTTCCAGATTGATTTGGTAGAGCAGCAGTAAAAGCAACGGAACCAATCAATAAAAAAGGGCTCTGCGAATAGCAGAGCCCTTTTTTATTGATTGGTACGCGCCGGTTTTTAGCGCACTGAAGCCTTTTCAGTTTTCAGTTTGTCGGCGAAAACCTGCCGTACTTTATCCACTTTCGGCTTTACCACAAACTGGCAGTAAGGCTGCTGCCCGTTCTGATTGTAGTAGTTCTGGTGGTAGTCCTCGGCGGCGTAGAACGTCACGGCCGGTACAATTTCCGTCACGATAGGATTGGGGAAGGCGTGAGCCGCATCGAGCTTCTGCTTATACTCGGCCGCGAGGCGGTGTTGCTCCTCGTTGTGATAAAATACGGCCGAGCGGTACTGGGTGCCGGCGTCGGCTCCCTGGCGGTTGAGAGTAGTCGGGTCGTGGGTTTTCCAGAATACCTCCAGCAGCTCCGCGAAGCTGATAACGCTGGGGTCGTAAGTAATCTGGGCTACCTCGGCGTGGCCCGTGAGGCCACTGCACACTTCCTTGTAGGTGGGGTTGGCAATGCGGCCGCCCATGTAGCCAGACACTACTTTTTCGACGCCTTTAAGGTCCTGAAAAACGGCTTCGACGCACCAGAAGCAGCCGGCGCCAAATGTTGCCTGTTCCATTCGAGTTGATTTCTTGGTAGAGGTGGAGGGAGAGGGTTTTTGGGCGAAGGCCGCTGTGAGCAGGCCCACACTCACTAACACCGTTGTAATAGCTCGTAGCATACGGGTATAAGGCTTTTACGGTGAAAAAGGTTTAACCCAAACGCTCAACAATACAGGCCCTCCGGCTTAGGCCCAGTACCCCGCGTAGCTAGGTGCCTGGTCCTGAACCGGAGGGCCTGAATGAAAGGGCCGCTGCAGGAAAAAAATTATTTCGTAAAGCGCTCAGCTACTACTAGCTCTTTGGTGCCGTGGCTCCAGGTATAGAACCCTTCGCCCGACTTCACGCCTAGGCGGCCGGCCGTTACCATGTTCACCAGCAAAGGGCAGGGAGCGTATTTGGGGTTGCCCAGGCCCTCGTGCAGCACCCGCAGGATAGCCAGACACACATCCAATCCAATGAAATCGGCCAGCTGCAGGGGCCCCATCGGGTGGGCCATGCCCAGCTTCATCACGGTGTCAATTTCCTCTACGCCGGCCACGCCCTCAAACAGCGAATAGATGGCCTCATTAATCATGGGCATGAGGATGCGGTTGGCCACAAAACCGGGGTAGTCGTTGACCTCGGTGGGTGTTTTGCCCAACCGCCGCGATAGTTCCATTACCTGCGCCGTTACCTCGTCGGAAGTAGCGTAGCCCCGGATGACCTCCACCAGCTTCATCACCGGAACCGGGTTCATAAAGTGCATACCAATTACCTGAGAAGGACGCTTGGTAACGGCCGCAATTTTGGTGATGGAAATAGAAGAGGTGTTAGAGGCCAGAATAGCCGAGGCGGGCGCGTGCTGGTCCAGCTCCCGGAAGATGTTCAGCTTAAGCTCCACATTCTCGGTGGCGGCTTCCACCACTAGCTCGGCATTGCGCACGCCCTCGGCAATGCTGGTAAAGGAAACCAAGCGGCCCAGCGTTGCCGTTTTGTCTTCCGCTGAAAGGCTGCCTTTGCTTACCTGCCGGTCCAGGTTTTTGTTGATGGTGGCCATGCCCTTATCCAGGGCTGCTTGGTTAACGTCAATCAGGGAGACTGAAAATCCGTGTTGGGCAAACACGTGGGCAATACCATTGCCCATAGTGCCCGAGCCGATAACAGCTACGTGGTGCATATGCAGAAAACAAAAGGGTGGGAAAAGACCTGCACTTCAGGCCTGGGTGGCTGCAAAGCTACGCCGAAACTCGGCCTGCCCAAGCGGCCGGCTGGCATGTAGTAGCGTGGTGGTGTATAGTTTTTTTTAAATACTGAAAACACCATTTGCAGCCCGTAAAGCGGCTTTAGCGCAACTAATTTGGGTCAGTACGAAAAAAAGCTAATGGGTTTTTAAACCTTTTGCCGGAAGTGCCGCGTACAAAACCGCAGATCGGCTTCCGAATCCAGTTCACCCAGTTCGCTCGGAAATCGATTCATTTCTCTCCCTTTTCACCAACTCTCTCCTCACCATCATGGGTAATCTACTGTATATCATCGCCGTAATTCTGATCATCATCTGGGCCCTGGGCTACTTTGGTGTAATGGGTGCCGGCATGCAGGGCAACAACCTGATTCACATTTTGCTGGTAATTGCTATTATCGCCATTCTGCTGCGCGTGATTCGCGGCGGCCGGGTAGTATAGCTGGCGCCATTTCCACGCTAGTAGGTGGAAATCAAAATCCAAAAAACACAAAAAGCCCCTCTCATGACATGAGCGGGGCTTTTTGTGTAATATCCTACCGTTAAACGGATATCTACTTAAGATCAAACAGGAAGCTAAAGCGAATAACGGGCTGCCCGTAGATGTCGTTGATGCCGTCGTTGAAGTTGTAGAGCACTACAATGTCGGCGGCGGCCCGGTCACTGAAACGGTTGCGGTAGCCAGCCCCGGCCAGGGGCGTGCGCACCGTAAGCTTGCCGGGGTAGAGGTAGCCGGTGCTCGGGTCTTGGAACAGTACTTCTGCTTTGGTTACCTCGTATTCGGCATGCAGAAAAAACTGCTTGTACACGATGTACTGCGCGAAAGCTTTTAAGCCCAAGCTGTTGGTTTTGATGCTCTGGAAGCCCCGGGCAGAGTAGCTGTTATAAGCGTAGGAAATACCCGGACCCGCTGCAAACTTCTCCGTAAACCGGTAGCCGATGGCAGGAGCAATGCTGCCGCTAAATTGGCTGTAGCCGCCGTAGCTGCTGAAGCCCAACCCGAAATTGGTGTACAGGAAATACTTCCGCAATGGCGGCGGCGGGGCCGCCACGCCCGGCCGTTCTGGCAAACTCAGCCCCGACGGTCGGTTTGGGTCGTAGGGCATGTTGGAGGCCGGTACGTTGGGGTCGGGCGCAGTTGGAACTGTGGGCGCAGGGGCCGGCTGATACACTGGCTGCTGGGGGCGGGGCGTGGGGGCCGTGCCGGGCGGGGCAGTATTTAACTGCGGCTTTACCGAGCGGGTGGTATCCGTGGTTTGAGCCGAAACGGTAGGGGCCAGCCCAACCAGGCCGGCCCCACCCATCAGCATCAGAAAAAAGAGTCGTTTCATAATGCCTGCAGTAACGTAATTACGATACCAACTGATACATGCGCTGACGCTGAGCCCGGATGTTTTCATCGGCCAGGTACTCCTCATAGCTCATGCGGCGGTCAATAATACCGTCGGGAGTAAGCTCGATGATGCGGTTGGCCACCGACTGGATTACCTGCAAATCGTGGGAGGCAAATAGCAGCGTGCCGTTGAAATCCCGCAGGGAGTTATCCAGCGCCGTAATGCTTTCCAGGTCCAGGTGGTTCGTCGGGTCGTCGAGTACCAGCACGTTGCCACCTTCCATCATCATCTTGGAGAGCATGCAGCGCACCTTCTCGCCCCCGCTCAGCACGTTCGACTTCTTCTGCGACTCCTCACCCGAGAACAGCATCCGGCCCAGAAAGCCCCGGATAAACGATTCGTCTTTTTCGGTGCTGTACTGGCGCAGCCAATCCACCAGGTTCAGGTTGGTATCGAAGAACTCGGTGTTTTCCTTGGGGAAGTAGCTGGGCGTGATAGTGGTACCCCATTTGAAGTCACCGGTATCAGCTTTAATCTGCTCAAACAGGACGTCAAACAGGAGGGATGCCGCCCGGTCGTCGCGGCTGATGATGGCCACCTTGTCCTTTTTATCCAGGGAGAAGGACACATTGCGAAAAACCACCTGCCCATCAACCGATTTGCTGAGGTTCTCCACCGTGAGCAGCTGGTTGCCAGCTTCCCGCTCCGGTTTGAAAGCAATGTACGGGTACTTGCGAGAGCTGGGCTTAATTTCCTCCAAGGTCAGCTTTTGCAGCAGTTTCTGGCGGGAAGTGGCCTGCTTGGATTTGGAGGCGTTGGCCGAGAAGCGGCGCACGAATTCTTCCAGCTCTTTGCGCTTGTCCTCCGTTTTCTTGTTTACCTCCTGGCGCTGGCGCAGGGCCAACTGGCTGCTCTCGTACCAGAACGAGTAGTTGCCGGGGTACATGGTGATTTTTGAGAAGTCGAGGTCGGCCATGTAGTTACACACCGCATCGAGAAAGTGACGGTCGTGGCTTACTACAATCACCGTGTTCTGGAAGGAGTCGAGGAAGTTTTCCAGCCACAATACCGTTTCCGCATCCAAGCCGTTGGTCGGTTCGTCCAGCAGCAGTACATCGGGGTTACCGAACAGAGCTTGAGCTAGCAGTACGCGCACCTTATCGGAAGTGCCCAAATCGGCCATCAAGGTTTGGTGCTTGTCTTCGCCGATGCCCAGGCCGGAAAGCAGTTCGGCGGCTTCGTACTCAGCGTTCCAGCCCTCCAGATCAGCAAACTCACCTTCCAGCTCCGCAGCCCGCTCCCCGTCGGCATCCGAGAAATCGGCTTTGGCGTAGAGGGCATCTTTCTCCTCCATTACCTTCCACAGGCGCGTGTGGCCCATAATTACGGTTTGGAGTACCGGGAAGGCATCGGCCGCAAACTGATCCTGCTTCAGCACCGAGAGGCGGGCGCCCTTAGGCATGTCCACCGAGCCGGTGTTAGGCTCAATCTCGCCCGACAGGATCTTGAGAAACGTGGATTTGCCGGCCCCGTTGGCTCCAATGAGGCCGTACACGTTGCCGGGCATGAATTTGATGGTAACGTCTTCAAACAGAACGCGCTTACCGTAGCGCAGACTTACGTTGGAGGTGCTGATCATATAAAAAGTAAGGCCAAAAATCTTTGAAAAGGGCAGCCAAAAGCTAACCAGCCGCAAAAGTACGCAAAATGGTCTGCCCAACCGGAATAGGAGGCCAGTACCCGAAAAAAAACGGCTGATTTCACAACCGGTTCGCCCTCAAGCTGGTATAGAAGCAAGGGTAGAAGTCAGGTCGGGAAAAGTGCGGCAGTTAGCAGACCCCAAGAAACAGTCCAGCAGCTCCACTTGGTTCCGGCCCGAGTCTCACCCTGGTTTCTCTTTCATCACAACCCTTCTCCTTTTTGTATGGCAACTACTCACATTACGCCCGAAACCAACGGTGTCCGCTACGGTCTGTTCACGGCCGGGGGTATTATCCTGTACTTTCTGATAGCCTCCCTCTTCGGGTTGGCTGAACGGATTGAGCTGAGCTTTTTAAACGGTATTATTCTCGCAGTTGGCATCTGCATGGCCATTGTGAACTACAAGAACTCCCGGCACGGGCGCATGCCTTACCTGCACGGGTTTGGCACCGGTATTATCACTGGGGCTGTGGCCGCTATTGTCTTTGGCCTCTTCTTCATCGTGTACGCAGGCGTGCTGAACCGCCACATCATGGACGGCATCCGGGCCCAAGACTTGTTCGGATTTGATCTGTCCGTCACCATTGCCTTCTTAGCCATTATTCTGCAAGGTGCTATGTCGGGGGTCATCATCTCGCTGATTGCCATGCAATACTACAAGAGCCCCGACCATAAGCCGCTGACCGGACTGGAGTAGTGCCTACTACCCCCAAGGCCGCCTGCACCAAATTTTCATCTTTGGTTTGGGCGGCCTTAGGCTTTCTCAACTTTGCTACATTGCTATATATAGTGTTTTACTTGTAAATAGTTTAACAAAACTTAGTGAGGCAACTTGCTTTTATGAATAAAATAGTATTAATTTGTATAAATACGTAGCTCGAGCAGTGGAATTTTATTTAGGTAAAATTGGTTTTGCTTCTCAACTACACCTATTTGTTTTCCGCACCTGCTGCTTTCCAACCGTTTATGAAAGCTTTTTTTGTCCTCCTAGTCCTTATTGGACTTAGTTTTGGGGCTCAGGCCCAAATGAAAGACCGGCACGCTGAGCGTCCTGGACCTCCAGAATACTTTTCGGCTCAGGCAGAAGAGGTAACCCGCTTAATGAGTGACCAACTCCACCTGAACGAAGCACAAATCATTCAGATGCGGGCTATTAACAAAATCAAGCTCTGCCGTGCCGATGAGATTCAATGGCAGTATCAGGACAACCTAGCAGAGCGAAATGCCCACTTGGCTGAATTGGAAACTCAGTTTGAATCGGAATGCAGCCGCATCCTGACGCCTTCTCAACTCAGCCTGCTGCGTGATGATAAGCAGTTAGATGCCGCGCCAATTCCGTTAAACACTACTGAGGGAGGTTTGGGCTAGTTGAGGTACCCTATAAAGGCAGGCGCCGCTTTCCATGCACGGAAAGCGGCGCCTGCCTTTATAGGGTACCTATTATATGAGTCAAAAAGATGTTACGCAGCAGCTCTTTACAGGCAAATAGTAATCTGTGTAGTTGAAAAGTTATATTCTCTATTTACTCAGTACAGGTATTATCAATTCCGTGACGGTGCCCGTAGCCCCGCTTCTGATTAGTAGGCGGTTTTGGGTAGACCGGGGATGGCCAGGGCTGCATTGGGTGCCGGGAGTTACATAGTAGATATACACCTTGTCGCTTTGCTCACCCAATTCTTCCTCGTCAGGGTGGCCCAGCAGAGCGGTTACATCGTTGATTCTGGCCCCGTATATCTCATTTCGGTGCTTTTCAATAACTGGTAGCAACGCTTGGCGCTGGTTATTACACCCATATGCATCGGCGCGCCAAGTAGCAGAATTGAAATCTGGCAAAGTGGGGAGAGAATGGCCGCAGCCAGCCAAAGCAAGGCCAAACGCCAGAAAAGTGGATACCCGACGAGAGAAAAAGGAAACGATTTGCACAGGTAAGTAGTTGAGCGGGACGAGGTTGTTTGAAGCAAAAGTACTATTTTTGGCCAGCCCATAGCAGTGCCACTTGCTCAGGCCCCTTAGTTTTCCTTCGCTCCGACTACTTTAGCCGATGACGAGTTTGCCGACGTTTGCTGCCGGATTATTATTCACCTGCCTTACCAGTTTGCTGCCATTGCGGGCCAGCAGCGGTACTTCAACACTATTTACCGCCCCAATAGCAGCCAAAGACGCGCCAGAACCAATTGTACTGAGTGCGGCAGCGCGAGCTTACTACACAGCCGCCTTTGAGCAACAGATAGTTGCCACCTATACGCAGGCGCGCTTGCTACCAGCTGGGCTTCCATTAGAAACGTTTCGGAAGGCTGTAATTGGTTTTTACAGCTTGCAGCAGCGGGGAGCCATTGCGGCCAGTTGCCACACCTTAACCATTATTGACTTTGGGCGCTCCAGCACGCAGGAGCGTTTCTGGGTTGTGGATATAGCTCAAAACCGTTTGGTACACCGCTCATTGGTGGCCCACGGTAAAAACACCGGCGCCGATTACGCCCGTACTTTTTCAAACCGGGAGGGCTCCGAAATGAGTAGCTTAGGCTTTTATGTGACTGGCGAAACCTACCAGGGCAAGCACGGACTTTCCCTGAAGCTGCGCGGCGTGGATGCTGGTTATAACACCAATGCCTTGAGCCGGGCCGTGGTAGTACACGGCGCTGAGTATGTAAGCCAGGATTTTGTGCGGCAACATGGGCGTTTGGGGCGGAGCCAGGGCTGCCCGGCCTTGCCAGTAACTCAGGCACCGGCCATCATTCGTACCATCAAAGGCGGTACAGTGCTGTTTGCCAACGCGCCAGGCAGTGTGCTCTACCACTCAGAGCTGCTCAAGCTGGATCAGGCATTGCTGGCCTTTGCGCAGCTCAAGCATTTAGCAGTAAGCGCCGGGTAATTCTAGCCTTATAACACATGAGCGCCCCGTTCCTGGCCAGCAGGAGCGGGGCGCTCATGTGTTTCTGTTACAGCCCAGAGCGGAGGTTAGGCCCGGTCACTGGTAGTACGTACCAGGTTGATACCGGCAAAGAAGAAAATCAAGCCGACAATGAAGGGCACCAAGGAGTTGACCTTGCTCAGGCCGAGGCCGCCAATACCCAGGAAGGCCATGGCGGCAATGATGATACCGATGATACCGAGAATAGTGAGGATGCTGCCGAAGGTGCGTTTCTGGTTCATGACGTAGAGAGGTTTCGGTGGAGGAGAGAAGCCGCCGGTTGGAGCCGGCGGCCGGGATACGCCCTCATACGAGCCCCGTCAAAATTTGGGTGCGGCCGTCCAGGCAACCCTACTCAAAGCGCCGCGTTACAAGGCCAGACGGGCTTTTTGCCCGGTAAAACTCCCTTCACTCCCTTTCCCTACACTCATCATGCGAGGCAACCTCCGATACATAATCGCCCTGGTGATGGCCGCTTTTGCGTTCATTCCCTACTACTGCAACACCCAGAAGAACGACGTAACCGGCGAAGTACAACACGTGGATATGTCGGCCGATCAGGAAATAGCTCTGGGCTTGCAGGCCGCTCCCGAAATGGCTCAGCAGTATGGCGGTATCCACCCCGATAAGCAGGCCGGTGCGGCTTTGGAGCGTATAGGCCAGCAGGTAGTGCGGAGTACGAAAGCCGGCCAGTCGCCTTACAAGTTTCAATTTCATTTACTGGCCGATGAAAACACGATTAATGCCTTTGCCCTGCCCGGCGGACAGGTGTTTATTACGGCTGGGCTGCTGAAAAACCTGAAGACGGAAGGCCAGGTAGCCGGGGTGCTAGCGCATGAAATTGGCCATGTAGTAGCCCGGCACTCGGCTGAGCAAATTGCTAAATCCCGCCTGACCAGCGGCCTGACCGGAGCCGCCGCCATTGGCCTCTACGACCCGGAGAGGCCCGGCACCGCCGCCAGCGCCGCCGCCGCCGCCATGGTGGGCAAGCTCCTGACTTTACGCTACGGCCGCGAAGATGAGCTGGAAGCCGACCGCCTGGCCGTGGATTTCACCCCGGCTGCTGGCTACGACCCTCGGGCCATGATTCAGGTGATGCAGGTGCTGGAGCGCAACAGCCAAGGCAGCACCCCTCCGGAGTTTCTGAGCACGCACCCCAACCCCGGCAACCGGATTCAGGAGTTGCAGCAGGATATTGCCGCCGACTACCCGCAGGGGCTACCGGCTAATCTGAAGCCCTAGTACTTGTTGTTTTGCCCGCATAGCCAGCCATCTGCTGGCTATGCTTGTTTAGGGCCCCTGGTTTCATTCTAGCTACCATACTCTCTTTCAGCTATGCCTGCTCAGCTTCGGCAACTACTATTTGTACTGAACCCCATTTCCGGCGACATTGATAAAACGGCGTTGGAGGCTACTATTGCCGCGTACTGCACGGAGCGGGGCCGCACAGCTACCTTCTTTCATACCAACGGGCACGATGATCTGGCCCGCCTGCGCCGCCACCTGCAGCAGCCTTACGACGCGGCCTTTGCGGCCGGCGGAGATGGTACTGCCAGCTTGGTAGCCGAGGCCGTCAGTGGTACTTCCGTACCGCTGGGCATCATCCCCCTGGGCTCAGGCAATGGCTTATCCAAGGATTTGGGTATTCCGCAGAATATAGAGGAAGCCCTGCGCCTAACCTGGGACTACTCGCTGCGCACCCTGGATACGCTGCGCGTGGGCGGACTATTTGCTGCTCATTTAGCTGATATTGGTTTCAATGCCCTGATAGTGGAGCGTTTTGACCAGGGTGATGCCCGGGGGGCGGCTGCGTATGTGCGCATTGCCACCCAGGAGTACTCTGCTTATCAACCAGCTACCTACCGCATAGAAACTGACCGGGAAACCTGGGCGGGGGAAGCATTTATGCTGACAATTGCCAACGCCAATACCTTTGGCAGTAATGTGGTTATCAACCCCCAGGGGCAGCTGGACGACGGCAAATTTGAAATCTGTCTGATTGCACCGTTTCCCAATACCGCCGCGCCGGGCTTGCTCTACCGGCTATATACCAGCGACTTCGACGCTTCGGACTATACCAAGCGGCTACAGTGTGAGCGGGCCAGCATTAGCGTACCCGGCGCTACCGAAGTACTGGTACAGCTGGATGGTGAGCCCCACCACCTGCCCAACCCGGTAGAGGTAGAAATCAGGCCTGGTAGCCTGCGGGTGCTAGTGCCGCCCACTGCTGCCCGCTAGCCGCCCAGAAACTGCTCCAGGCGCTTGGGCAGGGCAACCACTGCTGGCTCCACTGCGGGCCTGGGATACAGCCGCAAATGGAAAACCTCCGTTTCGGTACCTGGCTCCAGAGTCCGAAGCCAGGTTTGGTGGGGATAGAAATCAAGGCTGAAAAATCCGGTGTGCTCGTGTACAAAGCTGGCCTGGCCACCCTTCTGCACAAAAGCCGTTTTGCTGCCCGACCCACTCACCAGATAATGCCCGCCGTGCCGCTGAAAGTACTGTAGGTTGTGGTCGTGGCCGGCGGCGTACACTACATCCGGGAAATCGTGGAGTACCCGCAGCAGGCGGCGGCGCATTTTGCGGTAGCGCGGGTGGGCCATGTCCTCGGCCGCACCCACCAGCTTGCGGTACAGCGGTAACAAGGAGCCAATGAGCGGCAACGGCACGTACGCCTGCTTGTGGACTGTAGTGAGTGGAAAAACATGCTGCTTGGCCGTGAATTTGCCGCCATGCAGGGCGTTGGAATAGAGTGGGTGGTGCCCGGCTACCAGCACCCGTTGGTGGCGGTTGGCTTCCAGAATGGAGCGCAACTGCCGGAACGGCTCTTTGGCATCGGCAACGGGCTTGGGCCCCCGCTGCACCCACCATTGCGTGTTTATTACAACCAGCAGCACGCCAGCGGCGAGTTGTAGAGTAACGGGGCCAGGAGCACCGTTTACCGGCAGAAAGTGCGCCGTGGGCAAGTGCTGCTTTACGTAGGCTTCCTGCCGCTGCAAATATTCCCAGCCATCTGGCCGGCCCTTGTTCCAGTCGTGGTTGCCGCCGAGCAGCACCACCTGGCCCTGAAACTGGTTTAAGGCTCCCAGCAACGCGTCGAAACGAGCCTCTGCTTGAGGACGCTTAGCGTGGTCAGGGGCGGGCATACCCACGGGGTAAATGTTGTCGCCGAGGATAATAATAGTGCCGGCTGGGCCGGTTTGCGCCTGCCAAGAAGCCAGCACGTTCAGAACTGGGTCAGAGCCAGAAGTGGCCACGGCACCCGGGTCGCCGAGTAGGGCCACGCGGTGCAAGGGGGCTTCCTGGGGCGGCGGGGCGGCGGCCCAGTTGTTGTGGGCCGGGGCTACGTAGGGACGGCGGCGGTAACGGCGCTCCTGCAGGTAGCGGCGCAGCAGCCACAACAGCAGGGCTCCAACCGCCAGGGCCAGGGCGTAAGCAAAAACGGAAGAAGCCGGCACAAGCAAGAAATTAGTCAGTTAGTGCCTACTACGTAAAGAAGCGGCATGCTGCTGTGCAAGGGCCGGAAAATCCTGCTGCGCCAGGAGAGCTATGAGTAGGCTAGAAGGCTGGCGGAGTCAGGTTTTTGAAGTGGCCGTTAAGCCGTACCCGTTCCTTGAGCCGCTCGGTTTCCTGTAGCACGGGCAGCACAGTTTCCAGATGCGTAAGTACCAGCTGCTGGCGCTCCAACTCAGTAGCAGACTCCAGCAGCTGGTATTCCTGCTCGGTGCTCATGCCCAAGTGGTGGGCCACGTCGTAGGCCCGGAAGTTTTCGGGCAGCTCCAGCAGCAGGCGCTGCAGCCCCAGAATATCATACAACTGCCGGATAAGCTGGCGGGTTTGCTGGTACATCACCAGGTCGGCGGCAGTGTCATCGGGTAGAGGTTCCACGGTGGCGCCGGCGTACAGCTTGCCGGGCAGCTCATGAAAAAACTCCCGCACCCGGAACACCCCCACGGCCTTGGTGCGAATGTCGGTTTCGCCCGAGGCATAGGTTTTCTCAATGTGCAGCAGCTTCATTTCCGTGCCCAGAGTGCTTACGCTCCCGTTGATGTAGGGCGGAATTCCGAAGGTGATACCCTCCTGTACGCAGTCCTGTACCAGTTGCCGGTAGCGGGGCTCGAAGATGTGCAGGTTAAGCTTTTCGCCGGGAAAAACCACCAGATTAAGCGGGAAAAGTGCCAGCTGGCGCATGCGTAGGGTGGGTAAGGATGGGAGCGGAACGCGGAAGAAGGGTAGAGCACCAGAAGCGCCCCACGGCCAATATGCGCAAAATATCCTGAGGCACCCCGTAGCTGACCTTCTTGGCTTCGGCCTGCCTGGGCCGGTGCGGCGGCCGCCCCTGGTCCGTAACCAACAGAAATGACAGCCCCGGCCCACCAATTATGCGGGAACTGCTTCTACTTTTACGGCAGATTATGCAGAAGCCTCTCGAACAACAGCAGCACACAAGCGCGTGACGGATTACAAAAAGACAGCCCGCCGGGTGAGCCGAATAGCCATTCAGGTGGTAGCCGCCCTATTTCTGACCTCAGTGGCGTGGGTGCTGGTGTACCGCTGGGTAAGCCCCCCCGCCACCTGGCTCATGCTGGACCGCCGCGCCCACGCCCCGGTCGGGAAAGGCTATTACGGCATTCAGGAAGATGACCGCCGCATCCGCTACACCTTTCGTGGCCTTGAGGAAGTATCACCACAATTGCCCCTGGCCCTGGTAGCGGCCGAAGACCAGCGTTTTCTGGTGCACCACGGCTTCGATGGAGAGGCCTTGCTGAAGGCGGCCAAGTCCAATATGAGCGGGAGCAAGCAGCTGCGGGGGGGCAGCACCATCTCGCAGCAGGTAGCCAAAAACGTATTTCTGTGGCACGGCCGCAGCTACGTGCGCAAAGCCGCCGAAGCCTACTTTACCCTGCTCATTGAGCTGCTCTGGAACAAGCGCCGCATCATGGAAATGTACCTGAACGTGGCTGAAATGGGCGACTGTATTTTCGGGGCGGAAGCGGCCTCCCAGCGGTATTTTCATAAGTCGGCCAGTAAGCTCAGCCCCCAGGAAGCGGCGTTGCTGGCGGGCGTGCTGCCCAACCCGCTGCGGTTTCGGGCCAGCAACCCCGGCCCCCAGGCCCGGGCCAAGCAGCGCCGCGTGCTACGCCGTATGCGCCAGCTGCGCGGCTCGGTGTACGTGCGGGAGCTAACGGAACACTAATTACCACCAGCGTAAAACGCCCGCTTTCAACGTACCGAAAGCGGGCGTTTTGTGTTTCTTCGCATTATACTATCCTGTTTTGTGCCATGAAACCCGTTGCCTTTTTGCTGAGTGCATTACTGCTTACTTCGGCTTGCTCTACTTCCCAACCACGTACTGCATCCCAACCACGCGCGGCGGCCCGCGCCACCGCCGCCCGCCAGGATATTCTGCGGGTGCTCACTACCCAAACAGCCGCCTGGAACCGGGGCGACGTGGCCGGGTTCATGCAGGGCTACTGGCAAAATGACTCGTTGGTGTTCATCGGTAAAAGCGGCCTGACCTACGGCTGGCAGCGTACCCTCGACAACTACCGCCGCAGCTACCCCACGCCCGCCGCCATGGGCCAGCTCGATTTCTCCAACCTGCAGGTGCAGCCTCTCAGCCCCGATGCCGCCCAGGTAATAGGCCGCTGGCACCTAGCACGCCCCACGGCCGGCGACTTGCAGGGCCATTTCCTGTTGGTAATGCGCCGTATCAATGGGCAATGGGTAGTGGTAGCCGACCATTCGAGTTGACGCACGGTGGGCCGAACTCCTAGCCAGGGTTCATTGGTGTACACTGGCCTTAGTGGGCAAGCAGCCACGAAGCTACCGCCAGCAGGAGCACTCCCCCCGCAAGTAGTAGCCCCAGACCTAGCCGAATAACCGTGGCTACACCCGAGGCAGGCAGCTGCAGACTGGCAAGCAGGGCAATGCCAACTAACAGCACCAGTAGGAAGATACCTTTGCTAAAATCCCGGATAAACTCATTGACGGCCCCTGTACTGCTGGCCTGGGCAACAAGCGGCAACAAGCAAAAGGCTAATGTCGTGTTAGCGGAAACCGGGTGTTTGCTTAGCATAAGGGCTGCGTAACGTGATGCAATAGGCCACGCCCGGAAAGGCGTGGCCTATCAGCTAATGGCTACATCCTACTTCATTACTGGCTGACCTGAGCCCTGCCCGTCAAGGCCGTCGTCCTCTGAGGCCGTTTCGTCTTTCTGTTTCTCCTGCTCCACGGCCGGTATGGCCTCTTGGAACACTAAGCCAACACTGGCCGCATGGTGGGCGGCCTGCACCGTATCCTTCACCAGCAGCATTTCTACCTGCTCGCCGCGCAACTCCTCTGCCACTTTGGTCACCATGGCCGAGCGGTCTGGCAAGTTCACGTCGCGGATGTAAATGGCCAATACGCGGCCGGGGTGGCGGCGCACCACTTCCCGGTAAATGTTGGCGTCCTCCTGGCCCGAGTCGCCGATGAGTACAAAGGGTAGCTTGGGATACGTAAGCAGCAGGTTGTCGATTTCCTTGAGCTTGTGGCCGTGGTGCTCGGAGGTAGCACCGGCCTCCTTGCGCTTCAGAGCCATGTCGCGGAGCAGCAGGGGGCCGGGCGGAATATCGTTCAGGTTCAGAAAGTCTTCCAGCAGATCATAAAGGTTCCAGGGCGAGCTGCTGACGTAGAAAAACGGGTTGTTCCGCTTGCCGTTGCGGCCCAGCTGCAGTTGCCGGTAGAACTCGGCTACACCTTTGAAGGGCAGGCGGGAGCGGGCATTGCGCAGCAGCACCGTGCGGGCCATGCGCAGCAAATCCGTGGCGGAGGTCTGAATAACCGTGTCATCGAGGTCGGAAATGATGCCGTACTCGGCGTCGGCGGGCGGAATTAGCACCATGGCCCGGGTATCGAGGCGGGGCGGGGTAGGAAAGGGTGCCGGAGCCTGCCGCAGCAGCACATCTACTGGGTACCACAGGTAATCAACGGGCTCGGGCAGCTGCTGCGGAGCCAGGTTCAGGGTGAAATAGCCTTCCTCGTCCGTTACCACGGTGTGGTCGGTGCCATCGGCGGGCACTACGCTTAGCTGGGCTCCACTGATTTCGTTGCTGTCGAAGCGCCGGTACATATTCAGCAGGTTGTGCCAGCGCGAGTCGGAGGGGTCGGCTTCGCTGATGCCCTTGTCGGTAAGCAAGCGCCCCTTCACGTACAGACGCTCGGGGGTGCCGTAACTGCGGTAGGAGAGCAGCTGCAGGGGGTGCAGCAGGCCCAGGCGGGCCCGGGTGCGCGTGAGGGCATCATCGGCCCGCTCGGCCCAGTCGTTTAACTTGTTTAAAAGAGAGGCCATGCAGCGTACTAAAAGAGTGTTTGGAAGGTCTGCCTACGAGGAAATACCCCCTGGGTGTTGCCTGAACGGTAGCAAAGGCGCTGGCCCTATCAAGCAAAAACTCCCAGGCCAAACGGCCCGGGAGTTAGTTAAGTAGCTGCCGGTAAGCTTACAAGGCGCTTCTTAGGGCGGTGAAGTCGGTGCTGGCGGCCGTGCGGTTGCTGCAGTTCAACTGGTCGGCTTTGGCTTGTATGTTCTGGATGCGGGAACCTGGGTCGGGGTGGGTGCTCAGGAACTCCGGCGTGCCCTGCTGGCCTTCATTCTGGGCCTTGATAAAGAAGCCAGCGGCCCCGTCGCAGGCGTAATAGTTGGTGCCATTGAGGTACTCCACTGAGTACGTGTCGGCGTCCGTCTCAAAGTCGCGGCTGAATTTGAGCTGGCCCAGGCTGGAGGCTACATCTACCAGTGTGTTTTGGTTTTCGCCCAGCAGCAGGCTGAGCAGCACGCTAATGCCATACTGGTTCTGAAGCTGGCGGGAGGTGTGGCGCCGGTCGGCGTGGGCAATTTCGTGGCCCAATACGCCAGCTAGCTGCGTTTCATTGTCCAGGTACTTAATTAGCCCCGAGTACACGTAAATATGGCCGCCGGGCGTAGCAAAAGCATTCTGGGTGGCATCGTCGCGGATAATCTTAACGTCCCAGGGAAACTCATTGCGGTACTGCAGCTTGCCGTTATTCAGTACCCGCGTTACAATGCGGCCCAGGGCGGCGTAGGCCTGGGGGTTGCTGCCGGGCTCTACCAGCTGGCCCTTGGCCCGGAAGGTGGAATCGGTTTGGGCAGCCACTTTCTCGCCCAGGGCTTTATCGTCTTCAATGGAAAACAGGAGTACTCCGTCGCCGTCTTTGGAGCAGGAAGCCGCCCCACCCAGCGTGAGAGCAAGGCCTGCCAGCAGGCCGGTTTTGTGCAGAAGGTTTCGCATAGTACGCGAGGAAATAGAAAGGAAAGAAGTAGGACAGATGCCGGCCCGCAAGAAAAAACAGTGCCAGACCCGGCAGGGCCCTAACGCACTTCCTGCTTGGGGTGTTGCGAGTACCACTGGAGCATACTACTTAGCACGCAGGCAATCAGATAGAAAAAAGCCCGCTGCAACCCCCACAAAGCGCCTTAATGCGCCGGCAGAGGTTTTTGCGGCAACCCCACCGGAAGCAGAACTGTACCCCGGCCAGCTTTCCTGCGTAGAACTCAGGGCCGCCACTATTAGCGGCTGTTCTGTTGCTCGTTCCCGATGGCCACCGCCACTGCCTCTGCCCGCCCGAAAACTAAAAAGAAGCGCCTCAACCCCCTCGATGAGGCCCATACTCTCTACAAGGATACGGCCCGCCAAGCTGAGCTGGCCGGCTTGCGCTACTTCACCGATACCAAACCCGGCCTCACCCGCACCGCCACCAAAGCCGGCGACTTTCACTACCTGAACGCCAAGGGGGAGCCGGTGCAAGATGAAAAAACTCTGGGCCGGATTCAGGGCTTTGTGATTCCGCCGGCCTGGACGGATGTCTGGATTTCGCCTTCCGCCAATACGCACTTGCAGGTAACCGGCCGCGACGCCAAGGGCCGTAAGCAGTACCTCTACCACCCGGCCTGGGACCAGGCCCGCGCCCTCACCAAGTTCAGCCGCTTGCGGGCATTTGGGGAAAAGCTGGCTGAATTGCGTGCCCAACTTCATAAGGACCTGGCCCGCCCACAGCTCGACAAGCAAAAAGTGGTAGCTCTGGTGCTTACGCTCATGGATCAGTCGTTTATTCGGGTGGGCAACAAGGAGTACGCCAAGAAAAACAAAACCTACGGCCTCACTACCCTGCGCGACAAACATGTGCAGGTATCCGGCTCCGATGTGCGCTTCAGCTTTGTGGGCAAGAAAGGCGTACCCCACGACCTGACCATCCATGACCGCAAGCTGGCGCGGCTGGTGCAGAAGTGCAAGGAAATACCGGGGCAGCACCTGTTTCAGTACTACGCCGCCGACGGGCACCGTCAGGAATTGGAGTCGGGTGATGTGAACGAGTACCTGCACACGGTAACCGGCATGGCGCTTTCAGCCAAGGACTTCCGCACCTGGGGCGGCACAGTGAAGATGGTGGAGTGCCTGGAGCGGATTCTGGACGAAGAACCGGAATTTCCCAAACCCAAAACCCTGAAACGGGCCATCAAGGACGTAGCCGAGAGCTTGGGCAATACTCCCACGGTGTGCTCCAAGTACTACATTCACCCCCAGGTTACCGAGCTGTTCAACTCCGATAAGCTCATTGAATACCTGCGCCGCCACGATGCCGACCCCGCCGAAAACGACTTGCTAACCCCCACTGAGCACATGGTGCTGGATATGCTGGCGGAGTTGGATAAGGTGAAATAGTGAGATGGTGAGATGGTGAGTTTGACGTTCTGTTTACGCTATCTGCGCCACTAAAACGTTAAACTCACCATCTCACTATTTCACTGCCTACCGCCCCGAGCCGTCCCGGTCGAAAGCGTGGGAGAGGACGTTGTGCTCGGTGCGGTCTTTGGTTTCGGGGCCGGGCTCCAGCACGTTGTTGCGGTAAGTGTCAAAAAAGCGGGTGCGCTTGCGCAGGCCGGCCACGCGGGAAGAGTCGCGCACTGTATCCTCGCCGGGCCCGCCGTATATATCTATGAACGGAGAGTGACGCACGCGGCCCGAAACCAGAAACTCATCTTTGCCTTCAAGGCCGTGCAACACCACAGTGCGGGTATCAGCGGGGTTGAAGCTGCGCTGGTAGAGCAGGGAAGAGGCCGGGTTTTTCTTACTAAGGGGCAGTGCATACACCGATACGACCGTAGCCGTATCATTGCGGCGCTCCACTACAAACCGCTCGGCCTCATCGGAGCCGGCTACCACTACCTGCCGGGCTTTAAGCCGGTAGAACTCCTCAGCGGCCTGGGGCAGCATGCTCCTACGGGATTTTAAGGAGGCAATGATAGTAGCTCCCTCCAATGCGTACACCTCCCGGGGCAGCCCCTGGCGCACGGCCTGCTCAATTACGGCATCAGTCAGGCGCTGCTGTAGGCTGAGGGCGGCGCGCTGGTAGGCAGCCCGGGGTACGGCAGCCAAAGCGCGCTCATCAATAAAAGCGGCATTGCGGGTATATCCTTCCACACTTTCAATCCGGGGGCCGAAGGTGCGAAATTTGGCTACTGCCTTGCTGCCCAGCCAAGGCAGCAGGCCGTCATCGAACCTGAAAAAAACCTGGTCCCGATCCTGGGGAATGGGTTTCCAGAGGGTGCGGCCGCTGGGCTGGGCGTAGGCTGCCCAGTTCCACTGGCCCTCGTGTCGGTCCCAGTCGCCCAGCCAGAGGTCCAGCAGGCGGGCCCGCACAAACGACTCCCCATCCAGCTGGTGCTTGGCGGAGGCATACCGCTCCTCCAGCACATCCTCCGATTCTTCCAGATCCTGGGCACCGGCCAGCGAACCGGCAATATTCTGCTTGCCCTCAAATTTCTCTTCCAGCAACACTACCTTGCCCCGGAGTCGCTCGGAGGCTGCGCCCAGGCCGGTTTCGTCGTTGCGCACGTAAAATACCTGCGGCGAGGTATGCGGCAAGCCGGCTGCTTCCACCAAAGCGGGCACCACCAAGGCCCCATAGGGCATTCCGGCCGAGGTTGCGTCGCGCACGGTAGTCAGAATAAAGCCTTGGCGTAGCACTTTGGGCAGGGTCCGGTAGGGGTCTTTGTCCAGGCTGCGCAGAGCGTAGCTCCGGCCGTCAGCGCCTACCATAGTCACGCTGGTTGTTTGAAAGCCGCCGCCCATCTTGCCAAACTTCAGCCCTCCCGCTACGGCCGTCTGCGGGCTGAACACCGGCACGGTAACCGGCTGGGCCCACACGCGCCGGTAATGCCGGCCCAGCAGCAAGCGGCCCAGCGGGCCACGCTGGTAGTGCCGACCGGCCGTTACGCGGGCACTATCGGCGTTGGCCGGCAGGGGCGAGGTAAAGTCAATTCGGGCATCGGGCTGGAAATACGAATCACGGCTGCAGGAGGCAGCAGCGGGTAGCAGCAGAAAAAGGAGGGCGTAAGGACGAATCATGCAGGGCGGAACAGCGCAGCTTGGAGTCCTTCAACGCAACTTCAGCAGAAAAGTCAATGTCCAGCTAACAACCGCCGGCCCTGGCTTTGCGCTATAAGGGAGGACTGCTCTGGTTTGAGCCCCAATTTCTCCGAAAAAAACGCCGTTCGTGCTCCTTTCTCCTTCCGCTTCCTGGTTGGCCGCTGGCGTCAGCAGTGGGTTGCTTCTTGCTTCCTGCCAAGCCCCAGCCCAGCCTCAGCCCGCTACCCAAAGGCCAGTTATCAGCCCCGACTCAACGGTGCAGGTAGCGGCCGGACCGCAGTATGACAGGGGCGCAGTCCACCGGTTTTTCTGGGGTACGCATTACCGGGCGTTGTGGGGGCTGCCGGTTACGGTACCCGTGTTCAACCTGCGCACGGCCATACCGGGCGGCCTGACGCCCGTGCGGGAGGGTGGCTCCTTCCAAACCAAAAACCTGCGGCTGGTAGACCGTAACGGCGTACAATACGTGCTGCGCTCCGTAGATAAGGATGCCACAAAAGCCCTGCCGGAAGGCCTGCAGGATGGCCCCATTGGCCGGTTGATGAAGGACCAAACCAGCGTGATTCATCCGTACGGAGCCTACATTGTGGCGCCTCTGGCCGAGGCTGCGGGCTTATACCATACCAACCCTCGCTTGGTATACATTGCCGACGACCCGGCGCTGGGCGAGTTCCGAGAGGCTTTTGGCCATGCGCTCTATCTGTTTGAGGAGCGGCCCGAGGGCGACCAGCGCGCCGTGCGCAGCTTCGGCAACTCGGCGGCCGTGGAAAGCTCCCGCAAGGTGTTTACCAATCTGGTAGCCAGCTCCCGCTTCCGGGTTGATGCCCGCCAGTACCTGCGCAGCCGCTTATTTGATATGTGGCTGGGCGACTGGAGCCGGCGGGAAGACCAGTGGCGCTGGGCTAGCTTTGCGGCCCCCGATGGCAGCACCGTGTACCGGGCCATTCCGCGCGACCGGGACCACGCCTTTTTCAAGTTTGATGACGGTCTGCTCACCCACATGATTGGCTGGGTGAAATCCAACTACCAAAGCTTCCACGAAAATATCCGGCTAGCCGATGTCGAAGGCCTGAACCGCGCTGCCCGGCCCATGGACAAATCCTTGCTGGCCTACCTGAGCCGGGAGGATTTCCGGCAGGTGGCCGACTCCCTGCGCAACTCACTTACTGATGCGGCTATTGCCCGCGCCTTGGCCGTGTGGCCCCGGGAAGTGGAGCAGGTGAGCACCGCCGACTTTTCCCGCAAACTAAGTAGCCGCCGCGAGCAGCTGCCGGCTGTAGCTGAGAAATTTTACCAGTTGCTGGCCCGTGATATAGAGCTGCCGGGCACGGACGAGGCGGAGCGGTTTGTGGTAGAGCCTGCCGGCAACGGGCAGGTACGCGTGCAGCTGTTTCGCCTGAGCCCGCAAGGTGCTACCCTGCTGCAGCAGCGTACGTTCAGCCCCACCGAAACCCGCTCCATCAAGCTGTTCGGGCTGGGTGGTAACGATGCCTTCGAGCTACGCGGAGAGCTGAACCCGCGGCTGGAAATTGGCGTGTACGACGGAGCTGGTCAGGATTTGATTGAAGCTGCTCCCGTCCCCTTAAAGCGCCCGCGCAGCCGCGTAACCGTACACGACAGCGGCGACGGTAATACCCTGCGCATTGGTAAGCTCGCCCTGGACAAATACCAGCCCCGGGCGGAGGAATTTGACGCCGCCGGCTGGCTGTTGCGCCACCGGTTGTTTTAGCACGGTTCGGCACAACTCCTATCAGCTAGCGCGCAACCCGCACCTACTGCCTGCGCCGCTTGCTTTATTAACAAAACTACCGCTCTGCACTGGCTACTACAAGAGCAGGCTTGCACCCAGCGGCATCCTTCCAGGCTTGCTTACTGTTTACACAACTTAGTGCAGTTGCCCAAGGCACAAGCAGGTTCTAGCTAAACACTTTCACTTTATCCTTGTGCGAGGTGCGTAGGTACTGGCGGATAATCTGTTGTACGTCCTTGTTGTCGTTGTAGCGCGTGATGGCATCCCGAAAATCAGGAAAACGCCGGGCCGTAAAGGTTTCATCCACGTAGCCGAAGCCCATGTACCGGCCATTTTCTACCACTACCAGGCTCTTTTCATCGGGGCGGCGGCCCTGCCCAATCACCACGAATGAGCCGTGCTCGTAGGTAAACGATTCAATGGCTTCCTCTACTCGCTTGTTGTACTCCTCGGCCGGCTCCAGGCCCAGGCAGGCACCCTTGCAGCGGTGCACTTGGTAATCAAAGCAGGCACCCTGGGTTTTGTACAGGTCGCAGAGCTTTTGGCACAGGTTGAACTTGGCCACTTTATGAAACAGGAAGCCCTTGGCTTTATACTGGTTGCCCAGCGCTATGAGCGGGTGCGACTCAGTGTGGTCGTCGGCCCGCCCGTAGTAGAGGCGCTTATAGCCCTGCTCATCGGTGCGCAGAAAAATGCCCGCCGGAAATACGGAGCGGCGTTGCGCACGGTTGTACAGGGGCTTGAGCCGCTTGATTTCGTGCGACTCATAAAGCAGCGCTACAAGCTCCGAGCCCGTTAGCTCCCAGGTAATATCTGAAATGGAGTTCTTGAACTCAATACTCTTTCTCGACTTGTAATCAACGGCAAAATGCTGCTGAATACGCTTGTAGATGTTAATGCTCTTGCCCACGTATATCACCTCACCCTGCTCGTCGTGAAAGTAGTATACCCCGGCTTCCTGGGGCAAAGAGGCTACTTTCTCAGGGGTAATGTTAGGTGGCAGCAAGGCCGTTTTAATGGCTTCCTGTACCGCCTTAATCTTGCGGGGCGAGGGTTGCTTGCCCGCTGCTGCAGGCTTCCGGCCAGCCGGGGCAGCGGCATCCACGGCGGCCAAGGCATCGGCGGGGCTCAACTCGGGGTCGGTGCCCGCCTCCGGCTGCTGGCTAATGGCCAGCAGGCGCCCGAACAGGATGGCCGTAGCAGCCGCGTCGCCGGTAGCCCGGTGCCGGTCCTGCAACGGAATCCCAATGTTCTGGCAGAGCTTGCCCAGGCTGTAGCTGGGCTGCCCCGGCATCAGGGAGCGGCTCAGGCGCACGGTGCACAGCGTTTTGCGCGAGTAGTTATAGCCCAGGTCAGCAAATTCCTTTTTGAGAAAAGAGTAGTCGAAGCGCACGTTGTGCGCCACAAACACGCAGCCCTCCGTTATTTCCACAATCTTGCGGGCCACCTCGTGAAACTTGGGCGCATCCCGCACCATATCATCAGAAATGCCCGTGAGTTGGGTGATGAAAAACGGGATGTTGCGGCCGGGGTTGAGTAGGGTACTGAACTCGTCCACCACTTTCTCGCCATCATGGATGTAAATGGCTATTTCCGTGATGCGGTCCTGGGCGGGCTGGCCCCCGGTGGTTTCAAGGTCGATGATGGCGTACAAAGGCGGTGGGCTATACGAGCAGCTTAACGGGCTAAACAGATTACTAACAAAGATACCGGGTTGGAAGGTTGCAGCCGCTAAGCGTTTTGGCATACCTGCCTAAAACAAGAAGGCCCGCCATATGGCGGGCCTTCTTGATACAAAGCGCAAATGAGACCTAGCGGGTGCCTTTCTGCTGGGTAACCCAGTTTTTGGCCGATAGGATTTCGCCGTGCTGCTTCTGCAGTACGTTACGAGCCTCTGCGGGTAGCTCAGTGGAGCGCAAAGCGGTTTCGTAGCTTTGCAGGGCTACTGCATCACCCGTTTCACACTCGCCCAAAATAGCCGAGTCATCCTGGCCAGTTACGGCCGACTTCAGGTTGATCCAGCCGCGGTGTACGGCAGCGGCGGCGTCAGCCACCACGCTCTCTACAGTGGTTTCGTTTTCGGTGTTGATGCCGTACTGCTGAGCGTGCTGGCTGAGCTCCGATACAAACTGGGCACGCTGCTGGCTCAGCTCACTCAGCTTCGATTTCAAATCGGGGCTGCTTACGCCTTCAGCGGCTTCCTGATAGCCTTTAGCGGCCGTTTTGTTGATTTCTACGAGGTCGTTGTATGCGCGGGCGGTTTCGCCGGTGATAGTTGCCATGGGAAAGAAATTAGGATGGTTAAGGTCAGATATCAGCAGGAATAAAGTAGCTGCTGATGGGGTGTATATCGTGCCGAGCTTGTATGGGGTTACGTACAAAATTTGGGTTGAGCCCCGAAGTGTGCCCATTGGCTGAAGCAAAAAGAGCTTCCGAGCAGCTAGGCCCGGAAGCTCTTCCTTATTTGCTCGTGAGTGGGTTACGCTGCTCGGCCCAACATGCGGTTCCAGAGTTTCTGAATTCCTCCCGGCGACTTATTATCGGGCTTGGTAGAGTCTTCACCCTCGGCGGTGTCACCTAGCAGAAAGCCCCAGGGCTCCGTGGTTTTGTTGGCATCCAGCACCACCTTGGCTACTGCCATCAGCGGGATACTCAGAATCATGCCCGGCGTGCCCCACAGTTCGCCACCCAGAATCAGGGCCAAAATGGCGGCCAGCGGGTTGATGCTTACCTGGGAACCGGTAATCATGGGAGTAATGAAGTTACCTTCCAGAAACTGCACCACCACAAATACCCCGATTACCAGTGCTGCTTGCACCACCGAACCAGTTTCTACCAGCGTAATAATGGCCGGCACGGTAGCCCCAATCATAATACCGATGTAAGGAATTACGGCCAAAACGGAGGCAAAAATGGCGAAGAAGATGGCGAACTTAACGCCCAGGGCCAGCAGCCCGATACCGTTGAGAATGGACACGATGACAATTACCTTGAACAAGCCCGAAATGTAGGCCTGCACCACCGTCTGAATGTTATCCACGGTGTGCAGCACGGAAGTGCGCTTATCGGGGGCCACAAACCGGAACATAAACTGCCGCAGGTGGTCCCGGTAGTACAGAAAGCAGAAAACATAAATCAGTACCTGCGCTAAGTTGCTTAGTACTGCCGTGGTAGTGTTCAGGGTGGTACCCAGGTAGGTGCCGCCCGATTTTTTCAGGGCCTTTACCGTCGTCTCCTTCAGGTCGTCGATGCTCATGGGTTGGTACCCAAACTTAAGGTGGGCCCATTCCTGCGTCTCGTTGAAGAACTGCATGAGCTTGGTCTGCAGCTTGGGAATTTCGTTTTTAAACTGCGCTAACTGGGAGCCAAAGCCCAGAATGACACCTACAAAAATGGCTATAACCAGTAGCAGACACACCACAATGGCTAGTACCCGGGGCAGCCCTTTCAGTTCCAGCCACCGGCAAATGGGGAGCAGCAGCAGAGTGAAAACGGCCGAAAACAGCAGAGGCAGCAAAATATCATCGAGCACCTTCAGGGTGTAGACGAGCAATACCAGCCCCACCATAAAAAATGCAAACTGAATAATGGGCGTCTGCTTGACTACCGCACTGGGCTTGTGCCCGGAAGGCGGTAAATTATGTTGTGTGTTGGTGTGTAGCATTTGCTAAAATGGTTGGCGTTAGGAGGGGGAGGGGAATGCGCTTTTTGAAAGCTGGGCGAGATTTGTGCGGAATTAAAAAGACAATGGGCTGGTTTTACTGCTGATGTTTTGCTAATTTTACTAGCGAAGCAAAACGTGGAAATGGGTAATTTCTACGTTATTTTACCCTGAATCTGATTTCTGGTTTTCCTAATGGCTGAACAGCAAGTTCCTTCCGCTTCCCACGCATACACCGAAGACAGCATCCGCTCCCTGGATTGGCGGGAGCACATCCGGCTGCGTCCTGGTATGTACATCGGCAAGCTTGGCGACGGCTCTAGCTACGACGACGGGATTTACGTGCTGGTAAAGGAGGTAATTGACAACTCCATTGATGAGCACGTAATGGGCTATGGCCGCACCATCGACATCAAAATATCCGACAGCCGCGTGCAGGTGCGCGACTATGGCCGGGGCATCCCGCTGGGTAAGGTGGTGGACGTGGTCAGCAAGATTAACACGGGCGGTAAATACGACAGTAAAGTCTTTCAGAAATCTGTGGGCTTGAACGGCGTAGGTACCAAGGCGGTTAATGCGCTGAGCAATTATTTTCTGGTGCAGAGCGTGCGCGAGGGCCAGTTGAAGGCCGCCGAGTTTGCCCAGGGCGTGCTTACCAACGACCCTAAACCGCAGGCAACCAGCCAGCGCAACGGTACGCTGATGGTATTTCAGCCCGACGACAGCATTTTCCGCAACTACCGCTTCATTCCGGAATATCTGGAAAATCAGATATGGAACTATGTGTACCTGAATGCGGGGCTTACTATCAATTTCAACGGTCAGAAATACTTTTCCGAGAACGGCCTGGCGGATTTGCTGGCCCGCAAAGCCGACCCCGACAGCCTGCGGTATCCCACTATTCACCTGAAAGGGGAGGATATTGAGTTGGCCATGACCCACGGCAACGACTACGGCGAGGAGTATTACAGCTTCGTGAATGGGCAATACACCACCCAGGGCGGTACCCATTTGGCGGCTTTCCGGGAGGCCGTGGTGAAAACCGTGCAGGAGTTTTTTGCCAAAACCAACAAAAACAAGAAGTACGAAGCCTCCGACATTCGGGCCTCCATCATTGCCGCCATTTCGGTGCGGGTGCAGGAGCCAGTGTTTGAAAGCCAGACCAAAACCAAGCTTGGTTCCTTCAATATGGGCCCTGATGGACCCACTGTGCGGGGATTCGTGCTTGATTTTGTGAAGGAGCAGCTGGATAACTACCTGCACAAAAATCCGCTGGTGGCCGAGGCTCTTAAAAAGCGGATTGACCAGAGTGAGCGGGAGCGCACTGATATGGCCGGGGTGAAAAAGCTGGCCAACCAGCGCGCCAAAAAAGCCAACCTGCACAACCGTAAGCTGCGGGACTGCCGCCTGCACCTGGGCGAAACCAAAGACGAGGAAAAAGCCCTGCTCACCACCTTGTTCATCACCGAGGGCGACTCCGCCTCGGGCTCCATTACCAAGAGCCGTAACGTGGAAACGGAGGCCGTGTTCAGTTTGCGTGGTAAGCCTCTAAACTGCTTCGGGCTGAAGAAGAAAATCGTGTACGAAAATGAGGAGCTGAACTTGCTCCAGCATGCCCTCAATATAGAGGAAGGCATTGAAAACCTGCGTTACAACCGCGTGGTAGTGGCTACTGATGCCGACGTGGACGGTATGCACATTCGGCTGCTGCTGCTCACGTTCTTCCTGCAGTTCTTCCCCGATTTGGTGCGTAACGGTCACGTGTTCATCCTGGAAACGCCGCTATTCCGGGTGCGCAACAAGAAAACCACCATTTATTGCTACAACGAGCAGGAAAAGCAGGCCGCCATGCGGCAGCTGGGCCGCAACCCCGAGGTAACCCGCTTCAAAGGCCTGGGTGAAATCAGCCCCGATGAGTTCGGTAAATTCATCGGCGACAACATCAAGCTGGAGCCCGTTATTTTGCAGTCAGACCGCTCTATTCAGCAGGTGCTTACCTACTACATGGGCAAAAACACACCCGCCCGTCAGGAGTTCATCATTGATAACCTGCGCCAGGAAAAAGACCTAGTAACCTCCGACGCGCTGCCCCTGGTAGAGGTGCCGGAAGCTGAACTGGCGTAACTGTAATTACCTCAGTTCCTAAAAGCCCTCCTGAGCACATCAGGAGGGCTTTTTTCTGTGGAGCTTGGCCAGGAGTGAGGGTAAGTGCCTACGACGTGCTGGGAGCCGTTAATCGTGCCCGAGTGGTTCGGGTAAAAGTTGGCTTTCAAATCGGTATCGGACTAAAAATGATAGAGATATGCGCCGTATCTTGTGCCACTGTTCCCTTAGCTGTCCTCTGCTTTCATGGTTCGTATTCTGGTTTGCTGCGCGTTATTGCTGGGAGGAAGAGGGACTACGTTAGCGGCTGGGGTTGCCGGCAAGCTCCCAAAGCACCGGTTGGCGGCGGCGGCCTCTGCCATGCTGGTGCAGCAAACCAGCCAGCGCCGCATCGACAGCCTGCGGGCCCTAATCAGGGCCCGGGCGGTGCTAGATACTACTAAGGTGATACTGGTAACCAGACTGGCCTGGGAAGTTCAGCAGCGGGATGTACAGGCGGGGCTACCACTGCTGCGGCAGGCAGTAGCCCTGGCCCGCACCCTCAACTACCGCGACTACGAGGCGGAAACCCTGTTGGACCTAGCAGACGGCTACATTTCGCTGGGCGACTACAAGGAAGCTATAAAGTGGCTTGATAAAGCTGATGCTGAGTTTACGCGCATTCACAACGTGGGAGGGCAGATTCGCTGCCTGGGTCGCCGGGCCAGGATTGCCTCCCAACGGGGCCAGTACATCAAAGCCCTGACCTACTGCCTGAAAGTGCCGCCTTCCTTTGACTACGGCGACACCCGACGGTTCTATACCAGCCTGCAAATTCAGATTGCCAGCACGTACCGGCAGTTGGGCGAGCTGGGTACGGCCGAGCAGTACCTGCGCCATGCCTTGGAAGTATCCTTGCACCATGACTACCCTGACCGCCTGAACTTAATTTATGAGGAGTTGGGGGAGGTGCGCCGACAGCAGCAGCGCTGGCAGCAGGCCAGCAGCTACTACGCCCAAAGCATGGTCATCAGCAAGCAGCTGAACCTGGCCCAGGAAATCTGGCGCATGGAAATCAATCTGGCAGAAATGGAGGAGGAACTGGGTCAGAGTGAGGCCGCCTTAAGCCGGGCCCATCCGGCGCTGCCGCAGGCCCGTAAGGTGCTGCCCGTACTAGTGCCCCGGGTGCTGGTGCTGCTGGCCCGGGCCAACCTGAGCCGCCACCGGCCCGACAGCGCCGCCTACTATGCGCAACTGAGTCTAGCTGCCAGTAAGCCGGCCCGTGCTCAGGCTGATATCCAGGCTGGCAACGAAGTGCTAGCCCAGGCATATGCCCAATTAGGTGATTTTGCCCACGCCTACCAGGCGCAACAAGCATTTATGGTAGCCCGCGACAGTCTTACCGGAGCGGAAGTAAGAAGGCGCACGGCAGCCCTGCAGTTTCGCAATGAGCTAAGCCAGCAGCAGGCCGAAATCAGGCTGCTAACCCAGCAGAACCGCCTGCAGCAGCAACATCAACAGCTAGGCCGCTTAAAGCAGCAGCGGCAGGCTGCCTTGCTGGTGGGGTTGGGCCTGGGGTTACTACTACTGGCAGGCGCCGGGCTCTGGCAATACCGGCGGCGGCAGGCCCGGCGGGAAGCTGCGCTGCGCACCAGCCTCGCCGCCGACCTGCACGACGATGTGGGCTCTTTGTTAACCCAAATTTCCCTGCAGAGTACCATGTTGCGCGAGGGCCTGTATCCGGTGGAGCAGCAGCGTAGCCACCTCGACCACATGGCCGAAACCAGCCGCATGGCTGCCCGCCAAATGAGCGACGTAGTATGGGGGATTGATGCGCGCAACGACTCCTTTACCAGCATGCTGGACCGCATGCACGACCACGCGCATCAGGTATTGCCACCCGCTGGTCTGGAGCTTGATTTCTACGCTGATCCTGCCCTGGCAGCTTCCTCAGTATCCTTGGGTACCCGGCAGGCGCTATACCTGATTTACAAAGAGGCCTTGCACAATGCCGTGAAACACGCCCGCGCCACCCAGGTAACCGTGCGGCTGCGGCAGCAGGGGCGGCAGCTGGAACTGGTGGTGCTAGATGATGGCCAAGCCGCTCCTATTCGGCCGGCAGTAGGTGGGCAGGGCCTGCGCAATATGCGCGCCCGGGCGGCCGCGGCCGCTGGTACAGTTACCTACGAAACTCAGGGGCCGGGCTTCCGGGTTACGGCCCGCTTGCCGCTGGGGTAGGTGGGTGGTACTCACCCAGGCACCGGATTTTAAAGCGCGGGCGGATTCTTGCATTCAATTTCACATATTCATGCTATAGCCCCGGCTGTTGGCAAATCAGACCTTTGACGCGTGATTACCCTCGGCATTATCGAAGATCAGCCAACTATCCGTGAGGCCTTGCTGGGCTACTTGTGCGCGCAGTCAGAGTTTAGCTGCGTGCTGAGTGCTGCATCCGTCGAGGATTTTCTAGCCGGTATTCCCGCGTTGCCCGTCCCACCTCGTCTGGTGCTCTCCGATATTGGTTTGCCCGGCATGTCGGGTATTGAGGGGCTGGCCCACCTGCGCCAGCTGCTACCGACGGTGGAGGTGGTTATGCTTAGCGTATACACCGATGCTGAGCGGGTATTTGAGGCTCTGCGCGCTGGGGCAGTTGGCTTCCTGGAAAAGGACACGCCTTTGCCGTTATTAAAGGAGCACTTACTGCAGGTAGCCGCCGGGGGCTCACCCATGTCGCCCAGTATTGCCCGCCACGTCATTCGTCACTTTCAGCCTGCCCCGCGCCCAGCCCTGGAGCCCCTTACGGCCCGGGAGCAGGATATTGTGCGCGGCATTGAGGATGGGCTTAGCTATCAGCGCATCGCCGACCGGCTCTTTCTCAGCATCGATACCGTGCGTAGCCACATCCGGCAGGTGTACCGCAAGCTGCAGGTGAATTCCAAGGCGGAGCTGCTGGCCCGTGGCTACCGTCGGTAGGGCGCGGCTACCTGCAGATTCGCATATTCATGCTATACCGCGGTATAGTACCAATGGGTACCTTGCTGACATGAAACCAACGCTGGCCATTATAGAGGCACACCCCGCCCTGCGGGAAGTCTGGCAGATGTATTTCTGCATTCAGCCGGAGTTTGAAGTGGTGGTAGCCGCTGAGTCGATGGAGGAACTCGTGGCCATGCTTCTTGATGGGGGCCGCAAACCGCACTTAATTCTGGTAGACGGAAGCTACCTCCGCCCGGTGTACGGGGAAGACTTGAACCTGCTGCGCAAATTGGCGCCGCAGGCAGGGCTAGTACTCATGCAGGAGGTTCAGAGCACGGCAACACCATTGGCTAACGTTGCGGAGCGCCTAAACAAGCACACGTCACCTCCAGTAATCAAGCAAACGCTACTCCGGATGTCAACAAGCTCTGGCGCTGCATCGGCCGCAATGCGTGCCCGGTAAGGTAGCCGTCTGCTGAGCTATAGCCTTTCACCAATTAAAAAGAGCCACTAGCCTTTCTGGAGTAGTGGCTCTTTTGTTTATCTGTTCTACTCACCATGAGTAGGAGCAGTTATAGAATATACTATTCGTTTGCTAATAACAGTAGTGAAAATACTGCTTGGCTAAGTGGTGATTTGAACTTTTTAAGCTGATTTACCCATTTAGCGGTGTACGCTGTTTACTTGTTTTTGGCTAAAAATATTAGGATATTTGTAACGATGCCTGTCAGGATAAATTGTTGCGTTCTGCGTGGCTTACCGGTACTTTTGACGTCCGCAAAGCTGCCAGTCTCAATTTAGGGTGCTGCTGAATTTCTTCGTAGCTTTTCCCCTGCTTCCTCCCAGCAACGGATTGGTGTACGTGGCCGTCCTATAGAATAAGCCTTCTGCCTGAGCGGCCGGAAGAGAGGTACAAGAACAATAACCGTGGCAAGCGCCATACGCAACCGTGTCAGAAGAAAACACTCCCCAGGATCCGAATTCCGAAGAACAGCCCAACATATTTGGCGCCGGCGACTCCTTTGAATTCGGGGCTGCCTCAGCCGATGAGGATGCCACCCAACTCAGCATAAGCGAAACCGGCGAGTTGCTGCTGGAAATGGCCGCCGCTGAAGCTACCACCATCCCTGAGCCTGCCGAGGAAGACGCCACGCCCGAGGAGGAGCCCAAATTCGCGCCCGGCGAGATGATTCATGACGTGGCTACTGTGAATGGCATGTACCAGAACTGGTTTCTGGACTACGCCAGCTACGTGATTCTGGAGCGGGCAGTACCGGCCATCGAAGACGGCCTCAAGCCCGTTCAACGCCGCATTCTGCACGCCATGAAGGAAATGGACGATGGCCGCTTCAACAAAGTGGCCAACGTCATCGGGCAAACCATGCAGTATCACCCCCACGGCGACGCCAGCATCGGGGATGCTATGGTGAACCTGGGGCAGAAGGATTTGCTGATTGAAACCCAAGGCAACTGGGGCGACATCCGGACCGGCGACGGTGCAGCCGCGCCGCGTTACATTGAAGCCCGGCTAAGCAAGTTTGCCCTGGATGTGGTGTTCAACCCCGACATCACGGAGTGGCAGATGAGCTACGACGGCCGCAAGCGGGAGCCCACCACGCTGCCCGTGAAGTTCCCCTTGCTGCTGGCCCAGGGTGTAGAAGGCATTGCCGTGGGCCTGAGCACCAAAATTATGCCCCACAACTTCCGGGAGCTGTGCAAGGCCAGTATTGATGTGCTGCGGGGCCGGGATATTCAGCTGTTTCCCGATTTTCCTACCGGTGGCCTCTGCGACGTAACCAACTACAACGGCGGCCTGCGCGGGGCTAAAATCCGCCTGCGCGCCACCATCGAGAAGGTCGATAAGACCATGCTCGTCATCCGCGACATTCCTTACGGCACCACCACCACGGCGCTGATGGAAAGCATCGTGAAGGCTTCGGAAGCCAACAAAATCAAGATTAAAAAGGTGGTCGATAATACGGCCGCCGAGGTGGAAATTCAGGTGCATTTGCCGGCCGGGGTAAGCCCCGACCTCACCATGGACGCCCTGTATGCCTTTACCGACTGCGAAATCAGCATCTCGCCCAACACCTGCGTGATTATTGAGGAAAAGCCGCGGTTTGTGGGAGTAGAGGACATGCTGCGCCTGAGCACCCAGAAAACGCTGCGCCTGCTGGAGCGGGAGTTGGAAATTCGGCAGGAGGAGTTGCAGGAAAAGTGGCATTCGGCTTCGCTGGAAAAGATTTTCATCGAGAACCGCATTTACCGCAAAATTGAGGAGTGCGAAACCTGGGAGGAAATTCTGCAGACCATTGATGCCGGCCTGCGCAAGTTTGTGCGCATTGAGGGCGAAAAGCAGAAAGCCAACGACACCCGCATTGTGCTGGCCCGCGCCATTACCGAGGACGACCTGACCCGTTTGACGGAAATCCGCATCAAGCGCATCAGCAAGTTCGACGGCTTCAAGGCCGAGGAATACATCCAGCGCCTGGAAGCGGAGTTAGCCGAAGTGGCCGACCATCTGGCCAACCTCACGCGGTACGCCATCAATTACTTCGAGGGCCTGCTGAAGAAGTACGGCCAGCACCGGGAGCGGAAAACCCAGCTGCGCACCTTCGACGTGGTAACGGCCCAGAAAGTGGCCGTTGCCAACCAGAAGCTGTACGTGAATTACCAGGATGGTTTTGTGGGCTACGGCCTGAAGAAGGACGAAAAGGCCGTAATGGTTTGCGACTGCTCAGACCTGGACGACATTATTGCCATCAAGCGCGACGGCACGTTTACGGTGAGCCGCATTGCCGAAAAGACGTTCGTGGGCAAAGATATCCTGCATGTGGGCGTCTATAATAAAAACGACGACCGGCTGGTGTACAACATGATTTACCAGGACGGCGCCTCGGGCATCAGTTTTGCCAAGCGCTTCCTAGTAACGGGCATCACCCGCGACAAATCCTACGACCTGACCAAGGGCACCAAGGGCACCAAAACGCTCTACCTCACGGCCAACCCTAACTCCGAGTCGGAGGTGGTGGGCGTGCAGCTCGCCGACAAGGCCCCGGCCCGCGTCAAGCAGTTTGACTTTGATTTTGCCGAGTTGGCTATCAAAGGCAAGGGCTCCATGGGCAACATCGTAACCAAGCAACCCATCAAGAAAATCACCCAGAAAAGCCTTGGCGACTCCACGCTGGGCGGCCGGGAGCTATTCTTTGACAGCGTGGTGGGCCGCCTCAACCACGCCGGCCACGGCCGTTACCTGGGTACCTTCGACACTGATGATACGCTGCTGCGCGTATTCCGGGACGGAAGCTACGACGTGCAGTCGCCGGATCTTTCCCTGCACTTTGACACGGCTAATATGGTGCTGCTACGCAAGCTGGAGCCCGACACGGTTATCAGCGCGGTATATGTGGAGGGCGAGTCGAAAGCGCACTACGTCAAGCGGTTCAAAGTTGAAACCAGTACCCTGGATAAGCGCTTTACGTTTATTTCGGAAACGAAAGGCTCCAAACTGCTAGCGGCTACGGCTTTCACGGAGCCGCAGGTAGAGGTGAAGCTGCAGCGCGACAAAAAGGCCGACAAGGAAACCGAAAAAATCCTGCTCCACGAGTTCATTGACGTGAAAGGCTGGAAGGCCATGGGCAACAAGCTCAACTACTTCAAAATCCACTCCCTGGCCCTGCTCACCGACGAAGGCCCTGAGCCCCAGCGCCGAGAAGCCAAGAAAAAAGCCGGTCCCGCCACCATTCCGCGCCCAGCGGGGGCGGCCCCAGACGAGCCCCTGCCGGAGCACAACGGCGACGTCGATATCTCCGCCGCCGAGGTGGCCCAGGCCCAGGCCGTGCTCAAAACGCCCAAGTCGCAGCTTAAACTATTTTAACAGCCCTGCCTTAGGATACAAATTTTGGCCGCTCATCGTTAGATGAGCGGCCATTTTGCGTTTGAATGTCCACCTTTGCGGCTACCAGGGCATCTTTGTAAGTAAGCAGTCATTCTAGTTATTCCCCCAATGCCTGTTGGTATCTCCCGTTTGTTGTGCACTGCGGCCCGCTGGGGGGTGTTGAGTTGGTGGCTGTTGCTGGCCTTACCTGGTTGGGCGCAGTCATCGGCCCGATCCATAAAATCTGCTCCCGCCACTGCTGATTCCCCTGATCCGGCCATTCGAAAATTACTGAACGAGGCGCGGACTCTGCAGGCGGAGTACCACGAGTCGGAGGCGCTGGCCAAGTTTGAGCAGGTGCTCAGTAAAGCGCCGGCCACTTATGAGGCTCTATGGCAGGCGGCCGTACTTAGCATCCGCATTGGCAGCCGCTATACCGATGAAACCCGCAAAACGGCCTACTTCGCGGCGGCCCGCTTGTATGCTAACCGGGCGCTGGTGGTGCAGCCCGAAGGGGCTGAAGGGCATTACGCCGAGGCGCTGACCCTGGCTACTCAGGCCACCCTACTCAGCGCCCGGGGGCGGCTGCTGGCGTACCGGGAAATGCGCGACCATGTGTTTCGGGCCACGGAGCTGCGCCCGGAGTGGGCGGAGGCCTGGCAGCTGCTGGGGCGCTGGCACTACCGCGTCGACCATTACAATATTCTGGAGCAGATATACAGTCGCGTCTTTTTGGGGGGACGGCCCTACGGCGCCAGTACCTTCATGGCCCTTGATGCCCTGCGAAAAGCCCACGAGCTGGAGCCCAAGCGTATCCAGTTTGCCTATGATCTGGCCCGGGTATACCTCAACCGCAGCCAGCAAACCCGCGCTACCGCCGTTCTGCAGGAAGCCGTGGCCCTTACGCCCGTTACGGCCGATGAGCTGGAAATCAGCCGCCGTTGCCGCCGCATGCTGGAGCAGCTGAACCGGCAGTTGCGGCGACAGGTGCACCGCCACCTGCGCAAGCTCTAGCCCACCGGCCTGTATCTTTGCCTTCCGTTTTGCTCTCCTTCTAGTATTATATGCCTGCTGTTAGCCGTTTCTGGATTTTCTCATTGCTCCTGGCCAGCAGCCTGTCGGCTTGCTCCGATGCGCCTGAGGAACGGCCCGAGAAGATGGTAAACCTTAAAACGGTGCAGAGTGGGCCCCGTATTCAGGCAGAAGAGCTGGATGGAGCTATTACCCGCCAGCCTCGAAATGCCTCATTGTACGCTCGTAGGGCTGCTTTCCGCTTGGATGCCGGCCAGGCAGACGCCGCCCTGCGCGACATTGACCAGGCCCTGGAGCTGGATGATGCCCCCGGCGAGTTCTACTTCACCAAAGCCCGCGCCCTGCGCACTCAGGGCCGCATTAAGTCGGCGCTGGCCGCCACCGATGAGGCCGCGCGCCGGGGTTTTGCCTCCCCGGAGCTCAATCTGCTGGTAGGGGAGATGCACCTAGCCTCGCGCCGCTACCAAGACGCCCTCGATCAGCTTGACCGTGCCCTGCAGCAGGAGCCCGACCTGGCGGCGGCCCTGTTCTACAAGGGTGTCGCCTACGTAGGGTTGCAGGATACGGTGCAGGCGCTGGATTACTTGCGGGCCAGCCTGGCCCGTGACCCCCGCCAGCCCGAAACCCTGCACCAGCTGGCCTTTCTGCTGAACGCCTTCCGCCAGCCCGCCCAAGCCGCCGTGTACGCCGCAAAAGGCCTGAAGCTGGCACCTGGCTACGGTCCGCTGTTGTACGACTACGGCCGCCAGTTTGAGCTGCAAAACCTGCCCGACAGCGCCGCCCGCATTTACGCGCGCACCGTGCAGCTGGACACCACCTTTTACCGCGCCGATTACCGCCTCGGTCTAACAGCCTACAAAAGCCGGCAGTACGCCCGGGCCGTTCCGCACCTGCAACGAGCCCTGCGCCGCGCCCCCCGCCTGGAAAACGCCCGCGAAATGCTGGCCGAAAGCCTGGAAAGCCTGGGCCGCTACCCCGAAGCCGCCGACCAGTACCGCCTGCTGGTAGCCGAATATCCCGGCAACCGCCACTGGACCTACAAAGCCTGGAAAGTGGGCAACCGCGCCCGGGGCATCATCGTGAACGAAACCCCGCGCCCGGCGCCCGTGGAAGCCATTGAACCCATTCAGGCCCAGCGGCCGGGGCTGTAGGGAGGTGGTGAACTTGGGAAGGGTGAAGTTGTGAAGAACAGGGCGGAGGCCACTTAACTCGTGGTGTTAGTTGGCCGCCTGTAAACCGGCAATTCACAACTTCACCTTTTACAACTTCGCCCTTTCCGTAACTTGCGGCCTCACGGCTGCTTGTATAGCCATTAACCCCCTTGTATGCTTAACATCACCCTCCCCGACGGTTCGGTGCGCCAGTTTGTAGATGGCGCCACGGGCTACGACGTTGCTGCCGGCATCAGCGAAGGCCTCGCCCGCAATGCTCTCGGTGTGCGCGTCAACGGCGAAGTGCGCGACCTGCACCGCCCCATTGAACAAGATGCGCAGGTGGCCATCCTGACCTGGAACGACCCCGAAGGCAAGTCAACCTTCTGGCACTCCTCCGCCCACCTCATGGCCGAAGCCCTGGAAGCCCTGTACCCCGGCGTGAAGCTGGGCATCGGCCCCAGCATCGAAAACGGCTTCTACTACGACATTGACCTGGGCGAAGGCCGCACCATCTCCACCGATGATCTGCCGGAGGTAGAGAAGAAAATGCTGGAGTTGGCCAAGAAGAAAAGCCAATTTGAGCGCCGCCAGGTAAGCAAGGCCGACGCCATTGCCTACTTCACCGAGAAGCAGGACCCCTATAAGCTGGACCTGTTGGAGCGCCTCGAAGACGGCTCCATCACCTTCTATAACCAGGGCGACTTCACCGACCTCTGCCGCGGCCCCCACATTCCCGATACCTCGCCCATCAAGGCCGTGAAGCTGCTGAACGTGGCCGGCGCCTACTGGCGCGGCGACGAGAAGAACAAGCAGCTCACGCGCATTTACGGCATCACCTTCCCCAAGGCCAAGGAGCTGACCGAGTACCTGGAGCGCCTAGAGGAAGCCAAGCGCCGCGACCACCGCAAGCTGGGTAAGGAGCTGGAGCTGTTCACGTTTTCGGAGAAGGTAGGAGCGGGGCTGCCCTTGTGGCTGCCCAAGGGTACGGCTCTGCGCGAGAAGCTGGAGCAATTCCTGCGCCGGGCTCAGCTCAAGGCTGGCTACCAGCCCGTGGTAACGCCCCACATCGGCTCGAAGGAGTTGTACGTGACCAGCGGCCACTACGAGAAGTACGGCGCCGACTCCTTCCAGCCCATCAAAACGCCGAACCCGGGCGAGGAATTCTTCCTCAAGCCCATGAACTGCCCTCACCACTGCGAAATCTACAAAACCAAACCCCGCTCGTACCGCGACCTGCCGGTGCGCCTCGCCGAGTTTGGCACCGTGTACCGCTACGAGCAGTCGGGGGAGTTGCACGGCCTGACCCGCGTGCGGGGCTTTACCCAGGATGACGCCCACATTTTCTGCCGTCCTGACCAGGTAAAGGAGGAATTCACCAAGGTAATCGACATCGTGCTTTACGTGTTGAAAGCTCTGGACTTCCCCGATTTCACGGCCCAAATCAGTCTGCGCGACCCGGAAAACAAAACCAAGTACATTGGCACGGATGAGAACTGGGCCCGCGCCGAGCAGGCCATCATTGAAGCCGCCGCCGAGAAGGGCCTGAACACCGTAACGGAGCTGGGCGAAGCGGCTTTCTACGGCCCCAAGCTCGACTTTATGGTGCGCGACGCCCTAGGGCGCAAGTGGCAGCTGGGCACCATTCAGGTAGATTACAACCTGCCCGAGCGGTTCGACCTGGAGTACGTAGCCCCCGACAACTCCCGCCAGCGCCCCGTGATGATTCACCGCGCGCCATTCGGCTCGCTGGAGCGTTTCGTAGCGGTGCTGATTGAGCACTGCGGCGGTAATTTCCCACTTTGGCTCTCGCCGGAGCAGTTTGCCGTGCTGCCCATTTCGGAAAAGTACCACGACTATGCCCAGCAAGTGTACGATGCGCTGATGCAGGCGGAACTGCGCGGCACCGTAGACCACCGGGACGAGAAAATCGGCCGCAAAATCCGCGACGCCGAGGTTGCCAAGATTCCCTACATGCTCATTGTAGGGGAGAAAGAGCAGGCCGAGGGCGTGGTATCGGTACGCCGCCACGGCCAGGGCGACGTCGGTAGCATGCCCATTAATGAGTTCATCAGCAGCTTCCAGCAGCAGGTAAACGATATGATGGACGGCAAGTAAACTGGCTTCTCAAAATTTAGGCAATGTGCAGTCTGGGCTCAGCAATGTCTAGCCTGCCCAAGTGCCCAATTCTGATTTACCGCTGAGCCCCCGACTTCTACTATGGAAGTCGGGGGCTTTGCTATGAGGACTGTTGGCCGTCCCTGTAGAATGCAGACTTTTTCGGGCTTCGGGCGTCCTTTAGACAAGGCACAGATTGCAATTTTATATAGCCTTTTTTGAGCGTTTGGAAAAAATGCCGGATATTCGCACGCTGATTGAACCCGGCAAGGCCGTTTTGTGTCCTGCCAACCAGCCCAGAATCCGACTTTCACCCTAAGGAGAAACCGCCATAGCTACCCCCAACCGCCGCTATATCCCTCGCACCCAGGTCGAGGAGCCGTTCAAAATCAACCAGAAGATTACGGCCCGTGAAGTGCGCCTCGTTGGCGACAACGTGGAGCAAGGCATCTATTCCACCGACCAGGCCCGCCGTATGGCGCAGGAGCAAAACCTGGACCTGGTAGAAATTTCGCCCACGGCCGTGCCGCCCGTATGCCGCGTTATCGACTACTCGAAATTCAAGTACGAGCAGAAGAAGAAGACCCGCGAGCTGAAGGCCAAGCAGACCAAGGTTGTCATCAAGGAAATCCGTTTCGGTCCCAACACCGATGACCACGATTTTGCCTTCAAACTCAAGCACGCCCAGGAGTTCCTGAAAGAGGGAGCCAAGATTAAGGCCTACGTGCATTTTGTCGGTCGTAGCATCGTGTTCAAAGAGCGGGGCGAAATCCTGTTGCTCAAGTTTGCGCAGGCGCTGGAAGATCTGGCCAAAGTAGAGCAACTGCCCAAGCTGGAAGGCAAACGCATGTTCCTGTACCTGGCGCCCAAAGCCGTAGTTGTGCCGAAGAAGGCCGCTCCTGCAGCTTCAGGCAAAGAAGCTCCTAAGGAAGCAAAGTCCGCCCCCGCCGACCAGGCTCAGGCCGCCGAATAGTTTTTTCGGAGCACGTGCTCCTTGTTCACGCTGGCGCACCGGCCCTAGGCAGCCGACCGCCGCAGTTTCTCACCTTTTATCATCACCACAATGCCGAAAATGAAGACCAAGTCCGGCGCCAAAAAGCGTTTCTCGCTGACCGGCACGGGCAAGATTAAGCGTAAGCACGCCTTCAAAAGCCACATTCTGACCAAGAAAACCACCAAGCAGAAGCGTGCCCTCACGCACGTTGGCCTGGTTTCCTCGGCTGATATGAACCGCGTAAAAGACATGCTTGCCATTTAATTAAAAATGAAGAATTAAAAATTACACTTGGTTCGGTTGATTTGCAGCCGCGTCAGTTGTCAAATTTTTAATTCATAATTTTTAATTTTTAATTCACTCACCAGGCGTCCGGTAGGAAGTAAGCTGCGGCAGTAAATCCGCCGCCGGCCGCCAAAAACAACCCAGGTTATGCCAAGAAGTGTAAACCACGCGGCCTCGCGCCACCGTCGGAAAAAAGTAATGCGTTTGGCGAAAGGCTATTATGGCCGTCGCAAGAACGTATGGACCGTTGCTAAAAACGCCGTTGAAAAAGGCCTGCTCTATGCCTACCGTGACCGTAAGGTTAAGAAGCGTGAGTTCCGGGCCCTCTGGATCCAGCGTATCAACGCCGGTGCTCGTGAGCACGGCCTGTCGTACTCGCAGTTTATGGGTGGCTTGAAGAAGGCCGGCATTGAGCTGAACCGTAAGGTTCTGGCCGACCTCGCCCTGAACCACCCCGAGGCTTTTAAAGGCATCGTGGAGAAAATCAAGTAGGCTTACTTATTCAGTAGCCAGTAGAAAGGCCAACTCCGCAAGGAGTTGGCCTTTTTTGCGTGAAACAGGCACTGGTGGATTAATTAACCTGGAGTATCAATACCAGACAGGTCGGAAGCGAATGCATAATCCACCCTTTTTCTGGTCTAGTTTGCCTGTGTAACAAGTTGACACATGACTATTAGGCGGCAGCTACGAAGGCAGTGGCCAGCATCGGAGTAAGGTGATAATTGGCGCAGTGTACTGCCATTCGTATCAATATGTCCTTCGGGCCAAGGCCTCAAATCCTTCAGTTATGAAGAGCGTGAAGTCAAAAGCGCTGTTTTTCCATTTGAAGTCAGGCTGGACAACGAGCAGTTTCAGTCTTGGTCGTCAGTAAGGTTATATTGATTCTTGAATGTGCCCTTCTGTCTGAAAGTGAGGTGTTGATGAGACCGTGGGGAAAGGCCGCGTGCAGCAGCACATTGCCATTCCAGTTCATAGTGAAATGCAATAAGGTGCTGCCGTGCTACTTGAACTCGATGGCAGTGCGCCAGAAGCCATTGGGATTAAGCTGGAATGGAGGCGTATGGATGGCTACCTCACGCGCTACCCGGAGCCCTGGAGCTGCTGGAGGAGAAGAGTCCACGGCGTTACCGCCTGCGCTTCAAAAAAGTCAACACCCGGGGCGTGGTGCAGGCCATACAGTTGACCCCGGTGGGGTCGGACGGCAGGCGCAGCATCGAGAAGAGTAGGAAGAGTGAGCGAAATAACATCTTCCCTCAGGAGCACACCACCCACTTTACCAATACGCTGGATCTACACATGCTCTACGTAGGCACGGCCGTGGTGATGAATATGCCCGATGTGGGTGGCCTACTGGTGGTGTAGCACGCCGGCTTGATTAGCAAACAAGCCGGCGTCTGATTACCTGGCGGCAGATCGAGCCGTGGGGAGTGACTGTGTAGCGCCAAAGCAGTAGCGTACACTTATGTCCATGTTTAGAGGTAACAACACCTCAGAGCCAGAGTGAGGCCCAATAATTAACCGGGGGTTAGTACGAGCCTCAGTAGCAAGCTGCACACGAGGGGTTAACCTGAATTGTACACCCAAACCTAGCATGAACCTAGCTGCGGTAGTGGCCTCAGAAGTCTTACGTTGTTCTGTAGCCTCGCGCATGCTGTTATAGCGCGTTATTTCAGCTTTTTCACGAGTGTGGAAGATAGTCGCACCCGTGAGTAAATCCAGTTTGGTGTCCTCACTACTCGCAACAGTGTAGCGCGCAAGAACCGGCAGGATGTAGTAACGGCGGAAGGTAGTGCCATCTTCAAAGTTGACAGTATAGGTAGTACGATCGGGCGAGTAGTCCATGTACGAATAAGAGTACTGACTTTGGGTAGTAGTGGTCAACCCACCCACCTCCAGTGCAAAGCGAGGACGTAGCTGAATACCGGCTGTGAGAGAAGGAGAAAGTTGTGGGTTCTTACCGATGTCTTTTCCTAGTCGGAAATCATAGAAATGGCCAATGTTCATACCGATGCTGATATAGGCCCGGTAAGTGTGCCGTGCGGTGTCAACCGGTGAGGCAGCAAGTGCGGTAGGCTGCATCAGCAGGCAGGAATATAAAAGTGTAATCATCGGAATAATAGGATATGGAATGGGGCTAATGTAGGGGAATTCCAATAGAATATAGTGCTGAATGCTGAGCTACAGGTATCATCGAGGCAGCTGCCAGCGGCCGATAGTGCAAGCCGGGCGCTCTGTTATACTGGTGAGAATGGGAAACACTGGAATAGACCAACAATGCGGTTTGGAGCGTGTGAGGGCAACCCAACGCCACGCGCAACCTGCTGGATACCGCCACCGGCAATCTGGTCACAATTCACATTTGCTTACCTGTGGCCGGCTACAAGGCCAGGTTATCATCCAACAGGTGCACTTAAATTGCGCCGGCTTGATGGCGTAGTGGTGCGGCAGTGGCGCTCGGCCTCAGGTTTTCGGTCACTGCCGGCCGCTCCGGCGCTGCTGCCACCCAGGACGCGGCGACGCCCGACTTCCCCATTGAAAAGGGCCAGAGCGACGCCGCGGCTATCTGGAGCGAGGCCAATAACTTTCCCAGTAAGTACTCCAGTCACTGAAGCCGACCCTCATCTTGCCTAGCGCGCTGGAGTGGAAAACTCGGGCCGGATAGGGTGGGGTCTACGGCCGCGTAACGGACGTTGGCAAGAACGGTAACGAGATGTTCAGGCGGAAGCGGCTGCCGGACGTGGAGGCCTTTTCCTGGCGCAGCAATATTGGGCGCTACGCCTATGGGGCTTGCGGAACCTGTCTACTTACTCGCAGATCTACCCGCACACGAAGGCTTATTGGTTAAGGTGCCAGAGCTGGCTCTTACTATACCACCGCTTGTATACATAGCCATCCGTATCAGACAAACGTGGTGTGTACTTCAGCGTGAATATAAAGACAGTAAAAGGCCGTGATAAGGATGCGTAGAATGCAAAACGGCCTTTCCAAAGTGGAAAGGCCGTTTTTGAATGTAGCGGGGACGAGAGTTGAACTCGTGACCTCAGGGTTATGAATCCTGTGCTCTAACCAACTGAGCTACCCCGCCCTGTTTTGGTGGTGCAAAGGTAGGAACAACATTTAATGTAATGCAAGTGTTGCGCAAAAAAAAACCCGCGTATATTGGCTGCCGGGGCGCTTTTCCTAATCGGAGAGTGTCGCTAAATTCTTTACTCTGTTCTGCTTATGCCGCTTTCTGCTACTCGTCTCAAACACCGTTTTACGGTCGAATTTCCTGTCAACGCCTCGCCTAAAATTTTGTACCCCTACCTGGCCTCAGCCTCGGGCTTATCCCACTGGTTCTGTCAGGATGTAAGAATTGAGGGCGGGCACCTGTACAATTTCATCTGGGATAATCAGCCCCATTACGCCGAAATGGCTTCGCACCGTACTAACCGCTCCGTGCGGTTCGTGTTCCTGGATGATAACAAACGCCACCAGCCCGATGCTAACTACCTGGATTTTCTTATTGAGGAGTCGCAATTAACCCAGGAGGTGTACCTACGGGTTATTGACTACTCGGAAGAAACGGACACCGTTGAGCTGCAGGAAATGTGGGATAGTCTGATGCAGAAGTTACGCGAACAGGTAGGCGGATAAACACCAGGCAGCTTTCCTTGGTAAGGAGCAGGCACGAAACGAACCGTATCTTCGTTTTCGGTTTGCTCCTTTTCTTTTTGCGGTTGCCGGCCGCGGGCCCGCCGTGCGAGTTGCTATGAAAAAACTTGATAAGCTAATTTTACAGGCCTTTGCGGGGCCTTTTTTGCTCACCTTCGCCGTGGTGGAGTTCATATTCCTGACGCAGTACATGCTCAAGTATATGGATGACTTGGTGGGCAAAGATTTGGGCCTGGGGGTTATCGGGCAGCTACTGTTCTATTTTGCCGTGATGCTGGTGCCTATTGCCCTTCCCCTGGCCGTGCTGCTTTCCTCCCTGATGACCTATGGCACGCTGGGGGAGCACCACGAGCTGACGGCCATCAAAACGGCGGGTATCTCCCTCACGCGCATTCTGCGGCCCGTGATGCTGGTGAGTACGCTGCTGGCCGGCGGAGTTTTCTGGTACAACAACGTGATAGTACCCAAGGCCAACCTGGAAGCGTTTAGCCTGCTCTGGGATGTGCGCCAGCAGAAACTGGCGCTGGATATTCGGGAAGGCGTGTTTTACAACGGGATTCCGGGCTTTACTATCAAAGTCAATCAGAAAATGGGCGAAAATGGCGACCTGCTCAAGGGCGTCATGATTTATGACCACACGCAGAGCCGGGGTGGTAGCACCGTCATTCTGGCCGACTCCGGCCGCATGTTCACCCGGTTTGGAGGGCAGTATCTGGGGTTGGAGCTGTTTCGGGGACGCACGTACGTGGAGCAGCCCAGCGCCCAGAGTGCTTCGGGGGCCAGCTTCATCCGTCAGAACTTTGACCGCAACCTGATTACCTTCTCCTTGGCTTCTTTCGGGATGGATCGGACAAAGAAGGAGTTGTTCAACACGAATAAGATGATGCTAGACCTGAATCAATTGGCTTATTACACCGATTCTCTGCACAGCCGCCTGGGCCGGGAACGTCGCCAACTTATTCCGCAGCTAAACCCGTACTACACCTTTCTGCGCCTGGATACTACCGGCCGCGTGGCTATTCAGCGCGTAGAAAACTGGCAGGTGCCCGTAGCCAAGCTGAAGCCCATAACCTACAACACGACTCAGCAAGCGGCCAACCGGGCCCGTAATGTGCGCTCCTTTCTGGGAACTGCGGCTGAGCGGCTGACTAATATTTCCCGGGAAACGGCCAACTACCGCATTGAGAGTTACCGGAAATACAGCCAGTCGGCCGCCATTCTGCTGATGTTTTTGATTGGCGCACCGCTGGGGGCCATCATCAAGAAGGGCGGCATCGGGGTGCCCATCCTGGTGTCCATCGTGTTTTTCATTATTTATTACGTGATATCCATCATGGGCGAGAAATACGGCCGGGAAATGGTGATGCCCGTCGGGGTGGGCATGTGGCTGTCGGCGGCCACCTTATTGCCCATTGGCTTATTCTTCCTGTACCAGGCCCGCCACGACTCTGGCTTGCTGGATATCAACTGGAGCCGTTTTATTCCCACTCGTTTGCGTTGGCCGTTGCGCGGCTACAAGAAGGAGATGTAGTGGAATGTGGTAAATGTGCTGGAATGTGAAAAGTCAAGAGAGACGACACATTTCAACACATTTCTCATATTAACTAGCTACCTTTGCGGCCACCCCGAAATGCAGGGTGGCTTTTCTTTTTTCAATTTTTAATCTAAGACGGGGAAACCTATCTGCCGATGCAACTTACAACCGAAGCAAAACAGGCTATTTTCGAAAAAAACAGCCTGCAGAAGTCCTCTAACGACACCGGTTCGGCCGAGTCGCAAATTGCGCTGTTTACCCACCGCATTTCGCATCTGACCGAGCATTTGAAGGTGAACAAGAAGGACTACTCGACCCGTCTGGGTCTGCTCAAACTAGTTGGTAAGCGCCGTCGCATGCTGGACTACCTTCAGCACCGCGAAATCAACCGCTACCGCGCCATCATCAAGGAGCTGGGCATTCGTAAGTAAGCCCACCGCCCGGAGCAGGGGACCTTCCACCACGGAAGGTTCCCTGCTCTTTTTTTGTCCGAAGCGGAGCGCACCATTTACCGGCTTCGGGCGTTGATCTTCCAGAACATTATTTTTTAGAGCAAAACGGAGCCGCTGCCGGCCCTGTTTTTACGGCTGCTCGCCCGCTGCACGCTTTTCACAAGCAACTCTCTCAGATGCCCAATTACAACGCGGTTACCAAACACATTACGCTGCCCGACGGTCGGCAGATTTCCATTGAAACCGGCAAGCTGGCCAAATTCGCCGACGGTGCCGTAGTGGTACGCCTCGGCGACGCCATGCTGCTGGCTACCGTGGTGTCGCAGCCTAGCGCCCGCGGCGACGTGGATTTCCTGCCCCTGTCGGTTGACTATCAGGAGAAATTCGGTGGTGCCGGCAACATTCCCGGCTCGTTCCAGCGCCGCGAAGGCCGCCTCTCGGATTACGAAATCCTGGTGTGCCGCATCGTAGACCGCATTCTGCGCCCGATGTTCCCCAAGGACTATCACTACGAGGTGCAGGTGATGATTACCCTGATTTCGGCCGATAAAACCGTGCAGCCCGATGCCCTGGCCGCCCTGGCCGCTTCGGCTGCCCTCTCGATTTCGGATATCCCCTTCGCCGGCCCCATCTCGGAGGTTCGCGTGGCCCGCATCGACGGCAAGCTGCAAATCAACCCCCTCACCGCCGACATTGCCCGCGCCGACATCGACCTGATAGTAGGTGCCACGGCCGACTCGGTAGCCATGGTGGAAGGCGAGATGAACGAAGTGAGCGAGGAAGAAATGGTAGAAGCCATTGCCTTTGCCCACGAAGCCATTAAGGAGCAAGTACGCGTGCAGCTGGAGCTGGCCGCTGAAGTGGAGAAATCCCACACCAAGCGCGAGTACCCCAAGTACGAGGAAAACGACGACCTCAAGAAGCGCATTCAGGAGGGCGTGTACGAGCAGGCCTATAAGATTGCGCACTCGGGTAACCCCAGCAAGGCCGGCCGCAAGGAAGGTTTTGGTGCTATCAAGAAGACCCTGACCGCGCAGTTGCTGGAAGAGCAGCCCGAGCTGGACATGAAGATGTTCGGCCGCTACTACTCTTCGGCGGAGAAGAGGGCCATCCGCGACATGATGATCAAGGAGCGCACCCGCCTCGACGGCCGCGCTCTGACGGAAATCCGTCCTATCTGGAGCGAGGTGAACTACCTGCCCGGTGCCCACGGCTCGGCCCTGTTTACCCGCGGCGAAACCCAGTCGCTGACCACGGTGGCCCTGGGCACCAAGCTCGATGAGCAGATCATCGACACGGCCATGACCTCGGGTTACAGCAAGTTCATGCTGCACTACAACTTCCCGGCCTTCTCGACCGGTGAAGTGAAGCCCAACCGTGGCCCCGGCCGCCGCGAAATCGGCCATGGTAACCTGGCTCAACGCTCCCTGAAGAAGGTAATGCCTTCTGACGATGAGAACCCCTACACCGTGCGCATCGTGTCGGACATCCTGGAGTCGAACGGCTCCAGCTCGATGGCCACGGTTTGTGCCGCCTCGATGGCACTGATGGACGCCGGTATTCCGGTGCGGTCGGCCGTTTCGGGTATTGCCATGGGCCTCGTGCAGGACAAGGAAACCGGCGAATACGCCGTGCTTTCGGATATCTTGGGTGATGAGGACCACCTCGGCGACATGGACTTCAAAGTAACTGGCACCGAGAAAGGTATCGTGGCTTGCCAGATGGACATCAAAATCCAGGGGCTGAGCGCCGAAATCATGACGGCTGCGCTGCACCAGGCCCGCGAAGGCCGCCTGCACATTCTGCGTGAGATGGCCAAGACCATCAGCCAGCCCGCTGCCGAGCTGAAGCCGCATACGCCCCGCTCGCACAAAATGCTGATTGATAAGGAGTTCATCGGTGCCGTAATCGGGCCAGGTGGCAAAGTGATTCAGCAGATCCAGAAGGATACCAACGCCACTGTTATCATCGAGGAGAAGGACGAAAAAGGCCACGTGAGCATCTACGCTTCCAACCAGGAAGACATGCAGGCGGCCATCGGCCGCATCCAGGCCATTGCCGCGGTGCCGGAAGTAGGCGCTACCTACAAAGGCAAAGTGCGCAGCATTCAGCCCTACGGTGCCTTCGTGGAAATCATGCCGGGCAAAGACGGCCTGTTGCACATTTCGGAGGTGTCGCACGAGCGTCTGGCGGCCCTGGAAGGCGTGCTGGAAGTAGGTCAGGAGATTGACGTGAAGCTGCTCGATATCGACAAGAAAACCGGTAAATACCGTCTGTCGCGCAAGGTGCTACTGCCCAAGCCCGAGCGGGCGGCCGACTCCAACGGCGCCGCATAAGCAGGCCTGCCCGAACTTTCGCGGGTACCGGCGTGTTGGACACAATCAATGCCGGTACCCGCGTTTGGGTATCCTCCGTATACCGGAGCAAACACGACGTTAGTAGCATCAACACTTCATTTCTCTCGCGCCCGCAATGAGACAGCTAAAAATCAGCAAGCAGATCACCAACCGCGAAAGCCAGTCGCTGGATAAATACCTCCAGGAGATTGGCAAGGTGGATCTGCTCACCCCCGACGAGGAGGTGACGCTGGCGCAACGCATCAAAGAAGGTGACCAGCAAGCGCTGGAAAAACTCACCAAAGCCAACCTGCGCTTCGTGGTGTCGGTGGCCAAGCAATACCAGAACCAGGGTCTGAGCCTGGGTGACTTGATCAACGAGGGCAACCTCGGTCTGATCAAAGCTGCCAAGCGCTTCGATGAAACCCGGGGCTTTAAATTTATTTCCTACGCCGTTTGGTGGATTCGCCAGTCGATTCTGCAGGCTCTGGCCGAGCAGTCTCGTATCGTGCGTTTGCCCCTGAACCGGGTAGGCTCCCTGAACAAAATCAGCAAGTCCTTCTCGGAGCTGGAGCAGAAATTCGAGCGTGAACCTTCGCCCGAGGAAATTGCCGAAGTTCTGGAGCTGACTACTTCGGAAGTGGTGGATACGCTCAAGATTTCGGGCCGCCACGTATCGGTAGATGCTCCGTTTGTGCAGGGTGAGGAAAACCGCCTGCTCGACGTGCTCGAAAACGAGGACGAGGAGAGCCCCGACACTGGCCTGATGAACGACTCGCTCCGCAAGGAAGTGCAGCGCGCCCTGAGCACGCTCACCAAGCGCGAAGCCGACGTGATTACGCTTTATTTTGGCCTGAACGGAGAACATTCGCTCACGCTGGAAGAAATCGGAGAGAAGTTCAACCTGACCCGGGAGCGGGTTCGTCAGATCAAGGAAAAGGCTATTCGCCGCCTGCGCCACACCTCGCGCAGCAAAGCGCTGAAACCGTATCTGGGGTAAGTTTTTCTACCCCGCCACCGAAAACCCTGACCATTGGTTGGGGTTTTTTGTTGACATCCAGTGCCGCAGCTTCCAATTATCCACCTTTCTCGGCGTTTCGGACAAAGTGACGGACTGCAGGAGTTGGCTTAATTTCGGTAGTGGGAAGCTGAACCGGACGAAAATCCGGCATACGTGTACTTTTGCACCCCAACTTAACTCTACACGGCGCGGGTAGCACCCAGCGCTTTGAACTTTCTCATGGCGACTCCCACTCCAGAGCACATCAAGTGTCTGATTATTGGTTCCGGCCCGGCTGGCTATACGGCTGCTATTTATGCCGCTCGTGCGAACCTCAAGCCGGTTATGTATCAGGGCCTGCAGCCCGGCGGCCAGCTAACCATTACCAACGACGTAGAAAACTTCCCTGGTTATCCTGACGGTATCATGGGGCCGGAAATGATGGAGGACCTGAAAAAGCAGGCCGCTCGTTTCGGTACCGATATCCGCTACGGCATTGCCACTTCGGTGGACTTCTCGGGGCACCCGCACCGCGTGACCATTGATGAGCACCTGGAGCTAACGGCCGATACCATCATCATTGCCACCGGGGCCTCGGCCAAGTGGCTGGGGCTGCCCTCGGAGCAACGTTTGAACGGCTCGGGCGTGTCGGCCTGTGCCGTTTGCGACGGGTTTTTCTACCGGGGCAAGGACGTGGTGATTGTGGGCGCCGGCGACACGGCCGCCGAGGAGGCTACCTACTTGGCCAATCTGTGCAACAAGGTGTACATGATTGTGCGGAAAGGAGAGATGCGCGCTTCAAAAATTATGCAGAAGCGCGTGCTGGACAACCCCAAGATTGAAGTGCTCTGGAACACGGTAACGGACGAAATTCTGGGCGAGCACGCCGTGGAAGCCGCCCGCGTGAAAAACGTGCTGGATGGCAGCACCCGCGAGTTACCCATTGAAGGCTTCTTCGTGGCCATCGGGCACGAGCCCAACTCCAAAATCTTCCAGCCCTATCTGCACCACGATGAGCAGGGCTACCTGAAGACCATTCCCGGCACGGCTAAAACCAACGTGGATGGCGTATTTGCCTGTGGCGACGTGCAGGACTTCACCTACCGCCAGGCCGTTACGGCCGCCGGCTCTGGTTGCATGGCCGCTTTGGATGCCGAGCGGTACCTGGCCGCGCTGGGAGACCATTAATGGTGAAGTTGTGAAGTTGTGAAATGGTGAGTTTTTCGCTCAATGCAAGACATTGGATGCCTTGGACGTTGAAGCCCGAAACAACATCATTTTACAACTTCACAACCTCATAATTTCACCTTTTATCAAACGCCCTTGCTGCATTTTGTGAAACACTGGCTGCTGCCGCTGCTACTGATCGGGCTGTTTATTGGCTTGCCCGGCCAGCTGCAGGCCCAGCGGCGCAAAGCACCGGAGCCGAAGGCGAAAGCCGGTTCGGCCGGCAAGCGGAAGGATTTTTTCCGCATCAAATCACCCACCATCCGCTACGTGCGGCCCGATACGACCATCCTAATTGAGACGGAAGAGCTGCCCGAGGAAAACTCCGACGCCGCAAAGTCCATTTTTTTCAACCCGGCTAAAAAGCTCTCCATCGTCAGTGAGGATACCAGCAGCCTGAATGAGGGCGGGCAGGAGATTGTAGAAGTGTCGGAGCAGGTAAAAATTGACTCGTCCTGGATTAAGGTGGCCGGGTATTACGCCATTTGGGATACGCACAACATCAACCCGTACCGGGTAGATGGCCGCCGCATCAAGGATACGCTGAACCTGAAACTGACGGAGCCAGAGCGCCAGCGCTACGCCAAAATGCCCCTGACTAAAACGCCCATGACCTCCGATTTTGGGTTTCGGGGCTACCGCTGGCACTACGGCGTGGACCTGGACCTGGAAACCGGCGACTCGGTAAAGGCGGCTTTTGACGGCGTGGTGCGCATCGTGAAGTGGGATGGTTCGGGCTACGGCAACTACATTATGGTGCGCCACTACAATGGTATCGAAACGCTATATGGCCACTTGCAGAAGTCGTTGGTGACGCCGGGTACGTTTGTGAAGGCCGGGGAGCTAATCGGGCGCGGCGGAAGCACGGGGCGCAGCAGCGGCTCGCACCTGCACTTTGAGGTGCGCTACGAGGGCAACCCCATCGACCCGGAGCGGATGTACGATTTCCCCGATTACCGCCTGATTAAGGACAACTTCCAGATTACCTCGGGCCTGTTTGCCTACTACAGCAAGTCGTTGAAGTATCGGGGCGGCAGTGTGCCGGGGGCTGCTACCAGCAGTAGCCGGAGTAGTAGCAGCGCCAAGCCTACCCAGGCCCGGCGCATCGTGTCGCACAAAATCCGGAGCGGGGATACCCTGTCGGAAATTGCCGATAAATATGGCGTGTCGCAGGCCCAAATTCGACGCCTGAACGGCGGTACCGCCGTGTTGCGCGTAGGCCGGACGCTGCGAATTAAATAAATGGCTTCTTAGCGGACTGGTTAACGGGTTGGTCGTTCAACACTTTGTTGGAACAACCAACCCATTAACCAGTCTGCTTTCTGATAATCCCAAATATGAAACTTGATATTCTGGCCCTCGGGGCACACCCGGATGATGTGGAAATGTCAGCTGCCGGTACATTGCTGGCGGCTATTGCTGCAGGCAAGAAAGTAGGCATTGTGGACTTTACCCGGGGTGAGCTGGGGACGCGCGGTACGCCAGTTACCCGGGCCCAGGAGGCCGAGGCGGCCAGCCGTATTCTAGGCCTGAGTGCCCGCGAAAATCTGGGCCTGCCCGATGGCTTCTTCCGCAACGACCGGGAGCATCAGCTACCCGTTATTGCCGCCATCCGCCGCTACCAGCCTGATATTATTCTCTGCAACGCCATCCACGACCGGCACCCTGACCACGGCCGGGGCGCCCAGCTGGCTTCGGAGTCGTGCTTTCTGAGCGGGCTGCGGATGATTGAAACCTTCGGCGACGATGGGCAGCCCCAGCAGCCCTGGCGGCCTCGGCTGGTATTTCACTACATCCAGGACCGCCAGATTCCGGCTGATTTCGTCGTGGATATTTCGACGCATTGGCCGAAAAAATGGGAAAGTATCCAGGCGTACCGCACCCAGTTTCACGACCCCGAAAGCACCGAGCCGGCCACCTACCTCTCCTCGCCGGTGTTCAGCAATTTCATGGAAGCTCGTGCCCGGGAGTTTGGCCACCTGATAGGGGTGGAGTTCGGGGAAGGGTTTACCCGGGAGCGGCCTTTGGGCGTCCGAGAAATTACTGAGTTGATCTAAGCCGTCTGGACAATATGTAGGCCGAAAGAACATCATGCAGAGCGTAGCGAAGTATCTTGCGTGCTGACTCTGCAAGGATAATCCAGACAGCAGCACGCGAGATGCTTCGTTGCGCTCTGCATGACGTTCTAAGAGGTAGCAAGAAACGTTGCTACTCCCATAGCCTAGTCCAACTCAATCATTAAACGCATGAAAAGCTCCGCCGGATTGGTGGAGCTTGTCGTGCTTTTTCGGTATAAGTGCGCCTCCAATTCGATACTTATAAAGTCTAAATGAGAGAAGATAAATCTTTGTAAATTATTACTAGAAGCTGGTTTTGTGTGAAACAAGAAGTCTGATAAGCAAGAGAGTTGTACTGGTGAAGCCGTATTTGTCGTGCTACTTCGGGCATCCTCTCAGCGAAACGCCATGAGCCGAGTAGCTGGGAGCCGACTGTTGTTTCGCACTTCATTCCCCTTCGCGTATGAAACGTGTTCCTGCTTACTTGCCGCTTTGGTTGAAATTGGTGTTCACTGCCTTCTTGCTGGTGATGGTGCCGGTGTACTGGGTGAACTACGGCCCCACCAACTTCCTGTACTTCTGCGACGTGTCGCTGCTGCTGTGCCTGGTGAGCGTGTGGACGGAGCGCCGCCTGCCGGCCTCCATGGCGGCTGTGGGCATCCTGCTGCCCCAGGTGCTCTGGTGCGCCGATTTTGTGGGCGAGTTGTGCGGCCATCACTTGCTGGGCATGACGTCCTACATGTTCGATGAAAACCGCTCCTTATTCCTGCGCGGGCTCTCGTTCTTTCACGGCTGGCTGCCCTTCCTCATCCTGTTTCTGGTGAAGCGCCTGGGCTACGACCGGCGCGCCCTGCCCGCCTGGACGCTGCTGGCCTGGGCCCTGTGCCTGGTAGCCTACTTCTGGCTGCCGTCCGCCGGCACGGTGCTACCCGACCCTAAGATTCCGGTGAATATCAACTACGTGTTCGGCTTCGATGATGCCCACCCCCAAACCTGGCTGCCCGCCCCGCTCTACCTAGTGGGCTGGATGCTCACGCTGCTGGTGGTGATTTACCTGCCCACGCACTGGGCCCTGCGCCGCTGGCTGGCCTCAAAGCCCACCGCAACGCAGGAGCCGGCTATGCTCTCGGGGAAGTTGGCTTGGGAGCAGAGCTAGGGTTCGGTAATTTCTGACTGGTACAGTATCTTGTTATGAAAATCACGCGCCTCGCTCGTCCACTTACCCGGTTATTGCGAATGTCTATTTCTAGCTCTGAGCCCGCCGCTGATGCGGCTTGCCAGCCCACTGCCTGCCCCGGCCGCCGCCAGCGTTTGGTAGGAGCCACCGCCACCCAACTGCTGCCCCTGCTGAAGCTGCTCGACACCATCCAGCCCCAGGTGTGCAGCGACTCGGTGTTTCACCTGCGGCGGCTGAAAATACAAGCCCATTTTGCCGAGGTGCGCCAGGAAATTCGGGCTGCACGGCCCCGCCGCGAAGCCGTGCAGCATGCCCTCTACGCCCTCACCGAACTGGTACGCGAAGAAGTGCGCGACATCCACCGCGACGAGCTGCAACAAGCCGCCAAGGAAGTAGTACTGGCCACCCTCAAGAATGCCCCGGCGTTGATTAACGTGGCCAATCAGGCGCGGCTGCTGGCGTGAGGATAGTGCAGGTCGAGGTGTTACAACTTGCAGTCGGGTGAATACGCATTACTGTTTTTGGCTTCCCTGTTGAGAAACAATGCTTCCCTGAGCAGTTAGAACACGCCTTATACCTCACAATAACTTTCCTGTTTATACCCTATGAAGTTATTATCTGTACTCACAGCTGCTATTACACTTGCCTGTTCGGGCTGTTCACTATTTGACGAGGGCGGTAAAACTATTGTGGAAGGGCAGGTAGTGGATTCCGCAACCGGACAAGCTGTGCCAAACGCCCAGGTACGCCTGTTTACCAACCGTCGCAGTGGGGCCTCAGCAGCTTACAGCCCTGCCGGGGATTGGCGCTCAACGGACGGGCAAGGCAAATTTTCGTTCTCTTTTGAGGCCGACGCAAGCAACGCCTACATCCTACGAGCCTCTTCTTCTCGGGGAGACACCGAATTTCAAAGCGCGCCATCGATAACAGGAGGGCGCAAGAACAAAAATCTGCGGGTGTCGGTAGCCGCAATAGGCTGGGTACGTATTCACCTACTGGATGTTCCTCCCCGTACCGATGCGGTGAATGTCAGTGTATGGGGTTTCCAAGAAGCCTTCACCTTACACCCACCTATTGACACAGTTGTCTATCGTGCACTGAAGGCTGGCCCCAATCAGATTGTTTTATGGCAGCTTAATGGTAGTCGGACGGAACCAGCTATTGAGCATCGGGTATCTTATACTTTGGCGGGTTTAGATACCATGCACGTGGACATTCGTTATTAGGCTGTTACCATGATGTTTATTCTGAGTAGCTGATGGACAACTAGTTCGGAAACTTGCGCACAAAAAAGGCTGCCCGGTTACGTAACCGGGCAGCCTTTTTTAGTATGCTTAATCTCTCTACCGCACCCCCAGCCGGTTCCACTTCCAGGCTGAGCCGGTGGCGGCAGGCGCATCAGCCGCAGCGGTGGTGGGCTTTTTCTCCGTCAGGAGCATGGCGGTGAGCACGGCGGCCAGCTTGGCGGTGGCTTCGTCCGGGGCGGTGGGCTTCAGCGACTCGGGCGTGAAGTGGTCCTTGATGAAGTTGGTGTCGAAGTTGCCGCTCACGAAGGCCGGGTGTTGCAGCACGTAGCGGCCGAAGCCCAACGTGGTTTCGATGCCGGTAATATGGTATTCGTCGATGGCGCGCAGCATCCGGGCAATGGCCTCCTCGCGGGTGGCCCCGAAGGTGACGAGCTTGGCAATCATCGGGTCGTAGTAAATTGGAATTTCCATGCCCTGCTCGAAGCCGTCATCTACCCGCACGCCGGGGCCCTGGGGGCGCACGTAGGTGGTCAGCGTCCCGATGTCGGGCAGGAAGTTGTTCTGGGGGTCTTCGGCGTACACGCGCAGCTCCAGGGCGTGGCCGGTGATGCTGAGGTCTTCCTGGCGGAAGGCGAGGGGCAGGCCCTGGGCGACTTTGATCTGCTCCTTTACCAGGTCGAGGCCGGTAATCTGCTCCGTTACGGGGTGCTCCACCTGCAGGCGGGTGTTCATCTCCAGGAAGTAGAAGTTGCGCTGGTCGTCCAGCAGAAACTCCACGGTGCCGGCCCCAGTGTAGTTGCAGGCCCGGGCCACGTCCACGGCGCAGCGGCCCATTTCGGCGCGCAGCTCGGGCGTGAGCACCGCCGAGGGCGCTTCCTCAATCACCTTCTGGTGGCGGCGCTGAATGGAGCATTCCCGCTCAAATAGGTGCACGATGTTGCCGTGCTCATCGCCCAGCACCTGAATTTCGATGTGGCGCGGGCCGGTCACGAACTTCTCAATGAATACCGAGCCGTCGCCGAAGGCCGAGGTGGCCTCGTTAATGGCCAGCTGCATCTGCTCCTCGAAATCTTCGGCCGAATTCACGATGCGCATGCCCTTGCCGCCACCGCCGGCCGAGGCTTTAATTAGGATGGGGAAGCCCACCGTGGCGGCAATGCGCTTGGCTTCTTCCACATCAGAAATGGCCTCATCGGTGCCGGGCACCAGGGGAATGTCGTAGGCCTTCACGGCCTGCTTGGCCGAGAGTTTGTCGCCCATCACGTTCATGGCCTCCGGCGAAGGGCCCACGAAAATCAGTCCGGCCTCCGTGACCATGCGGGCAAACTCGGCGTTTTCGCTCAGGAAGCCGTAGCCGGGGTGAATGGCATCCACGCCCAGTTGGCGGCAGACTTCCAGGATTTTGTCGCCGCGCAGGTAGCTGTCTTTGCTGGCGGGCGGGCCCACGCACACGGCCTCGTCGGCGTAGCGCACGTGCAAAGCGTTGCGGTCGGCTTCGGAGTAGATGGCCACGGTCTGGAGGCCCATTTCCTTGGCGGAGCGCAGCACGCGCAGGGCAATTTCGCCGCGGTTGGCAACCAGCAGCTTGGTTATTTTCTTCATCGGGAGAGAGTGGGTGCGGGTGGGAGAGGACTTCACTGTAAATTGGAAAGAACGGTCATGCTGAGCTTGCCGAAGCATCTCTACCGCTTTGTCAGACAGTTCATGCGAAGCGGTAGAGATGCTTCGGCAAGCTCAGCATGACGTTCCGATTATGTTCAATGAACAGTTCCAATACCCAAAGAAACGCCATTCCGGCCGCACCAGAAAACGCGCCGGGCCAATTCCTGCAAGGTTGGATGCCTGCCTGCTGAGGGCTACCTTTGCGGATTGCCATAACTTTGTACATTCCCCGAGCGTTATGCCCCCAAGCGTAACTGCTTGTTTTCGTTTCACATTCAACCTGTTCCCTCGTGGATCTATTTGAGAAGATTGCCGCCAACCGCGGCCCGCTGGGTAGCCATTCACACTACGCGCACGGTTATTTCACCTTCCCCAAGCTGGAAGGCGAGATTAAGCCCCGCATGATTTTCCGCGGCAAAGAGGTACTCACCTGGAGCCTGAACAACTACCTGGGCCTGGCCAACCACCCCGAGGTGCGCAAGGCCGACGCCGATGCTGCTGCCGAATACGGTATGGCCCTGCCCATGGGCGCCCGCATGATGAGCGGCAACTCCAACCTGCACGAGCAGCTGGAAAACGAGCTGGCCGAGTTTGTGATGAAGCCTGAGTGCATGCTGCTCAACTTTGGCTACCAGGGCGTGGTGTCCATCATCGACGCCATGGTAGGCCGCCACGATGTAATTGTGTACGACGCCGAGTCGCACGCCTGCATCATCGACGGGGTGCGCCTGCACGCCGGTAAGCGCTTCGTATACGTGCACAACGACATGGCCAGCCTGGAGAAGCAGCTGGAGCGCGCCCAGCGCATCATCGACGAAACCGGCGGCGGCATTTTGGTCATTACCGAGGGAGTTTTCGGCATGTCGGGCAACCAGGGCGACCTGCGCGGCGTGGTGGCCCTGAAGGAGAAATACCAGTTCCGGTTGTTCGTGGATGACGCTCACGGCTTCGGCACGATGGGCGCTACGGGCGCCGGAACGGGCGAAGAACAGGGCGTACAGGACGGTATCGACCTTTATTTTTCGACGTTTGCGAAGTCGATGGCCAGCATTGGCGCCTTCGTAGCCGGCCCCGAGAACGTAATTGAATATTTGCGCTACAACATGCGCAGCCAGATTTTCGCCAAAAGTCTGCCCATGCCGCTGGTGGTGGGCGCTTTGAAGCGGTTGGAGCTGCTGCGCACCCAGCCCGAGCTGAAGGAAAACCTCTGGACCATCGTGCGGGCCCTGCAAAGCGGTCTGCGTGAAAAAGGCTTCAATATTGGGTCTACGTCCTCACCCGTAACGCCGGTGCTGCTGGAGGGCCAAATCCCCGATGCCACGCAGGTAACGTTCGATCTACGTGAAAATCACGGCATTTTCTGTTCTATTGTGGTGTATCCGGTGGTGCCCAAGGGCGTTATCATGCTCCGGATCATCCCCACGGCGGTACATACCCTCGATGATGTAGCGGTGACCATCAAAGCCTTCGAAGCCGTGAAGGAGAAGCTGGCGAAAGGACTTTATTCCAAGGCGGAAGTGCCCGAGGGCCTGCAACGCTAACTAAAGCTTCGCTAAGTACAAAAGCCAGCCTCCGCAACGGGGCTGGCTTTTTGTTTTTGGATTATTTACAGATGTAGATTTCGGTTTGGGAGTATATTGCGTAGCTTGTTTAGAGTGAAATACGCCCTTAATGGCTGGAAAAGGGCATAAAGAAAAAAACTTGCCAACTTGCTTGTATTTGAAATCCCTGTATATTAGGGCCGGTTAAATACTTTTTCCACACCATACAACCCCTCCCAACCATGAGCAATTTCGCCCAACTGAAAGACCTCGTTATGTCGCTAGAAGCCGACTTCGAGAAATTCTACGACAAGAACAACTCGGCCGCTGGTACCCGCGTGCGCAAAGGCATGCAGGAACTGAAGAACATGGCCCAGACTATCCGTACTGAGGTTCAGAACAAGAAAAACGACGGTGGAGAAGCTGCTCCCGCTGCTAAAGCTGCTCCTGCTAAGAAGGCTGCTGCTCCCGCTGCTAAAAAAGCTGCTCCCGCTAAAAAGAAGTAATTGGGCGCTACGCCCAGCGTAGCGAACCTGTTTACACCTAAGAGGCCCTGCTGATTATCAGCAGGGCCTCTTTCGTTGTGGCGCTGGTCGGTGTGCCGGTCCGGCGGGTGCAGCCCGTCGGGCCGGTTGGCGCGTGCTGATATTGCTATGCCGTCGTCCGGGTGCCAGCTATTTCAACCGGTCCGACGGGCTGCGCCCGCCGGACCGGCCGTTCTGTCGCATCGTACGGAAAGCCGCCATGAGACGTAGCAGAGCATGACACTATATGCACTTCTTAGGCAGCTTACACCAGCTTGATGAGGAAGTAGCTCTTGCCCTTTTGGGCTACTAGGTACTTGTTCAGTAGCGGCGCTACGGCCGTGGCGGTCTGGTCGAGGGTTACTTTCTGGCGGTTGAGCTTCACGCCGTTGTTTTGCACCATTTTGCGGGCCTCGCCTTTGCTGGAGAAGATGACGCTGCCGGCCGCCGTGCTCAGCAGCGTAAGGGCATCCTGGCCTTCCAACTCGGCGCGGGAAACCTCCACATGGGGCACACCGACAAATACGTCGAGCAGCGTGGCCTCATCAAGGCTGCTCAGCTCGCCGCCGCCGAATAGCACCTGCGAGGCGGCCAATGAGGCTTCGAAGGCAGCTTCGCCGTGCACGCGGATGGTTACGTCCTTGGCCAGGGCTTTTTGCAGCACGCGCAGGTGGGGGGCGGCGGTGTGCTCGGCTTCCAGAGCTTCAATTTCCGGCTGTGTGAGCAGTGTGAACACGCGGATGAGGCGGGGTACGTCGGCGTCGGCGGCGTTGAGGAAGAACTGGTAGAACTGGTACGGGCTCGTCATGGCGGCATCGAGCCACACCGTGCCGGTTTCGCTCTTGCCGTACTTGGTGCCGTCGGCTTTGGTGATGAGCTGGCCGGTGAGGGCGTAGGCCTTGCCCTCGCCGCCCGACATGCGCCGGATGAGCTCGGTGCCGGTGGTGATGTTGCCCCACTGGTCGGAAGCGCCCATCTGCAGGGTGGTGCCTAGCTCCTTGTAGAGGTGGAAGAAGTCGTAGCCCTGCAGCAGCTGGTAGCTGAACTCGGTGTAGCTGATGCCCTCGGCCCCGGACTCTTCGTTGCCGCCAATGCGGCGCTTCACCGAGTCCTTGGCCATCATGTAGTTCACGGTGAGGTGCTTGCCTACCTCGCGCAGAAACTGCAGGAAGCCGAAGTCCTTGAACCAGTCGTAGTTATTCACTACCCGCGCCCCGGTGGGCGAATCGTCGAATACCAGAAACTTCTCCAACTGGGCCTGAATGCCGGCCTGGTTGCGGCGCAGGGCTTCTTCATCGAGCAGGTTGCGCTCCGCTGATTTGCCCGACGGGTCGCCAATCATACCAGTGGCCCCGCCCACCAGGGCCAGCGGCCGGTGGCCGGCGCGCTGCAGGTGCACCAGCAGCATAATGGTGGCCAGGTTGCCGATGTGCAGGGAAGGCGCAGTAGGGTCGAAGCCGATGTAGCCGGTGATGGGCGCGTTTTTCAGCAGGTGCTCCTCGGTGCCGGGCATCATGTCGTGAAACATGCCCCGCCAGCGCAGTTCGTCTATTAGGTTCAAGGGAGAAGTTGTGAAGTTGTGAAGTTGTGAATCAGGCGGCGGCTGTGGGTAAAGACACGAAAGACGCAACCAACTCACGCAAGTAAGAGGCGCAAAGGTAAAAAGGCCCGTGGTACATTTGCAGTCCAAGTGAAAGCAGCGGCGGAACAGCGCCGCGGGCTCTCCACAATTTCACAATTTCACAACTTCACCCTTGACCGCCTCGCCCGACGAAATCCTGAAGCAGCTCCAGCAGCGGCAGTTTGCGCCCGTGTATTTTCTACAAGGGGAGGAGCCGTACTATATTGACCTGCTGGCCGATTTGCTGGAAAAGCACGTGCTGCCCGAGCACGAGAAGGGCTTCAACCAGGTGGTGATGTATGGCAAGGACACCGATGTGGCCGGCATCCTGAACCAGGCCAAGCGCTTCCCCATGATGGCGGAACGCTCGGTGGTGATTGTGAAGGAGGCGCAGGCTGTGGCCGATCTGGAAAACGAAAAGACGTGGCCGTTTCTGGAGGCCTACCTGAAAAACCCGTTGCAAAGCACCGTACTGGTGTTCTGCTACAAGCACAAAACCCTGGACGCGCGCAAAAAGCTGGGCAAGCTGCTGGCCGGCGACAAAAAGGAGCCTGCGCCTGCCGGCACGGTGCTCATGACCAGCAAGAAGCTCTACGATAACCAGGTGGCGCCCTGGCTGAGCAATTACGTGCGCTCTAAGGGCCAGCAGATTACGCCCCAGGCCACGGCTATGCTGGCCGAGTACATCGGGGGGGAGCTGGGCCGCCTCACCAACGAGGTGGACAAGATGCTCATCAACCTGCTGCCCGGCCACAGCATCGACGAGGACCTGGTGCAGCGCATGGTGGGCATCAGCAAGGAGTACAACATCTTCGAGCTGCAGAGCGCTTTGGTGCGCCGCGACGTGCTCAAGGCCAACCGCATCCTGCTCTACTTCGAGGCCAACCCCAAGAACAACCCGCTCATCCCGAACCTGACGCTGCTGTTCAACTACTTCTCCCGCCTATTGGTGCTGCACCAGCTGCCCGGCAGCCCTGCCGAGGCCGACTGGCTGAAGATGGGCCTGCGCTTCCCCATCCAGCGCCAGGACTATCAGGTGGGCCTGAAGGTATTCGACTTCCACCGCACCCGCGACATCGTGCACCTCATCCGCCGCGCCGACGCCCAAAGCAAAGGCATCGACAGCGGCTCCATGACCGACGGCGAAATCCTGCGGGAGCTGATCTGGCTCATCATCCACCCGGTACCGCTGCATGCAGTGGTGGGAGCGTAGAGGCAACTTCTGTTTTGCACCGGTTTTGTAACGCATTTACTCTGTACTTCAGGTGATAAACCCAGAATCACTACATCCGCTGATTGTTCCACGTAAGTATATTGAAGACAGTGCTTGGGACTTGCCTCACTTGCCACTTCCCAACGACGAGTTTATTTTATGCTGGGTTGAATACGGTGAGGCAATGGTGTATCTGGACCGAGCCGGATATAATGAGTTGGAGCAGTCCGGTGTGAACTGGCAGCAGCAAGCAATAGAGAATGTTCGACAGTCAGCGTTTTTTCACCAATATCGAAAGGACGATGCCATTACCGGGCAGCCGGAATGGATTGCTTTTCTTAATGATGAGGATACCATCAGCTCCAGCAAGATATTATTACACTATGAACTCGAAAGAATATTCCCGACTGGATACTCGGTTGTAATTCCTGACAGAGCTTGTGGTATAGTTGTGTCAAACGAATGCTCTGACAAAACGCTTGATGCCCTAATAGAGATGGTAAGAGGCATGTACACGGGGGCTAGTACTCCAATGTCGCAGGCGTTTTTTGAAAGTTCTGCTTTTGCTTTACCGCCTGATTGGACGTTGCCGATAGACAAGGAAACAACAAGCTTGATTCTGCAGCTTTTCCAAGCAATAGAGTAAGTGAGTGGCGTGTATATGGGACAGGTAGAACCGAAAGAAAAATTTCCGCGTTAAACGGAAAAATTTCTATAAGTTCGCTCCATCAAATCTGCACCTATGGCTACTGCTGCACACCAACCGAAAATAACGGCCGTTATGCCGGCGGCCCTGCGCAAGAAATGGGCGGCCTGGGGCCGGACCGGGCAGGATGCTTACGCCCTGGTGATGGAAGCCCGCAAGGGCGTACCGGCCGCCACGGCGTTTGAGGTAGCCGAGGCCTACCAGTTGCAGGCCCAGGAGCTGGAGGCCATCTACGAGCTGTCCACCAAAACCCTGCGCACCTACTCCCAGGAAAAGAAAAACCTGAGTGCCGCCAGCAGCGAGAAAACACTCAAAATCATCAGCCTCTACAACCTGGGAGTGGAAGTATTCGGGGAGGCCGCCGCGTTTCTACGCTGGCTGGATAAACCCGCCCACGGCCTCGACCAGGAAATTCCGCTGCGGCTGCTGGAAACCAGCGGGGGCATCGACCTGGTGGCCGAAGAACTCACGCGCATTGCCTACGGCGACTTATCCTAGGGCCCCGAGTATGCTGGTTTACCGCATCTGCCTGGCCAAGTACGCCGACGACCTGTTTGCCTCCGGCTACCGGGCACGTTGGAATTACAAGGATCAGTTTGTGATTTACACGGCCGCCACCCGGGCCCTGGCCTGCCTGGAAAACGTGGTGCACCGGAGTGGGGAGGGGCTTACCGGCCAGTTTCGGGTGCTGGTAATTGACGTGCCCGACGACCTGCTGGTGGAGGAAATACCGCTGGCCCAGCTGCCACGGGACTGGGAGCAGGCCAGCCGCTACGCCGTGTGTCAGCCGCTGGGGGCCGAGTGGTACACGCGCCGCAGCTCGGCCGTGCTGCGGGTGCCCTCGTCCATCGTGCCCCAGGAGTTCAACTACGTGCTGCACAGTCGCCATCCCGATTTCAAGCGCATTCGGATTGTGAGCCGGGAGGAATTCCGGTTCGATTCGCGCATCAAGACCGATGAGGTAGGATAGAGGATGGGGAACACCCGCACGCAAACTGTCATTCGGAATGACAGCCGGAGTACGTACTGCCAGCGGTAACACGATGCGGTGTGTCGTACCGTCATAACCGCAAAGTATACACTGCTTGATGTAATTTCCGGCTCCAGTAAAGCCCATTGTGCCGCACACCATTCATCTATTCCAGACGCTTCCGGACCTGACGCTGCCCCAGCTACTGGAGCTGGCCCCGCGCAGCTTTGTGCCGGATACGCGCCAGTACCGGGCCGTGACGCCGCTGGAGCTGGCTGTGGATACTGGGCGGTTTTCGACCGGAGCGGGAGTAGGCGGAATTGCCGGGCCGGAAGTGGGAGTGAGTCAAACCGCAACCGGCCTGATGCTGACCTGCGCCTGCACCATCGGCGCAGACGACGAACTGTGCGAAAACCAGGCGCTGACGCTGCTGGCTCTGCTGTACCGGCCGGAGCTGCGGGTATTTTTTGATGCGGAGCAGCGCCAGCAGAAACTGCGCGCTGCGGCCCGGGAATATGGGTTAGAACAGGCTCACGACTTGGACGCGCACTTTCAACTGGCGTTTGCCAACGGGGCTGTGGCCGTGACTCCGCGCCGGGCGGATTTGCTGCCCGTAACGCCGGCTTCGAAGCTGGAGCTGATGCGGCAGCTGTTGCCCGTCAGGCCGGAGCCAGTGGTGCCGGTGGCGGGCGGGCAGCGGCTGCTGGTGCTGGCCCGGCACCGCTACTACCGCCACCTCACGCTGCACCTGGCCGAGGCCAGCCTCACGGCGGCCGGCAAACCGAAAAGCCCGCTGACGCTGCTGAACCCCCTGGATGGTATCTGGCAGCTGACCAATCCGTCGGAGCTGAAGTTTTATACCGGCCTGGCCCGCTTCCAGCATAACTACGAGGAAGACCGCACGCCAGCGGCCGTGGAGGCGTTGCGCGCGGTGGTGCAGAACCCGTTTCGGCTGCCGGTATTTGCCCACCGCGGCCCCCAAGGCGACAAGCTCACGGCCGCGGCCCTGGTGCCGGTGCGCCTGCACAGCGCCCGCCTGCAGCTGCGCCTGCAGGTAACCCAGGAAGACGAGTTCTACCAGATAACCGGCCAGCTGCTGCTCCACGACCAGGCCCTGAACCTGGAACAGCTCACCGTGCACTACGACTACTTCGTGGCCCTGCACGACGATTTGTACCTGCTCGACGACCTGGATGTGTGGCGAGTAGTGGAGTTCTTCAAGAAGCGCAACAACGCCCTGCTGATTCACCAGTCGCAGTTTGCGGAGTTCCGGGAGGACGTGCTGACTAACCTGGAAAACCGCCTGCAGATTCACTACGCCTACCTGCGCCCCGCCACCCGCCAGCAGTTGCAGGCCGCGGGCCTGGATGAAGCGCCCGAGCCGGTGCTTTACCTCTCCGATGCCGGCCCCCACGTGGAGCTGCTGCCCGTGATGCGCTACGGAGAGCGGGAAGTCTCGGTGCTGACCCGGCAGCAGCTGCAGGCCACCGATGCGCTGGGCCGGGCATTCACCGTGAGCCGCAATGCCCTGGCTGAAGACCGGCTGGTGGCGGCGCTGCTCCGGCACTGGCCCGAGCTGGCCGGGCAACAGGCCCAGGAGTCGTTTTACCTGGCCCGCAGCGGATTTCTGGATACCGACCGGGTGCTGCCGGCTTTGGCCGATTGGCGGCAGGAGGGCATCCGGGTACTGGGGTTCCAGCAGCTGAAGGATAACCGCCTCAATCCGCATTCGGCCCGGGTGTCGGTGCAGGTGAGCAGTGAAACCAACTGGTTTGATACCAAGCTGGCGGTGCGTTTCGGGAAGCAGCACGCCACGCTACCCCAACTCAGCCAGGCCCTGCGCAACCGCCGCCGCTATGTGGTGCTGGATGATGGCAGCCACGGCGTGCTGCCCCAGCAGTGGCTGGAAAAGTTTGCCCGCTACTTCGCCGCCGCCGAGCTTATCGACGGTCAGTTGCGCACCCCACACAGCCGGTTTGCGGCGGTAGAGGAATTGTACGCCGACACGGAGCTGCTGCCCTCGGCCCGGCAGCGGCTGGCCGAAACCCGCGCCGCCGTAGCCGATTTCACCGGTATTGCGCCCGTGCCGGTACCCGCCGGCCTGCACGCCATCCTGCGCGACTATCAGCAAGAAGGCCTCAACTGGCTAAATTTCCTGGATACGTTTGGGTTTGGCGGTTGCCTGGCCGATGATATGGGCCTGGGTAAGACGCTGCAGGTGCTGGCCTTCGTGCTGCACCTGCGCGCCACCGGCCGGACCGGGGCCAGCCTGGTGGTAGTGCCCACGGCGTTGGTGTTCAACTGGCAGGCCGAAGCCGCCCGCTTTGCGCCCGGCCTGCAGGTGCTGACCTGGCACGGCGCGGGCCGCAGGCAGCAGCAGCCGGATTTCGCCGACTATGATGTGGTGCTGACCACCTACGGCACGCTGGTATCGGACCTGCGCCGGCTGAAATCCCAGGAGTTTGAGTACGTGTTTCTGGATGAGGCCCAGGCCATCAAAAACCCGGCTTCGTTGCGCTACCGGGCCGCTTGCCAGCTGCGAAGCCGGGGCCGGGTGGTGCTCACGGGCACGCCGCTGGAGAACAACATCTACGATATTTTCGCCCTGCTCTCGTTTGCCTGCCCTGGCTTGCTGGGTACGCTGCGGCAGTTCCGGGCGCAGTACGCCACGCGCATCGATAAGTTCGGGGATGAGCAGAAGGCCCGGGAATTGCAGCAGCGCATCCGGCCCTTCGTGCTGCGCCGCACCAAGGCTCAGGTAGCCACCGAACTGCCCGAAAAGACGGAAATGGTGCTCTACTGCGAGATGCCGCCCGAGCAGCGCCGCGTGTACGAGGCCTGCCGCCAGGATTTCCGGAATCTGCTGCTGGGCCAACGCGAAGACGTATCGGCCCGCAACCACGCCTCGGTGCTGCGGGGCCTCACGCGCCTGCGGCAAATCTGCGACTCGCCCGCTTTGCTGCCCGATCTGGAGGACTACGGCTCTACTTCAGCCAAGCTGGCGGTGCTGCTGGAAGAAATTCAGAACCACGCCCCGGAGCACAAAATCCTGGTGTTTTCGCAGTTTGTGGGCATGCTGAACCTGGTGCGGCCCATGCTGGACGCCCACGATATTCCCTACCAATACCTCACCGGCCAGACCCGGCAGCGCGGGGCCGCCGTGCAGGCGTTTGAGCAGCGCCCCGAGGTGCGGGTGTTTCTCATCAGCCTGAAAGCCGGCGGCACCGGCCTCAACCTCACCAGCGCCGACTACGTGTACCTGCTGGACCCCTGGTGGAACCCCGCCGTGGAAAACCAGGCCATCGACCGGGCCTACCGCATCGGCCAGACCAAGCCCGTAGTGGCAGTGCGCCTCATCTGCCCCGGCACCGTGGAGGAGAAAATCCAGCACCTGCAACAGTCCAAACGGGAACTGGCCCAGGGCCTCATCCGCACCGATACTGCTTTGCTCAAATCCCTCACGCCCCAGGAGTTGCTGGCGTTGGTGGGCGAGTGAGAACTACGCAATGGGTAGGAGTATCTGTCATTCCGAACGGAGGGAGGAATCTGGGTTTGTGTACAGAAAGGCGTTTTGCTACTATTCAGGCGGTCGTCATGCAGAGGCGCAGCCGAAGCATCTCGCGTGCTGACGCTGGGTTACTATTGCAACGTCAGCACGCGAGATGCTTCGGCTGCGCCTCTGCATGACGTTCTATCAGCTTGCGGTCTGCCCAGCTTGGGGCATCATCCTGGGCAAAAGTCAGATTCCTCTCTTCATTCGGAATGACAGATGAAACGCTTCCCGCAAAAATCCGCAGCTTTACACCATTCCAACCCCGCCCGCTATGTTCCAGACCTCGCCCGATATGCAAGTCGTTGACATTATCCAGATGTCGCCCAAGGAGGTGTTCATCGTCGGGTATCTGGCTGGGGAGGCAAAGCCGGGTGCCTGGGAGCTGCGGCGCAACGGCGAGGCCATAGCCACGCTGCAAGCCACGGGTGAGGTGCAGGTGGAAGCCGGCCGCAAGGGCAAGCTGGCCCCGCCCCGGGTTATCAGCTGTCAGGGGCAGGTAGATAAAAAGCAGTTTGATTTCACCCAGGACGAAGTGACGCTGGCGCGGCTGGAAGGCTAAGGCCGCCGGAAAAACTGCACCACTGCCCGGTTGAACACATCCGGCACTTCCTGCGGGGCGTAGTGCGTGGCTCCTTCCAAAATGAGCAACCGTCCGTTGGGCAGTGCACGGGCAATGTCCTGCGTGTGTGCCTCCCGAATCACGTCGCGCTGCCCGGCCATTACCAACACCGGGGCCTGAATGGTGCTGATTTGCGGCAGGGTGAAATGCGGCTCCTGTACCAGCAACCGCAGGAGCCGGGTTTCAGTGGAGGTACCGCTACGGGCCTGAGCCTGCCGGAGCTGCCGCTGAAACCGGGCCAGCACGGCCGGCTCAACGGCTTCGGGAGTGGGGAAGAGGTTGGCCCCCATGATGGCCAGGCGGCCCACGTATTCGGGGTGGTGCAGGGCCAGGCTCAGGGCCGTGTTGCCTCCGTCGCTCCAACCCAGAATATGCACCCGGCGCAGGTGCAGGGTGTCCAGCAGCTGGCGCACGTCGTCGGCAAACAGCTCGTAGCTGTACTCCTGGGTGGTGAAATCCTGGCTGCGGCCCTGGCCCCGGGTATCGAGGGCAATGACGGTGAACTGCCGGGCCAGTTCATGAATCTGGAGCTGAAAATCGGCAATAGACTGCCCGTTGCCGTGCAACAGTAGCAGCGGCGGGCCCTGCCCGTACCGCTCGTAGTAGAGCCGGCCGCCCCGCGCGTTCAGGTAGTGGCCGGTGGCGGGGTTGCTGCCGTAGTGCTGCGGGTTGGTGAGCGTGGGAGCGGCCGCGCTGCTGAAAAGCAAGGATTTCAGGCTATCCGCCACCACGTAGTTTTCGGGAATATCCTCGGCGGTGGCCAGGGGCTCCGGCTCGGTACGTTTGCCTGCCGTTTGGTAGGTATCGGCGGTGAGGTAGAGGCTGAGGTAGCCGGGCGTGACCTGCTGCCAGCGGGCCTGGCTTTTGTCGCGGGTGAACACGCTGTGGCCCGGCAGCGGTACGGCGGCAATACCAAAGACTTTGGGGCTACCTTCCTGCGCTTCGCTTCGCAGCCACTGTACCGTTACGGCTACTTCCTTCAGGCCCTGCAGATACAGGTTGTAAGGCAGCAAATCGACTTTTACCCAACCGCGGGGCTGGGTCACGGTGAAGCGGATATCGGGCTGGGGCAAGGGCTCGGCGGGCTGGCCGTTGCGCACCCGGTACAGCAGCAGCCGGAACGTAACGGACCGGAACCGATTGAAGGCCACGAACAGGTTCGCGTCGCGGAGGCGGCAGTCGGTGGTCAGCGGGATGATGGTACCCTGCTCTTTGCCCAGCTCGTCGCTCACCAAGCCGGGCTCGGTGTAGAGGCGGGCCGTCATGAACGAGGACGCGGCCGTGCGTCCGAACGTGCGGGTGCGCACCTTGCCGGGCCGCACCGTTACGCCCCCGAGCTTCTGGCCCAGCGGCTTCAACCGGACAGCACCTCCGGCCTGCAACGCCGCCACCGGCACCCGCTGGGTAGCGTAGCCCACGCAGGAAACCAGCACGGGCCCGGCCACCGAATCGGGCAGGGCAAACCGGAACCGGCCGGCGCTGTCGGCCACCGTCCCGAAGGGCTTACCCGCCACGCCCACCGAGGCGAAAGGTACCGGCGCCTGCGTAGCGGCATCCTGCACGGTGCCCCGCAGCTGGCGGGTCTGGGCGAGAATAGAAAAGGGAACGAGCAGGAATAGAACAGCGGGGAGGAGCAGGCGCATCAGCCGGGAATACGTGGAAAGTACCCCAGAGAGGCGCGGGGCCGGCTGATGGTTGCGTTTGGAGTGCTAATACCGCTCCTCTTTCCGGGCTGAACTCAACTCCAGCAGGTACTCGCAGGCCCGGCGGAAACTGTTCTGTTTATTGGGGCTATGGCGCTCTACCATATGGTAGCCGTTGGCTTGGTGCGCCTCCAGGAGCCAGCGCGCTCCGTCCAGTCCGTATGATTCTTCATGAGCCGGCAGCTGCTGAAACGATGCGGCTTGCAGCAACTGCTCAAAACGGCGCCATTGAGCCGCACGTACAGGCCGTAGGGTTTCCTCCGCCGCTACCCGCACCGGGGGGCGGTTCGCTTCGTCTCTGGCCTGCTGCACAGCCGGATCGGCCTGATGCTTACGGAACTCGTGTTGTAGTTTTCTCTCTTCCTCTGCAGATATTCCCGGCGGCATAAACTGAATAGAGGTCAGCCGGGGGCCGCAGGCGGGCTTGCTCAGTAGCTGCGTACGTAGCGTGGCCCCACTGGCCTGTTGGGTGAGCGTAAGCAGTACCGGTCGGTCAAAAGACCGTAGCCACAGAAACCGGTAGGTGTCGTGGCCCAAGTAGTAGTTCGATAGGATAGGGGCGCCGAAGAAAAATAGATTGCAGGATGCGAACCGTAAGGCACGCGGTGGAAAACCTTCCAGCTGCGCTGTGATAGAGTCGGTAGGAATGAAGGATGGATCCGTCGCCGGGAAGTAGAACACCTGGCCCTGAGTATCCGAAACGGCCGGGTTTTGCGGGTAGTTGGTGCGCTCAGCAGTGGGTGCGGAGCAGGCCGTCAGCAGTAGCAGCGGGAGTGGTAAAAGGATACGAGACATACCAAGCCGGCTAATACCTTTCCTCATCCCTGACTGAACTCAAATCAATCAGATACTCGCAGGCCCTACGAAAACCATCCTGTTCCTCAGGGCTTCGGCGTGCCACCTGATGGTAACCGCTGGCCGTATGAGTTTCTAACAGCCAAGAAGCGCCGTCCAATAATCCGGGGCATGGCTGGCAAGGACACATTTTGGGAAACTCAGTTTGAGCCAGTAGCTCCTGCAGATGCTGCCACTGCTCCGGTGTCACCGGTACTGTTGTCTCTTCCGCCTTTACCTGCGCTGCCCGGCGCTTTCCTTCTGCTACGTTGCGTTGAAACACCGGGTCAGCCATGGTTTCATTATAGTGTTTCCAGGCCCTCACTCTCTCTTGGGCCGAAGCAGTAGAGGCCAAGCTGTCGGGATGAAAAACCGTCAGGGTATGAAAACCAGGATACTTATCCAAAAGCTGGGTTCGGAGAGTGGAACCCTCCGAACTATAATGCAATGTTAGTAGCACAGGCCGATGGAAAGAACGTTCCCAAAGAAAACGGATAATATCTGTCCCCAGATAATAATTGGAGAGAACAGGTGCATCAAAATAAGTGAGCGTATAAGAAGCGCCTTTTAAATCATCTGCGCAGTTGGCAAAACGGACATCCGTATTCCAAACAACAGAAGGCCGTTTACTCTTCGGGAGGTAAGCAGGATGCAGAGAATCTGCGGCTGGAAAGTAGAACGTAGTAGAATCCCGCGGGTGTCCTTCTGTATTCGAAACGGCCGGATTCTGTGGGTAAGAATGTGCTGAATCGTAAGGCGAGGAGCAGGCAGCCAGCAGCAGCGGAAATAGTAAAAGGATGCGAGACATAACGATACCAATTTCAATTACGCAAGAATAGTAACTAGAACAGCGTTATTACTATATATCTTGTCCCGTTATGCGCTGTTATGTGGGTTGCCACTTCATGCTATTAGGGGCCGCGTTGTTTGGCAGAAGGTGTCAGCAACCTATCCGCTCCACTGAAACCCTGCCGAATGTTACCGTGCAGGCACCGGATACATGTGCGCAGGCTGCAACGGCTGCCCGCCGCGACTTTGCCGCCGGGCGCTACGAGTTACATAGCATAGAAACGCTACCAGTAGAAAACGCCTACCACGACGTACTCCGGTTGTATTATAGTGTTCAATGGCGCTTCGTCGGTAAGGATGGGCCCGGCAGCTACTGGCAGTGCTACGACTCCGCGCTCTGGCCGCTGTTGGAGCAGAAGTATGGGGCTGGTTTTGGTGCCCGCGTAAGCCACAAAGCCGATAGCCTGGATAAAACCGGCCGCTGGAATAGATACCCGGAGTTTCCTGGGGGTACAGAAGCCATGTTCCTGTTTTTTCAGCGGCGCATCAACTGGCAAACGGCGAAACCCAGCGGGAAACGGGTATTTGTGGGCTTTACGATTCAGGCCAACGGGCAAGTGACCAATGTGGCGCTGATGAAAGGAATCGGGAATCCCTACGACAACGAGGCCCTGCGCGTAGCACGCCAAATGCCCCGGTGGAAGCCAGCGTATCGGCAGGGGCAGCCCTATTCAATCCAGTTTACGGTGCCTGTCAAATTCGAGCGGCAGAGCCCAATGGGTTCCGAGTAGGAAGGGCAGGTAAAGCGAGCATTCGGCCCTGCCGCACACCAAACCCACCCTACTGCGCGTTAAAACCCGCAGAAAGGCCCATTCCGGGGCAACCCCGCCCGAACTTTTCGCTACTTTTGGCTACCCCCGTTGCGGCTTCCCGCCGCGGCTCCTCTTCCGCGTAACGCTTTCTGATGAAACTATTCCCCCGCCTGGCGCTGGCCGCCTTCCTTTCCGCTGCCGCCCCGCTGGCAGCTTCGGCCCAGCAAACGCAGGTGTTCACCGCTGATGAACGCCACTTCCAGGAAGGCCTCGAACTATTCGACCGTGGCAAGTACGGCGCGGCCCAGCAGGCTTTCCAACGCTACCTAGACCTCACCCAGCGCCGCACCGGCGAGCTGGCCCCCGGCCGCACCCAGGATGCCGAGTACTACTACGCCGTAGCCGGCCTCTACCTGTTCCATCCCGATGCCGAGGACCGCATCCTGGGCTTCGCCACCCAGAACCCGGCCCACCCCAAAGCCGCCCAGGCCTATTTCGAGCTGGGCAAGTTCTACTTCGATAAAAAGGACTACGTGCGGGCCATTGACTACCTACAGAAGGTAGGCCCCGACAACCTCACCGACGACCAGCGGGCCGAGGCCGAGTTCAAGCTCGGCTACGCCTACTTCGCCCAGAAGGAGTTCGACAAAGCCAAGCTGCAGTTCGACCGTAATAAGGCCGGCAACCACCAGTACCGCTTCGCCAGCTCCTACTACGCCGGCTACCTGGCCTACCGCGCCGGCGACTACGCCGGGGCCCGCAAGGACCTGGCCGTGGCCGAGCAGAACGACGCCTACAAGCCCGTGGTGCCGGCCGTGATGAGCCAAATCTACTACAAGGAAGGCGACTACGACGGGCTGATTGCCTACGCCACTCCGGTGCTGAGCCAGACCCCGCCGCCCCAGAGCGCCGACGAAATTCAGCTGCTGGTGGGCGACGCCTACTATCAGAAGGAGGACTTCAAGCAGGCCGCCGAGTACTTCGACAAGTACGCCGGCGGCCGCAAGAAGATTGAGCCCGAGGTGCAGTACAAAATCGGGTACGCCAACTTCAAGCAGGGCGACTTCAAAGGGGCCATCGGCAACCTGAAGGGCGTGGCCGCCCGCCGCGACTCGCTGGGCCAGAATGCGGCCTATCACTTGGGGCTGAGCTACCTGAAAACCAGCCAGAAGCCGTTGGCTCTGAACTCGTTTGACGCGGCCCGTAAGCTCACCTTCGATAAGGTGATTACCGAAAACGCTACGCTGAAGTATGCCCAGGTAAGCTACGAGCTGGGCAACACCCAGGAAGTCATCAACGCCCTGCGCGAATTTAGCAAGCGGTACCCCCGCTCCAAGAACCGCGCCGCCGCCGATGACATCCTAAGCCAGAGCTTCCTCAACTCCTCCGACTACGCTCAGGCGCTCAATTACCTCGATAACCTCGACGACCGGAGTCAGAAGCTGAACGCCACCTACCAGCGCGTGGCCTACCTGCAGGCCGCCACTCTCTACAACGACAACCGCTACCAGGACGCCCTGCCGGTGCTCGATAAGAGCCTGAAATACCCCGAGGACGAGGCCCTGCGCGCCGCCGCCCAGGTACTGAAGGGCGAAATCTACAGCATCGGGCAGCAGTACCAGCCCGCCATTACGGCCTACACCGCCGCCGCCCGCACGGCCCGCACCGGCTCGGCCTCCGAAACCGACTTCGACCAGAAGGCCCGCTACGGCCTGGGCTACGCCTACTACAACACCAAGCAGTATGACCGGGCCCGGCAGCAGTTCCAGGCCTGGCTGCAGGACCCCGTGGCCAAGCCCGCCGACGCGAACTACTACGACGTGACCCTGCGCCTGGGCGACACCTACTACATCGGCAAGCAGTACCAGCAGGCCCTCGACCAGTACAACAAAGTCATTCAGGCCAACGCCGCCGATAAGGACTACGCCTACTACCAGAAAAGCGTGGTGCTGGGGCTGCTGGGCAAGCGGGAGGAAGCCGGCGCGACGCTGAGCACCCTGCTCAAAACCTCGCCCAACTCGCGCTACGCCGACGATGCGGTGTACCAGCAGGCCCAACTCGATTACGAGGCCGGCTCGTTCCAACCCGCCGTGGATGGCTTCACCAAGCTCATCAACAACCGCCCCAACTCGGCCCTGATTCCGCAGGCGTTGCAGAAGCGCGGTGTGGCCTACCAGAACCTCGACCAGCACGATAAGGCCGCCGAGGACTTCAAGCGGGTGCTCACCCAGTACCCGCGCACCAAGTCGGCCAGCAGCGCCATCTACAGCCTGCAGGAAAGCCTGAGCGCCCAGGGCAAAACGGAGGAGTTCGACCAGTACCTGGCCCAGTTCAAGCAGCAGAACCCCGACAGCAAAGCCACCGAAAGCGTGGAGTTTGAGGCCGCCAAGTCCTTGTACCTGGCCGAGAAGTACGCCCAGGCCATTCCGCGCCTCGAAGGCTACCTGCAGCAGTACCCCAGCACCGCCCTAGCCGCCGATGGCCGCTACTTTCTGGCCGACTCCTACCTGCGCACCGGCCGCAAAACCGCCGCGCTGCCCCGCCTGAAAGCGGTGGTAGAAGAGGGCAAGAGCGAGTTTGTGAACCGGGCCGTGGGCCGGGTGGCCGACCTGGAGTATGAAAACAAGAACTACGCCGAGGCCGCCAAGTACTACAGCCGCCTGCGCGAGGTGTCGCAAAACAAGCGCGAGGTGGCCAACGCCGGCATCGGGCTGATGAAGAGCTACTACGAGGCCGGCGACCTGGAAAGCACCCGCCGGGTGGCCCAGGAGCTGCAGGCCCAGGGCGGCGCTTCGCTCAACGCCACCAACCTGGCCCTGCTCTACCTGGGCAAGGCCAGCTACAAAGCCGGCAGCCTGGAGCAGGCCATCGGGGAGCTGACCACCGCTGCCGCCACCGCCAAGGATGAAAGCGGGGCCGAGGCCCAGTACCTCATTGCCAGCGCCCTCTACCAGCAGAAAAAATACCCCGAAGCCCTGGACGCCGCCTACAAGAGCAACTCCGACTTCGCCAACTACGACCTGTGGCTAGGACGGGCCTTCCTGCTGATTGCCGACGTGTACCGGGAGCAGAACGAAATCTTCCAAGCCCGGGCCACGCTCAACTCCATCATCGACAACAAATTCCCGGTAGCCGAGGTGGTGGCCGGTGCCAAAGAGCGCCTCGCCGCCCTGCCCGCCGACCCGGCCACTGCGCCGGCCCCGGCCGCACCCAAAACCACCCCCAAGTCGGCCCCGGCTACTACCCCTAAATCAACCACCAAACCCGCTACGACTACCAAGCCCACCGGCAAAACCACTACGGGCAAAACGCCGGTGCGCAACTCCCTGGCTCCTTCGGAGGTGCAACCCACCGATACCACCAGCAACCCCAGCACCACACCCCGGGAGGAGTAGCGGTGCAGTGCTTCAGTTGAAAGCGGGGCTTGATGCTGAGCGTAGTAATTGGTTGATAATAAAAAGATAAACACCGAGTAACAGGAGGGAAGTAACTAGCTTCTTACAGGCTTAAACCCTGGCTTTTCTCCTTGCTTGAGTTCCCTGGTATAGAATGACAAATTCGTCGAAACTGCTGGCCGCTGCGGCCCTGCTGACTGCCACCGCCCACGGTACCGATGCCTGGGCGCAGAAGACACGCGGCAAGATTGAGGACGCGGAAATTGAGATTGTAAAGGAGCGGGTGAACGAGTTGCCCGAGGCCACCCGCAACTTCGAGAAGGTGAAGGTGGAAGCCCCGGCCAAATCCACGGAGCCCGTCAATTATTCCTTCTCCGATTTCCGCCTGCCCGCCGACAAGCTCAACCCCTCAGTGCGGGTGCTTACCATCCGGCAGGAAGAGCTAGCCCCGCTCACCGGCAACTACCTGAAGGCCGCCCTGGGCAACTACGGCACCGCCTATGGCCGCGCCTACCTGCACAACAACCGCTCGGAAACCGGCAGCTACGGCCTCGACTTCAAGCACCTCTCCTCGGCCAACGGGCCCGTGGACCGCCGCAACTCCGGCCAGAGCCAGACCAGCCTGGGCCTGAACGGCGAAACCTACCAGGGCCCGCTGGTGCTGGGCGCCAAGGTGGACGTGGGTCGGGAGCGGTACAACTTCTACGGCTACAACCGCAACGTGCCCGTACTACCGAAAGAGGACAGCATCAAGCAGGTATTCAAGCGCGCCGCCATCAAAGTGTATGCCCGCAACCGGGCTAAGGACGCCGCTTTCCAGTACGACCTAGGCCTGGGCTTCAACTACTGGTCCGACTTCTACAACGCCCGGGAAAGCAACGTGTACGCCACTCTGCGCTCGGGTTACAAGCTGGGTGAAACCAGCCGCGTAAGCGTGAACGGGGACGTCTCGTTTATCTCCCACAAAGACTCGCTCACCGTGAGTCGGCCCCTCGTGCAGGTAACGCCCGCCTACGAGTTGACCCTGGACCGGCTGGCTCTGTCGGTGGGGGCCACGCTGGGCTATACCGGCGATACCATCGGCAACGCCCGGCAGTTCAACGCCTACCCGGCCATCCGGGCGGCCTACACCGTGACGGAGGATAAGTTCGTGGCCTACGCGGGCCTAGGCGGCGCCATCCAGCGCGTGACGATGTACGACCTGACCACCGAAAACCCCTGGCTGGCCCCCAACGTGCGCGTAGCCGATACCCGCCGTGGGCCTACGCTGTACTTCGGGTTCCAGGCTGCCCCGGCCCGGGCCCTGGAGGTAAACGCCCGCGTCACGCTCAGCAACGACCGGAACCTGTACTTCTACAACAACTCCCGCCGCGACTCCAGCAAGTTTGATTTGGTGTATGATAAGAAGGCCACCCAGCTGGTGAACGTGCACGGCGAAATCATCTACAACGCCGCCGAGCAATTCCGCCTGGGCTTCAAGGCCGATTACAACGGCTACAACGTGAAGACGCTGGCCAAAGCCTTCCACCGGCCGGCTTTCCAGTCGGTGCTGTTTGGCTCCTACAACTTCTACAACAAGCTGCTGGTAGGCGGCGAGCTATACACCTACAGCTCCAGCTTCGGGGCCGGCTACAAGCCCGGTAGCTTCGATCCGGCCTATATTCCGGGTGCCCAAATCGTGCGCCCCACCGATACGGTAATCGACCTGAATCTGCGGGCTGATTACCGGATTATGGAAAATCTGTCCATCTTTGCTTTAGGCAACAACCTCATTGGCCGCAAGTATGAGCGGTTCCTGAACTATCCGGTGAAGGGAATCAACGTGCTGGCTGGCGTAACGTATGACTTTTAATCTGGCGCTGATTTAATGCGGAACCAACTAGCTAATCATCTGTCATCCTGAGCACAGCGAAGGACCTTGCCCCGCCTGAACGCATAACCGGAGTGGTTGTGAAAGCGGCGCAAGGTCCTTCGCTGTGCTTGGGATACGAGATGTTTTAGCGGTTTTCCGGCCGGCGTTTTTCCTTGACTAGTACCCGCACCCGAATGCTTTCTGACCATATCCGCACCTTGCTCCGGGACCATGACTGCGTCATTATTCCTGATTTTGGTGGCCTGATTGCTGACTATGCGCCCGCCCAGATTCATCCGGTGCGGCACACGCTGGCCCCGCCGGCCAAGCGCGTAGCTTTCAACCAGTCGCTCACCCGCAATGATGGTCTGCTGGTAGATGCCCTGAGCGCCCGCCTCAACATCAGCACCGCCCAGGCCCGGCAGCTGGTGCGCGAGGCAGTGCTGCGCATGGAGCAGGAGCTGGAAAGCGGCTTACGCACCGAGCTAAGCGGAGTAGGTGTATTCCGCCGCACGCCCGGTCGGGGCCTGGAGTTCGAGTATACCGGTGCCCAGAACCTGTTGAATTCCAGCTTCGGTTTGCCCGAGCTCGTGTCGCGCCCCGTGCGCGCTACGGATGCCCTGCTGGCGCGGGAGCGGCCTACTCCGGCACCCTTGCTGGCGGCATCCCGCTCGAAAAAAGTGGCCCGCGCTTTCCGCACGGTAGGCACCGTAGTTATTGCCGGGTTGGTGCTGTCGGCCAACTACATCTTTGCCGATATGTTTGGCTACCTGCCCGAGCAACTGCGTCTGCCACTGCCGGCCGTAACGGCCGCAGCTCCGGCCGTAGAGGTTGTACCCCCAGTACGCAGCCAGCAGGCCACGTTAGGTAACCCCACGTCGGAACTGGCTGCCACGCCCACGCCCAGTATTACCCCCGAGCCAGCGGCAGTATCCGCGGTAACGGCTACTACCCCAGTCACCACGCCAGTTGTCGTAAATCGCCCCGCCGTGGTGGCTACGGTCGTGGCTAAGCCAACTGCTAAGCCAGCGGTGCAAACCGTAAAAGGCAAAGCCGCTGCCAAGCCGGCTGCCAAAGCGCCGGGCTGGGAAAAAGCTGCCGCTACCAATGCAACCAATGGGGCCGCTTCTTCGACAATTAAAAGCCGCACGGGTCGTTATTACATCGTTGCCGGTTCCTACACCAGTCTCGCCAATGCCGAGAAGGGTCGGCAGGCACTGGTGCGGTTGGGTCACCCGGCCCGCGTGATTCTGCCGGCTGCCGGTAGCCGACAATACATGCTGTCGGCCGCCGACTATCCGGACCGGGCTTCGGCCGACCGCCAGGCCATCATTCTGCGCAAGCGCCTCGGCGACCTGTGGATTAAAAATTACTAACCTCCCACTTGACGTACTACGACGCATTTGTGAAAAGCTAAAATACTCAGGGCTACCTAGTTAAGGCCCTGGTGTTTTAGCTTTTCTTTTGCTTCTCACTTTCCCTCCCGCATGACGCACCTGCTTTCCTTGCTGCTGCAACTTCAGGTTGGCGACGCGGCCCCCGCCGCTACGCCCGCCGCCGCTGCCGATTCCGCTGCTACGGCTGCCAACGCCGCGGCGGCTGCCGCGCCCGGCCTCTCGCTCATCGACCTGATTCTGGCCGGGGGCTGGATTATGGTGCCGTTGTTTTTGCTCTCGTTTATTTCCATTTACATCATTCTGGAGCGCTACATTACTATCCGCAAAGCGGGGGCGGTGCCCGAGTCGTTCATGCCCGGTATCCGGAACCTGATGGTAAAGGGTGATTTGCAGGGGGCCAAGATGCTGTGCGCCCAAAACTCCACGCCGCTGGCCCGCATGATTGAGAAAGGTATCCGCCGGATTGGCCTGCCGCTCAAGGAAATTGAAACCAGCGTGGAAAACGTGGGCAAGATTGAAATTGCCCGCCTCGAAAAGAACATCAACGTACTGGGCATTATTGCGGGCGTGGCTCCCATGCTCGGTTTCGTGGGTACCATCATCGGGGTAATCAAAATCTTCTACGCCATCAGCTCCACCGGTGACTTTGGTATTGCCCAGATTTCGGGCGGTCTGTATACCAAAATGGTCACCTCGGCCGCCGGCCTCATCGTGGGTATCATCGCCCACGTTGGCTACCACTGGCTTAGCATTATGGTGGAGCGCATGGTATTCCGCATGGAAAACTCGGCCATCGAGTTCATGGACATTCTTCAGGACAACTAAAGGCGAACTTGTGAAAGGTGAAATTGTGAATCGATTCTCGGCTCATTCGGTACTTTCACCCTTCACAACTTCACCTTTCACAATTTCACCGCATGGATTTAAGCCGGCGTCGTAAGCTTTCCTCCCACGTCGAGACCAGCTCGATGAACGACATCATGTTCTTCCTGATGCTGTTCTTCCTGATTGTGTCGACGATGGTGAATCCCAACATCATCAAGCTCATGCTGCCCAGCGCCAAAAGCAGCAAGCAGATGATGAAGCAGCCCATAACCATCTCCGTAGATGCTGGCGGCTCCTACTTCATTGACCGTCAGCCCACCACGGCCCAGCAGCTGGAAGCCGAGCTGCAGCGCCGCACCCAGGGCCTGGAAAGCCCCACGGCCGTGCTGCGGGTAGATGCTTCGCTGAATGTGCAGAAGCTGGTGGACATTCTCGAAATCGGCAACCGGCTCAAGATTAAGATGGTCATGGCCACTCAGGCCCAGCAGGCCGCCAGCAAGTAGCCGGCCCCACGTCCCTGAACCAGGAACGGTCGTTTTATCGTTCAGGATGATAACATACGCCCCGTCTACCGCCAAGCGGAGCGGGGCGTCCGGTTTACCGGAACAGGATACCGCCTTCAGGCCAGGACCTATACGTAACAGCAACATGGCAACTGACTATCGGGAAGAACATCGGCGCGAGGCCCTCATTGGCACCGTGGCCCTGCACGCGGCTCTGGCGGCCCTGTTCATCTTTACCGTGTTTAAAGGTCCCGATCCGCCGTTGGAAGCCCTGGGTGGCGACGGGGTAGAGTTGAACTACGGCGTAGATGAAGTTGGCTCCGGGGACATCCAGAGCCAGGCGCCGGCCAACGAGTCGCAGAACCGGGAAGACAGCCGCCCGCCCGCCGCTCAGCCCGACCCGACGCCCCCGCAGCCCACCGCCCAACCCGACCCCACGCCGCCCAGCGAGACGCGGGTGATAACCAGCGAGGCCGAGGAAAGCCCCGTTACGGCCCCGCCCGCTGAAAAGCCTGCTCCGCAGCGGGAGGAAGTGAAACCCGAGCCGCCCCGCCCCAAAGTGGACCAGCGCGCCGTGTTCACGCCCCGGGCCAATAGCAACGCGGGCGGCGGCAATGGCGTGAACGGCACCAGCAACGCGCCCACCGGCAACAACAACGGCGACAATCCCGGCACCGTGGGCGACAAAGGAGACCCGCGCGGCACCTACGGCGGCACGGCCTACTCCGGCGAGCCGGGCAGCGGCGGCCGTGGCACCAGCCCCGGCAGCGGTGGCCTGGAAATGTCCGGCTGGGCAGTGGTTAGCAAACCGGATGTGGCGGGGGTTGATAATAACTCCGGCTTCGTGCGCTACAAAATCAAAATCAACGCCGACGGTGAGGTGGAAGCCGTAACCAAGGTTTCCGGCAACGTGTCACCGGCCCAGGACAGGCTGTGCCGGGATGCCTTGGAGAAGGTAGAGTTCCGGCGCACCAGCTCGGCAGAGGGCGGAGCCACCGGCTTCTACACGTTCCGCTTCACGGTGCGGTAAAAAGTAGCTAAACACAGGTATCGAAAGCGCCACTCCCGCAACGGGGTGGCGCTTTTGCTTTGCCAGGTCCGCGGGCGAGTGGCGGAGTGCGCTACCTTTGCAGTCCACCCGCGCATTCTGGCCCTATGACCTACCAGCAAACTCTCGACTTTCTTTACCGGCAGCTGCCCATGTTCCAGCGGGTGGGGGAAGCGGGCTACAAGCCGGGACTGGAGCGCACCGAGGCGCTGGCCGCCGCCATGGGCAACCCCGAGCGGCGGCTGCGCTGCGTGCACGTGGCAGGCACCAACGGCAAGGGCAGCTCCTCGAACCTGATGGCCGCCATTCTGCAGGCCGCCGGCTACAAAGTGGGCCTCTACACCTCGCCCCACCTTAAGGAGTTCACGGAGCGGATCAAAGTAAACGGCCGGGACCTGGACCCTGATTATTTGGTGCAGTGGGTGGCCAAGTGGCATGGGTTGTTTGATGAGGTGCAGCCCTCGTTCTTTGAAATGTGCGTGGCGCTGTGCTTCGATTACTTTGCCGAGCAGCAGGTAGATGTGGCCGTAGTGGAAGTAGGCCTGGGCGGGCGGCTCGATTCCACCAACATCATCCGTCCGCTGGTTTCGCTTATCACCAACATCAGCCTCGACCACCAGAACCTGCTGGGCGATACGCTGCCGCTCATTGCGGCCGAAAAAGCCGGCATCATCAAGCCCGGCGTGCCCGCCATCATCAGCCAGACCCAGCCCGAAGTGGCCGACGTATTTCGCCAAAAAGCTGCCGCCGAAGGTGCCCCGCTACACTTTGCCGACGAACGTTTCCAGGTGGAGCTGGCCCAGCAGCCGGCCCCCGACGAGCCCACCCAACTGCTGCGCGTCCTGCAAGACGGCGAAATGTACTTGGATAACTTAGAGCTAAGTTTAGCAGGCGACTACCAGCGCCTGAACCTCCCCGGTGTGCTGGCCACCGTGGAGGAGCTGCGCCGACAAGGCTTCGGCATTAGCGAAGAGGCTCTGCGCAATGGCCTACGGGACGTGCACCGGTTCACGGGTTTCAAAGGCCGCTGGACGATACTGGGCCGCCAGCCGCTGGTGGTGTGTGATACGGGCCACAATGAGGCGGGTATACGTTTTATTACCGAACAGCTGGCGCGGCTGCCGTACCGGCAACTGCACATGGTGCTGGGCGTCGTCAATGATAAGGACGTGAGCAAAATGCTGAGTTTGCTGCCCCGGGAGGCTACCTATTACTTCTGCCAGGCCACCATTCCGCGGGCGTTGCCGACGAAGGAGCTGCTTGAAAAAGCTGCCGCGGTTGGGCTACAAGGGCAAGCGTACGGTCCGGTGCCGGTTGCCGTGGCTGCCGCCCGCGCCGCCGCCGCCCCGGATGATGTGGTCTTCATCGGGGGCAGTACCTTTGTAGTGGCGGAGATTGAGGAGTTGTAACCTTTGCGCCGCGTATTCCTGGCCAATCTGTCGTCCTGAGCTGGCGAAGGACCTTATTACGTCAGGAGTACTACCGGACGGTTGCCGTGCTGGCGTAGTAAGGCCCTTCGCCGGCTCAGGATGACAACGGTAGCCAACCACTAAAAACGAACAACAAAAAACCAACCCAGTGAGTCGAGTTAAACTGAAGCGCTTTGCCGAAAATGCCGAACGGGCCAGTGTGGTAGAACCCGGGAAAGACACCTACCAACAGCTCGGCGGCCGCTGGCACGAGGCTTTCTTCCAGAACCCGAACCCCATTACCCTGGAAGTGGGCTGCGGCAAGGGCGAGTACACCGTGGGCCTGGCTGAGCGTTACCCTGAGCGCAATTTTCTGGGCCTCGATATCAAGGGCGACCGAATCTGGCGGGGCAATGCCCGGGCCGAGGAAATGGGCCTGACTAACGTGGGCTGGGTGCGTACCCGCGCCCACGATCTGCTCACGCACTTCGCCCCCGGTGAGCTGCACGAAATCTGGATTACCTTCCCCGACCCACGCCCCCGCGACCGGGACATCAAGCGCCGCCTCACCTTTCCGCGCTTCCTGGACCTGTACCAGCAGATTCTGCGCCCCGGTGGTCTGATTCATCTCAAAACTGACAACGAGGACCTGTTCGATTATTCCCTGGAAACCGTGCAGCAGCGCCCCGGCGCCACCGTGTTGGCCCACACCAAGGATTTGTATAGCACCCCCGAGTTGCTGCCCCACGCCGAGGACATCCAGACCACCTTCGAGCGCAAATACCGATCCGTCGGCGTGCCCATCAAGTACCTGCAGTTCCAGGTGAGCTAAACTCGGTAGCCGCCCGCAAAGCAGCAAAAAGGGCGCGGCCACTGCAGGCTGCGGCCTTTTTGCTATACTTGGCCCGCAAACAACTGACCTGATGGAGCTGGTTGCCATACCTCAAACTCTGCCGCTTTTCCCGGTTCTGGATGACCGCCTGCTGGAAGTACTGCGCAGCCTAAACCCCGATGATTGGCAGCGACCCACGTTGGCCCCGGGCTGGACGGTGCACGATGTGGCGCTACACTTGCTGGATGGCAGCTTACGCAGTTTGTCCATGCTGCGGGACGGGCATTTTGCTGGTTCCGGCCCCGCCAGCGGTAAGTATGCGGATGTGGTCACCTACCTCAATCAGCTCAACAAAAGCTGGGTGGAGGCCGGGCGGCGGCTCAGCCCGGCCGTGCTGATTGGGTTACTAGAATACGTAGGCCCGCAGTACACGACCTTGCTGCACTACCTGAATCCGGCCGCACCGGCGGCTTTTTCGGTGGCTTGGGCCGGGGAGGAGCATTCTACTAACCACTTCCACATAGCGCGGGAGTACACCGAGAAGTGGCACCACCAGCAGCAGATCCGGCAGGCCGTGGGGCAGCAGGAGCCGCTGTTGCAGTCGGCGCTGTACCTGCCGTTTCTGCAAACCTGCGCCCAAGCATTGCCCCATCACTACCGCGCCGTAGCAGCCGCGCCGGGTACGGTGGTACAGGTGCAGATTTCGGGCCCCGCCGCCGTTACGTGGTTTCTGAGCCGCACCCCGGCTGGCTGGGAGCTGGGGCAGAACTACGCCGGAGCGGTAGCGGCTACAATTGAGCTGGATGGAGCCGTAGCCTGGCGACTATTTACCCGAAGTTTGCCCCGGCCCGAGGCCGCCCGCTACCTGCGCCTGCACGGTCCACCGGAACTTACCGAGCCCATCTACTCACTGCTGATGGTGATGGCCTGACGCCTTAAAAAACAGCGGAGCCCCGAAATACTATGTTTCGGGGCTCCGCTGTTTTTCTCAAGGTTCTGGGGCGCTTATTCCTCCTCCAGCTGCTCAAACACGGCTTCCATCTCATCAAAGTCGCGCAGGCCGGGCTTGATTTCGTCGCCGCCTTGCAGCACAATGCCCGCAGGCCGGACGGTATCGGCCAGTGTCCGCAGGGCCTCGGGGGCAAAACCGGCCCCCAGCCAGATGCTGTACGTGCGGGCCTGCTCTGTGAGGCGCAGCATGGCCGCCGCGTTGGGCAGGGGGGAAGGCGGGGTAGCCAGCACAAAGCCCTGGTAGTGCGGGGCCTGCTCCCGGAAGCGCAGGTCCACATCCTCGGGCATCATGTCCGGAATCCAGCTAGTCAGCTTCAGGGCGGGTACAGTCAGCTGGGCCAGCTCATCGGCGGGGCGGCGGCGGTGCAGCAGCACGGCCTGCAATCCACACTGCGCCACCAGGGCGTTGATTTCAGCTACGGGCAGCGTATCAAACTCACCGATGAGCTGCACGCCGGCCACCCAGCCGCTCAGTTCCTGCATGGCCTGCGGGGTCAGGTAGTCGGCAAAAGCGGGGTCGAGGCGAAAGGTGAGCGAATCGGCCCCCATACCGGCGCAGTACCGGGCATCGGAGAGGTTATTGATGCCGCGCACCATCACGGGAAGTAACAACATAAGAAGAGAAACGAAAGGCGGAAAACAGCCCCGACGCTACGGCCGTTGCCGCTGCAATAATCGGGACTTCTGCGGGAAATTGTTGGATGGGTGAATACGTCTGTCATCCTGAGCGGAGCGAAGAGCCTTGTCACGCCCACGAATCTTTCTATTCTGGTAAGGTCCTTCGCGCTGCTCAGGATGACAGACGTATACACCCATCCCTCTTTCGTATCTTTGCCCATTCGGCCGGAACCTTTCACGCTTCGGGCGCAATTTGATTCACGTATGAATACAACGAAAGGACGGGTGCTGGTGGCCATGAGCGGCGGCATCGACAGCTCCGTGGCAGCCGTGATGCTGCACGAGCAGGGGTACGAGGTGGTCGGGATGACCATGAAAACCTGGGATTATGCCTCGGCGGGCGGCAGCAAGAAGGAAACCGGCTGTTGCTCCCTCGACAGCATCAACGACGCCCGCCAGATTGCCGTGGAGCTGGGCTTCCCGCACTACATCATCGACATCCGCGACGAGTTCGGCGACTTCGTCATCAGCAACTTCACCGAGGAATATCTGGCTGGCCGCACCCCCAACCCCTGCGTGCTCTGCAACACCCACATCAAGTGGGATGCCCTGCTGCGCCGCGCCGACCAACTCGGCTGCGAGTTCATTGCCACCGGCCACTACGCCCAGGTGCGCCAGGAAAACGGCCGCTACGTCATCAGCAAGGGCCTTGATGACAACAAAGACCAGAGCTATGCCCTCTGGGGCGTAACTCAGGAGAGCTTGGCCCGCACGCTGTTTCCATTGGGTCAGCTGCGCAAAACGGCCATCTACGATTTTGCCCGGGAGCGGGGCTTCACCGAGCTGGTGAACAAGCCCGAGAGCTACGAAATCTGCTTTATACCCGACAACGACTACCGGGGCTTCCTGCGCCGCCGGGTGCCGGGCCTGGAGGAGCGCGTAGCCGGCGGCGAGTTTGTGCTGCGCGACGGCACTGTTATCGGCAAGCACGAAGGCTACCCGTTCTACACCATTGGGCAGCGCAAGGGGCTGGGCGTGGCCCTGGGCTTCCCGGCCTACGTAACGGCTATTGACCCGGACACCAACCGCGTGGTGCTCGGCAACTTCGATGATCTGGCCAGCACCCGCACGGTGGTGGGCAAGCTCAATATGGGCAAATTTGCCTCCCTGGAAGGCCGCGGCCTGGTGCCGAGCACTACCAAAATTCGCTACAACCACGATGGTTCCCCAGCGTTTCTGGAGCAGAAGGGCGACAAAATTTACGTGTACTTCGAGGAAGCCGTGCACGCCGTGACGCCCGGTCAGGCCGCCGTGTTTTACGACGGGCAGGACGTGCTGGGCGGGGGCTGGATTGAGCGCCACACCATTGGCGAAATTCCGGAGCCCACCGAAGCGGTGGCCCTGCGCTAAGCGGCCGGAATTAACTAAGCGGCCCGGGCACTTGTCCGGGCCGTTTGCGCGTTGCAACGACGACCCGGCCTGGCTGCCCTAATGAATTCCTGCTCAACCTGTGGTACTTTCAGGGCGCTAACTCTCTTCTATGAAAAAGAATTATTCCGCTTATTTCCCAGCTTTGCGTACTACGGCCGCGTGGCTAGGCCCGATGCTGCTGCTGGCGGCGGCCGTGGCCGGCTGCCAGACCGAAACCGTGCAGCTGCCCAACCCCGGCCCCGAATACTATCCCGTGGCCGTGGGGGCGTACCGGATTTATGATGTGGCCGATACCAGCTGGCGCAACAATGTACCCACGGCCAGCCGCTTTCAGTTTCGGGAGCAGGTAGCCGCCGAGCTTAGCCCCGATGCCACCGGCCAGCCCGTGTACCGCGTCGTCCGTTCGCGCCGCGCTACCCCGGCGGATGCCTGGGCTACAGACTCGGTGCTGACCGTGACGGTAGGCCGGCAGATGCTGACTGAGCAGCGCAACGGGCGTCGTACGGTAGAGCTGGTGTTTCCGGTAGTGGAGGGAAGCTCCTGGAACACGGACACGTTTTTCGCTCCGGATACCTCTAGGGCCCTTAACCGCGTGCCTAATCGGTATTACCGTCAAGCGGGGCAGGCCTTCAGTGTTGCCCGGGCGGGCAAAACGTATTCTTACCAGAACACCGTCACCACACTCAATGACTTGGATGCTGCCAACGGAATAAACGTTTGTGGCACTACCATACTGCGCACAACCTATGCGGAAGGAATTGGGCCCGTGTACCGGGTACGGCGGCGCTTCTCGCATGAGCTGAGTGGTTCCGGTACCTGCAACCCCGCCATCAAGTACCTGGGCCAGTCGCGCAGTGAGGTGCTGATTGAGAGCGGCAACTAGCCTCCCGGATAGCCGGCCAGAAGCCACTGGTAAAAACCCTGCCCGGAGCTTCGGTTTCGAGCAGGGTTTTTGCCTGCTATATCAGTCCTGAAAACGCAGAGTTGCGGCGCGAAACTGTGAATTTTCCAGGCTGCGTTGTATCTTCCGGCACGTCAATCCTATTCTGAATGACCTCGTCCCGCCTCCTGCTTATTGCTGGCCTGAGTTTGCCACCTTTGCTTACGGTTACGGCTGCTCCTGGCCCGCCCTCCACACCCACCAAAACTACCGGTACGGTGCGCAAGCACCTGGTGTATTTTAAGGATAAAGCCGGCACGCCGTTTTCGGTGGCGCAGCCGCAGGCTTTTTTATCTACCCGAGCCATTCAGCGCCGCCAGCGCCAGAATATTGCCGTGCTACCGCGGGATTTGCCCGTGTCGCCAGCCTATGTACAGCAGGTAAAGGCCGTTTCCGGGGCGCAGGTGTGGTATACGTCCCGCTGGTTTAATGCCGCTGTGGTTGCCTGCGACTCGGCTACGCTGCTGCAGGTGCAGGCCCTGCCCTGCGTGCGCGCAGCCCAAACCCTGAACCGGGGCCTACCCGGCATCCGCAAGCCCAAAGGCGAAGACACCGACCAGCCCCCAGTGCTGGAACGCGGCACCCGCAGCCAGTACGGCAAGGCCTACACGCAAGCCCAAATGATTGGGGCCGTGCAGATGCACGATGCCGGCTTTCGGGGCGAGGGCATGCAGATTGCCGTTTTTGATGCTGGCTTTCCAGGGGTGAATACTGCTTCGGCCTTCTCCTCCATATTCCAGGAGCAGCGTTTGGCTAGTACCTTTAATGTGGTGGACAAGAATACCCAGGTGTACACCCGCAACAACCACGGTACGCACTGCCTCTCCACCATTGGCGGCAACGAGTCAGGTTCCTACATCGGCACCGCTCCCAAAGCTACTTTCCGCCTGTTTATCACCGAGGATGCCGCTTCGGAACATCCTATTGAGGAAGCAAACTGGCTGATTGCGGCCGAAAAAGCCGATTCGGCCGGTGTAGATGTGATTAGCTCCTCCCTGGGCTACAGCACCTTCGACTTTCCTTCCATTGACTACACTTACGCCAACATGAACGGGCGCACGGCTATTTCTACGCGGGCGGCTACCGTAGCGGCCCGGGTGGGGATGGTGGTGGTGAGTTCGGCCGGTAACGAGGGCAACGGTACCTGGCGCTACATCACCGCCCCGGCCGATGCCGATTCCATCCTGACCGTGGGCGCCGTTGACTCGCTATCCGCAGTGGCGGGCTTCAGCTCCCGGGGGCCTACGGCCGATGGCCGCATCAAGCCTAACCTGGCCGCTATGGGGGTGCAAACGGCCATTGTAAGCGCTAATGGGGTAGTTACTCGGGGCAATGGTACGTCTTATTCCTGCCCGGTGCTGGCAGGTATGGTAGCCGGGTTCTGGCAGGCCAACCCCACGCTCACGGCCCAGCAGGTCATCAGCCTGTTGCAGCGCTCCGGTACCCGCGCCGCCACTCCCAACGACGAAATTGGCTACGGGTTGCCCAACTTTGTGCGGGCCTACAACCTGGCCAATCCCGGCACGCCCCTGGCCGCGGCCCCGCCCGCCCCGCGCCAGAACCTGCTTATTTACCCCAACCCCAGCAAGGATGATGAGCTGTACCTGCATCTGGCCGTCGACTTTCAGGCCGTGCCCCTGCAAGTGCACATCTACGACAGCCGGGGCGCGCTGGTAGCTGAGCAGCAGGTGGCACCCACTTCGGCTGCGGCCGTGCGCCTGAAGCCGGGCGTGCTCACCAAAGGCGTGTACACCTGCCGGATCAGCAATGGGCGTGAGCAGCGCACCGTTCGGTTTGTGAAACTCTAAATCAACCCTCATTCAGCAAGAAAAAAAGCAGGCCACGCTGGTCTGCTTTTTTCTTGCCGATTACCTGAGTAACTAATATAATTGGCTTTATACTTGCGAATAATTTTAGTAAATTGTCTCGCTTTTAAAGCGGTACTTTCTGCCGGTTGAAAAGCCCTTTTTGTCAGCAGATTCACACTAAATTTCTTGTATATGTTGCAGATGATGGTCACCAAGCGCCTGGGTAAGCGCCAGTTTCACTTCACCGTTCAGGGTGCCAATTTTCACGAAGTGGTAGCGGAGTATGACCGCCTGAGCTTCCCGGATGTAAACAAGTGCGGCGTCTGCGGGTCGGATAATCTGGACCTGACCGCCCGCGAGGCGCAGGGCAAGTTCAAGTACACCTCACTCAAATGCCTGGATTGCCGCGCCGACGTGACATTCGGCAAGCGTCAGGATGACGACCAGACCGTGTTTTTGCGCAAAACCGAGGATGGTAAATTGGATTGGCGGGCCTGGGAAAAGGAGCCGGCTACCAAGTAGTCCCCTTCCTCGGGGGCTCCATCCCTCACTAGCCCTCACTAGCAAAGCGCTGGTGTACCCGTTTGGCCGGGTGCACCAGCGCTTTTTTTGTGGCCGGCATACCACTGATTGTGCTCTTGTCGTTGAGTAAGTCATTCCAACGCTTTATTGTATAGCCGGGCTTTTCCTGGGGACATCGTGTTACTATCAGGGGCTATTCCGTTACTTTCGCGCTATGAATCCAACCCGTCGCATGGCGCCGTTGCTGGCCCCCTCACTACTTGCCGCTGATTTTGGCAATCTGCAGTTTGAAACCGAGCGGCTGGCTGGCTCCGCCGCCGACTGGCTGCATTTTGACGTGATGGATGGCCGTTTTGTGCCGAATATTTCCTTCGGCCTGCCGGTGCTGCAAGCCGTGCACCGCCACGCCAAACAGCCCATTGATGTGCACCTGATGATAGAGGAGCCCCAGCATTTTCTGGGTGCTTTCCGCGACGCGGGTGCCGCCAATATCACCGTGCATTACGAGGCCTGTACCCACCTGCACCGCGTGGTGCAGCAAATCAAGCAGCTGGGCTGCCGCGCCGGCGTGGCCCTGAACCCCCACACGCCGGTGAGTGTGTTGCAGGACATTGCCGCCGACCTCGACCTGGTGTGCGTGATGTCGGTGAATCCCGGCTTTGGGGGCCAGGCCTTCATTCCGAACACGCTGCGAAAAGTGGCGGCCCTGAAAGAGCTGCTGGTAGATTGCGGCTCCGAGGCCCTGATTGAAATTGATGGAGGCGTGACGCTCGATAACGCCGGGGCGCTGGTGGAAGCTGGAGCCGATGTGCTGGTGGCGGGTTCCTTCGTGTTCAGCTCCCCCGACCCCGTAGCCACCCTGGCCAATATGCGCCGGCAGCTGGGCGCCGCCGTGAACAGTGCCGAGCTTACCTAGCCTTCCCCGAATGCCAGCAATTTTCCGCGCCCAGTTCCGGGCTCAGTCGGCGGTGTGGCTGGGGCTGCTTGCGGCCCCCGTGGTGCCAGCCTTGTTGCCCGCGCCGGTGCAGGCCCAGCAAACGAGCCGGGTGCTGCTCACCGGTACCGTGCGCGACGCGGCGGGCCGGCCCCTGGAGCAGGTAGCCGTGGGGGTGGAAGGCATGCCCGGCGGCACCAGCACTGATGACCGGGGCCGCTTCGCCCTGAACGTAGTGCGGCCTTTGGGCAGCAAACCGCCCGTGCTGGTTATCCGCCGCCTGGGGCACCGCACCGAGCGGATTCCGCTGGATTTGAGCAGCCAGCGGGAACTGGTACTGACCATGCAGGAAGATAGCCGGGCCCTGGGAAATGTAACCGTGCGGGGCCGCACTGAGGCGGCTGATACCCGCGAGCAGGTGAGCATTCTGCAGCTGGAACCCCGCACGGCCAAGGAAATTCCCTCACCCTTCGGCGACTTTTCGGCGGTGCTCAAAACCCTGCCCGGCGTGGCCAGTACCAATGAGCTGACCAGCACCTACTCGGTGCGGGGCGGCAACTACGAGGAAAACCTGGTGTACGTGAACGGCTTTGAGGTGTACCGGCCCTTTCTGGTGACGGCCGCGGTGCAGGAAGGCCTGAGCTTCGTGAACCCCGACCTGGTGAGCCGCATCGAGTTTTCGACCGGGGGCTGGCAGCCCAAGTACGGCGACAAGCTCTCCTCGGTGCTGGACATTCAGTACACGCAGCCCGACCGGTTTGAGGGCTCCGCTACGGCTAGCTTGGTGGGCGGTACGGTGCACGCCGGGGCCGCCTCGGCCAACAAGCGGCTCAGCTACCTGGCCGGGGTGCGCTACAAAAATGCCACCTACGTGTTCAACTCCCTGCAGCAGCAGCAGGGCGGCTACAACCCCACCTTCTACGACGGCCAGAGCCTGATAACCCTCAACCTGGGGCCGAAGGACAACCTGGAACGCACGGGGCTGAGCCTGTTCAATACCTTTGCCCACAACGATTTTCGCTTCAACCCCGAAAGCGGGCAAAGCTCCTTCAGCACCGGTACCAACCAGCTTTCCCGCCTGTACATTGGCTACGCCGGGCGGGAGCGGATGCAGTACGACATGTACCAGGGCGGCCTACGCCTGCACCACGATGCGGGGCGCAACCTGCGGCTGGAGCTATTGGGCGGGTTGCTGTACTCCCGGGAATTTGAGTACCGCGACGTGGAGGCGGCCTACAGTATTGCCGAAATCAATCGGGACCAGAACTCTCCTGATTACGGCGGCGACCTGAACCGGCGCGGCCTGGGCTCCCGGTTTCAGCACTCCCGCAACAACCTGCTGGCCCGCATTGCCAGCCTGGAAACCCGCGGCACCTGGACGCCCGGTGAGCGAAATACGGTGCGCTGGGGCCTGAAAGTAGGGCAGGAGCAGATTGAGGATGAGCTGAACGAGTACAGCTTCGTGGACTCGGTCGATTATGTGCCGGAGTTTCGCCGGACCCGCCTGCGCTCCAGCCTGAACCTGGAAAGTACCCGCACCCAGGGCTACCTCCAGCACACCATCCGGTTTGATTCGCTGCGCACGCTCACCTACGGGGCCCGGGCCAGCTACTGGACGGTGAACCGCCAAGCTACCGTTAGCCCCCGGGTGCAATATTCCTTCACCAGTGCCCGTAACCCCCGTTTGGCTTGGAAAGCAGCCGTGGGCCTGTACCATCAGCCGCCGTTTTACCGGGAGCTGCGCTACCAGACCGGGGCCCCGCAAAGCCAAGAAGGCGTGCTGAACCTGGATTTGCGGGCCCAACGCTCCCTGCATTTTATTGTGGGCAATGAGCTGCGCTTTACCCAGTGGGGCCGCCCGTTCCGCTTCACCGGTGAGGCCTATTACAAGTACCTCACCGACGTAGTGCCCTATGACATCGACAACGTGCGCCTGCGCTACCAAGCCCAGAACAAGGCCCGGGCCTACGCCGCCGGCCTTGATGCCCGGGTGAGCGGGGAGTTTATTCCCGGCACGGAATCCTGGTTTAGCCTGGGCGTGCTCACCACCCGTGAGAATCTGGCCGCCGACTCCATCAATACGTTCGATGCCAATGGGGGCATTACCGGCCGCGTGCCCAAAGGCTACATCCGCCGGCCTTCGGATCAGCGGCTGAATCTGGGCGTGTTTCTGCAGGACAATTTGCCCGGCAACCCCTCGGTGAAAGGGTACGTGAACCTAGTATTTGGTACCGGCTTGCCCTTCAGCCCCCCCGATGCGCCCGATTTGCGCGGTACCAGCAAGCTTACCCGCAGCTACAAGCGCGCCGACCTGGGCTTTACCAAAGTGCTCAGCCTGCGCTCAGGAGTTGAGCAGCAGCAGGGCCGCGCCGTGCAGCTTCGTAGCCTCTGGATGAGCCTGGAAGTGCTCAACGTGCTGGGCGCCGACAACTTAGCCGGCTACAACTACATCCAGGACCTGAACGGGGTAACGTATTCCGTGCCGAATTTCCTCTCGCGCCGCCTCGTGAACCTGCGGGTTATTGCGAGATTTTAAGGCGTTTAAGGGGCTTTTTGCCGGTTGGTTCCTAGCTTAGACTTTGTTCTTGGTGTACGTCGCGGAAGCACAGCATCGGGAGGAGGCGTTCCTCCTTATCAGCGTCGAAGCCACAAGTGGCCTGGAATTCCCGCGGATTGTGGTAAGTGCCGAACAGCCAGTCCCAGAGCGGTAAGTCGCCGTAGTTGTGGCTGTGCTTCTGGTACTGGTGGTGAATACGGTGCATTTCGGGGCGCTGAAATACGTAGCCAATCCACTGGGGCGTGCGCACGTTAGTGTGGTAAAAAAACTCGCCCAGGGCCGTGCAGAGGGTGTACACGGCCCCGGCCGCCGGACTCAGGCCCAGCACCGTAAAAACCAGCAGCCCACCCAGCACGGAGTTAACCATCATTTCGAGCGGGTGCTTGTAGAAGGAGGTAATCACCTCAATGCGCCGGGGGCTGTGATGAATCTGGTGAAAGTGCCGCCACAGGAAATCGACGGTGTGCCGCCACCGGTGCCACCAGTAAAACACGAACGTGGCCGCAACGTAGGCCAGGAGGCCGCCCGCCACCGGGCCTACGTACCGGGAAAGATGCAGCAGGGAATACGCCGACAGCCACTTCTCCCAGCTCACGCCGGCCAGAAGTACTACACCCAATTGGGCCCCGTTGATGGCCAGCACGCGGAGCGGCCAGGACGAAATGCGCGGCAGTGGCCAGCCAGGAATCAGCCGTTCCAGTACGAAGCAGCCCACGAATACCGCCAGAATATAGCCGAGGGTGGGCGGAAAATCCAGTTTGGGCAACAAGGAGAAGTCGCAGCTTGCTAGAACGAGCGGGGAAAGCACAGGGGTTGACGTTTGGTGAAACCATGCGTCAAAAGTCTCCTGCACGGGACTAACTTCCCTTGATATCTGTCAAGAACGACGGCTCAAGAGAGGCGGCTTAGCAGCGACGGGCGCGCAAGCGGCTCAGCGTTTCGGGCGTGATGCCCAGGTGGCTGGCCAGCAGCTTAAGCGGCACGCGGCGGGCTACATCGGGAAACTGCTGCACCAGCAGCGCGTACCGCTCAGTGGCCGGCAGCATGCGCAGGTGCAGCGCCCGTTGTTCACTCAGCACGTAATACTGCTCCGTGAGCACCCGCCCAATGTAATTGAACTCGGGAAACTGCTGGTAGAGGGCCTGCAAATGGTCCTGGGTGATAAACCAGAGCACAGAATCCTCCAGGGCCTGCAGGTATTCGTGGGAAGGCTGCCGGGAGAAAAAGCTGAGAATGGCCGCCACGAAATGGCCCTCGGGCATAAACCAGGCCGTGACTTCTTTGCCATCCTTTAGGTAGAAGCCCCGGATTAGCCCACTTTCCAGAAAGTAGAGCTTGTGGGCCGTGTGGCCCGGTTGCAGCAGCAGGCTGCGGGCCGGAGCCGTTTCCCGCCCCACCAATTGGCGTAGGGCCGCCTCCAGCCCCGGGGAAAGCGGGTGAATAGCGTGGCAACGGGCAATGAAGGTATCCATGGAAACAAATAACAGCCAAAAGGAGAATGTTAGCCAACGTCAGCACGTAAAAAGGCAGCGCGGCTACGTCCCAATGGGAAGCCGTAGCCGCGCTGCCTTTTTACGTGTTCCTTTTGACCTACTTAATAAGCCTTGGCCTGCCACTCAGTGAGAGCAATGCGCATGCCCGGCAGCTGCGACTTAAAGGCGGTATCCTCTTTGTCGCCGAGCTTGATGGCCTTGCGGGCGTAGACGATGGCCGTGCCGAAATCCTGCTGCTGGGCCAGCAAACGGGCCTTGATCCAGTTGTTGGGGGCCGCATCCTGCAGCTTCAATGACTCATTGATCCACGTGAGGGCGCGCTCGGGCTGGATGTTATTCTGCACCAGGTAATCGGCGGCCTGGGCCAGCAGCTGCCAGTCGTCGGGTTTCTGTTGCAGCACCTGCTCAATACCCACCAGCACCTGCTTGTGCACCTCCGTTTCGATGAGCAGGGTGAGGGTACGCTTTTCCCAGGTGAGGTTGAGGTGGGCACCGGTGGGCTTGATGTCGGAAAACCAGTACGTCAGGTTTTCGTGGAAGGGGGCCGTTTCGGGCATCACCGGCACCCGAATTACGTCGTCGCGCTGGTCGTAGCCCTCGGCCCCCCAGTGGGTAGTCACGCGGTTCAGGGTCAGCTCCCAGTCCCGGTCCTGGTGGGGCACCACGTAGTAGGAGTACTGCCCGGCCGGTACCAGCTGGCCCCTGAGCAAAACCGGCGTAGAGAAACGGATAAGCGTGTTTTCATTGGCACCGGCCCGCCACACTTGGTCGTAGGGCACCAGCCCGCCCCACACCGTGCGGTTACGCACCGCCGGCGCGTGGTAGTCTACTGTTACTTCCGTGAGCCCAAACGTTTGCGAAACCGATGCCCGGGGACTGGCCTGGGGCAGGGGCAGCTGAATGGCGGGCACGCCAGCGGCCGGAGCCGCCATGCCGCTTGGCACCGGGCTGGCGGGCGTAGTGGGTACGGGCTGGGAAGCGGCAGGGGTGGGGGCTGGCTCGGGAGAAGCTGGGGCGGTGGCAGGGGCCGTCTGGGCCCGCACGAGCTGGGGCGCACAAGCCAGGCTTAGCCCCATGGCCCAACAAAGAGCTGATAACCGAATATTAAACATAGGTGAAAGCAACAGGTGAGGCGGAAAAACCACAACGGGCAACTCCGTCGGAGTGTTGGGCCCCGAAACAATGGTGCCAGAATGACGGCTCTGGGGCGGAAAAGGCAAAGGTCCGGCTTTTATGATAAAAATTCGGTGAAAAAGTTTTCAACTCTGGCCGTCGCGCTTACCTTTGCCCCGTTACCACAAGCCCCGCATGCCCTTCTCCGCGCTTTTCCTGAGCCCCATGAGCCATCTGGCCGCCCCCGCTGCGGGCCGCCTGGCTGGGGCCTGCGCGTCTGAGACTCAGCATCACCATCATCACGGGCACCATTCCTCTTTCTAGAGGAATATACGCATCATATTGACCCCGTTGGGCGAACCGCAACCGGTTCCCTGGCCCCCAGAAATCAGGTGGCCCGGCCAAATTATGGCCATTTTCCAACGTCGGGGTCTACTTCCCCGTTTCCCCACCAACTCATCCTTGAATTGCGGTTGCGCACCGGGCAAAATCAGTCCCTGCCGACTCCCAAATTCACCATTTACTTCCCAACGACATGCTCCGTCTGGCCATCCAGAAATCGGGCCGCTTAAGCGAAGACTCCCTGAATCTGATTCGGGAATGCGGCATCAGCTTCCTCTCGGCTTCCTACAAGCTCAAAACCGAAGCCACCAACTTCCCCCTCGAAATTCTCTACCTGCGCGACGACGACATCCCCGGCTACGTGCAGGACGGCGTGGCCGACCTGGGTATTGTGGGCCAGAACGTGCTGGTAGAATCCGGCTTTCCTAACCTTGAAGTAGAAGGTCTGGGCTTCAGCAAGTGTCGCCTGAGCTTGGCCGTGCCCCGCGCCGCCGCCTACGACTCCATTCAGGATTTGCAGGGCGTGAACATTGCCACTTCATACCCCCGCATTCTGGGTGATTACCTCGCGGAGCGCGGCGTAAAAGCCAACCTGCACACCATCAGCGGCTCGGTAGAAATTGCCCCCAGCATCGGGCTGGCCGAGGCTATCTGTGATATTGTGAGCAGCGGCTCCACGCTGTTGGGCAACGGCCTGCGCGAGGTAGAAACCGTATTCCGCTCCGAAGCCGTGCTCATTGCCAACCAGAACCTGAGCGCCGAAAAGAGGGAGCTGCTGGAGCAGTTGCAGTTCCGGATGCAGGCCGTGCGCCGCGCCCGCCGCAACAAGTACATCATTCTCAATGCCCCGGTGGCGGCCCTGGATGCGGTGAAGCAGCTGCTGCCTGGCATCAAGTCGCCGACGATTACGCCGCTGGCCGAGGAAGGCTGGGTGTCGGTGCAGTCGGTGGTGAACGAGGACGATTTCTGGCATATCACTAGCCAGCTTAAAGCTGTCGGCGCCGAAGGAATCCTGGTACTCCCGATTGAGAAAATGATTTCCTGATTAGTGCTCAGTTGTTAGTGCTTGGTGCTTAGTAAGCAGACTTTAGAACATACCAAGCACTAACAACTAAGCACCAAGCACTATTCCAGATGAACATCTTCCAATATCCATCCCAGCCGGAGTGGGCGGCCCTGCAGCAGCGGGCGGCCCAGCAGCAGGCCCAGGACGTGGAGCAGCGCGTACAGCAGATTTTCGAGGACGTGCGCCGGCGCGGCGATGCGGCCCTGCTCGACTACGCCCGGCAGTTCGACGGGGCCGACCTCGCGGGCGGCCTACGCGTGGGGCCCGAGGAGCTGGCCGCCGCCGCGGCCCAGGTCCCGGCCGAACTGCAAACGGCCATCCGGCAGGCGCGCGCCAACATTCTGCGGTTCCACAAAGCGCAAATCCCGCAGGAGGAGCGCGTGGAAACCATGCCCGGTGTTACGTGCTGGCGGCGGGCAGTGCCCGTGCAGCGCGTGGGCCTCTACATTCCGGGCGGCACCGCGCCGCTGTTCAGTACGTTGCTGATGCTGGGCGTACCGGCCCGGTTGGCCGGCTGCCCTGAAATCGTGCTGTGCACCCCGCCCCAGAAGGATGGCTCGGTAAACCCCATCATCCTGTTTACGGCCCAGCTGCTGGGCATCAGTACCATCGTAAAAGCCGGCGGGGCCCAGGCCGTGGCCGCCCTGAGTGGCGGTACGGACTCCGTGCCGGCCGTGGACAAGATCTTCGGCCCCGGCAACCGCTACGTGACGGCCGCCAAGCAGCTGGCTACCCGCTACGGCGTGGCCATCGACATGCCGGCCGGACCATCGGAGGTGCTGGTTATTGCCGATGAATCGGCCACGCCGGCCTTTGTGGCCGCCGACCTGCTTAGCCAGGCCGAGCACGGCCCCGACTCGCAGGTGATTCTGCTGTCGGACTCCTTATCGATGCTGGAGCAGACCAAAGCCGAGGTAGAGCGCCAGCTGCGCGAGCTGCCCCGGGCCGAAGTAGCCGCGCTGGCCCTGCAGGAAAGCCGCGCCATCCTGCTGCGTACGCCGGAGGAAATGCTGTACTTCTCGAACCAGTACGCGCCTGAACACCTGATTCTGGCCGTGCGCAACCCAGAGCAGCTGGCCGAAGGCGTCACCAACGCCGGTTCCGTGTTCCTGGGCCACCTCACCCCGGAAGCCGTGGGCGACTACGCCTCGGGTACCAACCACACGCTGCCCACCAACGGCTACGCCCGCAACTACAGCGGCGTGTCGCTGGATTCGTTTCTGAAGAAAATCACCTTCCAGCGCCTCACCCCCGAAGGTCTGCTGAATGTGGGCCCCGTGGTAGAAATCATGGCCGAAGCCGAAGGCCTCCGCGCCCACGCCCGCGCCGTGACCCTCCGCCTGGAATCCCTGGCCGGCGGGGAGCAGTAATGGTAAGATGAAGTAGTACGTCATGCTGAGCGGAGCCGGAGGCGCAGTCGAAGCATCTCTACCGCTTCGTTGTAAGGCTAATCAGTTAGTCAGCGGTAGAGTGTCATGCTTCGGCAAGCTCAGCATGACACTCTACTAAATCCGTGAAATCCGAATAATCCGTTTAAATCCGTGATTCATGTTCAACCTCGATAGCCTCGTACGCCCCAACCTGCGGGATATGAAGCCCTACTCGTCGGCCCGCGACGAATTTCAGGGCGAGGCCCAGGTCATGCTCGACGCCAACGAGAACAGCCTCGGCAGCGCCGGCCCCGATCAGTTCAACCGCTACCCCGACCCGCAGCAGCGCGCCGTGAAGCAGGAGCTGGCCCAGCTCAAAGCCGTACGCCCCGAGCAGATTTTCCTCGGCAACGGCTCCGATGAAGCCATCGACCTGCTGGTGCGCCTCACCTGCGTGCCCGGCCAGGATAGCCTGCTCATCCTGCCGCCCACCTACGGTATGTACGAGGTGGCCGCTAACCTGAATGATGTGCGCGTGGAGCGCCTGCAGTTGACGCCCGACTTCCAGCTCTCGCCCGAAATCGTGGCCGGCGTGCTGGCTTCGGATGCCAAAATCGTGTGGCTCTGCTCGCCCAACAACCCCACTGGCAACCTGCTCCACGCCGAGTATATGGAGGAAATCCTGCGCGGTTTCCACGGACTGGTAGTGGTAGATGAGGCCTACGCCGATTTCGCCGCGGCCCCCAGCTGGACCACCCACCTGGCCGAATTCCCCAACCTAGTGGTGCTGCAAACTTTCTCGAAGGCTTGGGGCCTGGCCGGCCTGCGCCTGGGCATGGCCTTCGCCTCGCCGGAAATCATCGGCTACCTCAACAAAATCAAGCCGCCCTACAACGTATCGGAAGCCACGCAGCGTTTCGCCCTGCAGGCCCTGCGCGACGCCGACCGGTTCGAGGCGCTGCGCCAGCAGCTGCTGGTGGGCCGCGACTGGCTGGCCGAGCGCCTGCCCGCGCTGCCCATCGTGGCGGAGGTGTTTCCTTCGGATGCCAACTTCCTGCTGGTGCGCTTCCACCCCGATGCCACGGCCGTGTATGATTTCCTGGTCGCCCGGGGCATCATCGTGCGCAACCGCACCACCCAGCCCGGCTGCGCCGGCACGCTCCGCCTCACCGTGGGCACCCCCGCCGAGAACGAGCTGCTGCTCCAGGCCCTGCGGGAGTTTGCGGGGTAGTATATATAAGGAGTGGAGAACGTCATGCTGAGCTTGCCGAAGCATCTCTACCGTTTCGTTCGTTAATCAAGTTCGTTCGCTAATCAAGCCAAAGCATGAGCGAAAATCCTGTGATTGGCCGGATAGCCAATGCGTCCCTAGTTCTTGAGCACTTCGGATACTGGCCGAATTTTCACGATGCGGAAGTGAAGAAAGTGACCTTTGAAGCCAATCCGGGCTATTATCCAACGGTTACTTTTGTGCTTGCTGCATTTGAGACGACAGCGTCAACCGATGAGCGGGGATACTTTCGTCAGGCCAAGCACTGCGAAATCGAACTTCGGTTTACAGGCATCAAGGAAATCGACTTTGATGGGTTCGGTCATCAAAACGTCATCTTCAGTTTAAAATTTGACGAGCAACACGCTGACCTCACCTGCACACTCGACTCGGCGGTCGGTCTGGATGCTTTCATTGTTGCGCAAGCTGCTGAAGTGGTGAGTTTGCTGCCAAACAAAATGTCAGATCACGCGCCAAGTGCCTGAGTTGACCAACACTTTTACTTACTCATGAAAAAAGTACTCTTCATTGACCGCGACGGGACCATCCTCATCGAGCCGCCGACGGATTTCCAGGTGGACGCGCTGACGCGGGAAAAATTTCAGTTTGTGCCCGGTGCCATCACCGGCCTGGCCCGCATTGCCCGCGAGCTGGATTACGAGCTGGTGCTGGTGAGCAACCAGGACGGCCTCGGCACCGAGAGCTACCCAGAGGATACTTTCTGGCCGGCGCACAATATGATGCTCGATGTGCTGCGTTCGGAAGGAGTGGAGTTCGTGCGTGAGCACATCGACCGGAGCTTCCCCCACGAGAACCTGTCCACCCGTAAGCCCGGCACCGGCATGCTCACTCAGTACTTGGGCGAGGGCAGCGGCTACGACCTCAAAAATTCCTTCGTCATCGGCGACCGGCTGACCGACGTGGAGCTGGCTCAGAACCTGGGCTGCCAGTCCATCCTGCTGAAGCCGGAAGGGGAGGGCGACGACCGCGCCGCGCTGACGACCATGAGCTGGGAAAAAATATACCAGTTTCTGCGGCTGCCCGCCCGCACCGCCGTGGTACAACGCGACACAAACGAAACCAAAATCAGTATCGAGCTGAACCTCGACGGCAACGGCCGCCCCGAGATGCACACCGGCCTGGGCTTCTTTGACCACATGCTCGACCAGCTCAGCAAGCACTCGGGCGTGGATATGCGCATCACGGTGCAGGGCGACCTCCACATCGACGAGCACCACACCATCGAGGACACGGCCATTGCCCTGGGCGAAGCCTTCACCCAAGCCCTCGGCGACAAGCGCGGCCTGGCCCGCTACGGGTTCCTGCTGCCCATGGACGACGTGCTGGCCCAGGCCGCCATCGATTTCTCGGGCCGTCCCTGGATTGTGTGGGATGCCGAGTTCAAGCGCGAGAAAGTAGGGGATATGCCCTGCGAAATGTTTTACCATTTCTTCAAGAGTTTCTCCGATACCGCCCGCTGCAACCTCAACATCAAAGCCGAGGGCCAGAACGAGCATCACAAGATCGAAGCCATTTTCAAGGCCGTAGCCAAGTCCATCAAAATGGCGCTGGTGCGCGACGCCGGCCGCATGGAAATTCCCAGCACTAAAGGCATTTTGTAGTTTATCCATTTGTTTAAACAAATGGATAAAGAGCTGTCTTGTTGTGACTTGTGTGTATAACGATTATCCTGATTGGAGCGAAGGACTTTATTGCGTTGCACCGATTCGGGCTGGCGTGAAAGGCCCTTCGCTCCAGCCCGAATGACCGTTCAGTGAATAGAAACTCATTTAATCATTTGTTTAAACAAAAGAGTAAACGACGTCATTCACTCGATATGTTCAAATGGAAATAGCCATAGTAGATTACAAAGGCGGCAACGTGCAGTCGGTGCTGTTTGCGCTGGAACGGCTGGGCGTGCAGGCCACACTCACAGCCGACCACGACGTGATTCGCCGCGCCGATAAGGTGCTGTTCCCAGGTGAGGGCGAGGCCGCCTCCGCCATGCGGGAGCTGCGCGCCCAGGGCCTGCATGAACTGCTGCCCACACTCACGCAGCCGTTCCTGGGCATCTGCCTGGGGATGCAGCTGCTGGGCCGTCATACCCAGGAGGGCGGTGGCACCGAGCTGCTCGGGATTCTCCCGTTCGACGTGGTGCGGTTCCCGGCCACCGCGGAGTACAAAGTGCCGCACATGGGCTGGAACAACCTGCAGACCTTGCGCAGTCCGCTGTTCGAGGGTCTCGGCGCCGAGGACTACGTGTACTTCGTGCACAGCTACTACGCCCCGGTGGGCGGGTATACTATTGCCGAGGCCGCGTACCCCGCGCCGTTCAGCGCCGCCGTGCAGCACGAGAACTTCTACGCCGTGCAGTTCCACACCGAAAAGAGCGGCCCCGTCGGCACCCGCATCCTGGAAAACTTTCTCAAGCTGTAAGCTCGTGATAAAAGAACGGTCATGCTGAGCTTGTCGAAGCATCTCTACCGCTTCGTTGCAATGCCAATTGATTAGTCAGAGGTAGAGATGCTTCGACAAGCTCAGCATGACGTTTTTTTGATCCGCTATCAGCACCAAGCATTAGACCCCAACATGGAAATCATTCCCGCTATTGACCTCATCAACGGCCAGTGCGTGCGCCTGACGGAGGGCGACTTTGCCCAGCAGACCACCTACGACGCCGACCCGCTGGCCGTGGCCCAACGCTTCGAGGCCGCCGGCGTGAAGCGTCTGCATCTGGTGGACCTCGACGGGGCCCGCGCCAAGCGCCCCGTGAACCTGCCCGTGCTGGAGCGCATTGCCCGCCACACCAGCCTGCACATCGACTTCGGGGGCGGATTGCAGAGCGAGGACGCCGTGCACCAGGCCTTCGACGCCGGGGCCCGGCAGATTACGGCCGGCAGTATTGCCGTGCGCGAGCCCGAAACCGTGAACGGCTGGCTCCACACCTTCGGGGCCGACCGCATCATCATCGGGGCTGACTACCGCGACAACCACATTTCCATCAACGCCTGGGCCGAGCAGAGCGAGCGGACCCTGCGCGAGTTTGTGGAGGGCTACCTGGCCAGCGGGGCCACCACCTTCATCTGCACCGACGTGAGCAAGGACGGCAAGCTCCAGGGCCCGTCGCTGGCTACGTACACCGAGCTGCGCGAGCAACTGCCCGCCGCCCGCCTCATTGCCAGCGGCGGCGTCACCACCATTGCCGACGTGGAGGCCCTGGCCGCCGTGGGCATGCACGGAGCCATCATCGGGAAAGCCATCTACGAAGGCACCATCACGCTGGAGCAGCTGCAGCCCTGGCTGTAAGCAGATCTACCAACGAATATCCTCTGTGTACTCTTTCCAGGTCGGAAGACTTTGGAGCTTTCGGAAACTGTTGGTTTGCACATTTAGCTCCCAAATAGAACTGTGTTGTCCAAACGGGTCAACGAGCAGATGTAGGACTGATGGCCCGATGTATCGAAGCGCTTCAACCCATTGCCTTTCCGGAAGGAGAATAATGTGTTTACCCCGCCGAGAATGCCAGATTGTAACATGCTCGCCTGCTACGACTGCCCAATCATGGTCACGGCTTATGTAGCCACATGCTGGGTCGCCATAGAAGTCGTCTTCCAAAACATGTTCACCATTTCTTTTGCGGATGAGAATGGCGTCTTCAAAAATGTGGCCCAGCAGAAATTCTGACGTTTCATCAAGTACTCGTAAATCTGGATAGGCTTTAAGCCAATTAATCTGCTTAATTCACTTTTGATGGAAGATGTAGATTAAAGATACTTCCGGAAGAAAACCAACCAAGCATGCTAACCAAACGAATCATACCCTGCCTCGATGTGAAGGATGGGCGCACCGTGAAAGGGGTGCGCTTCGAAGGCCTGCGCGACGCGGGCGACCCGGTGGCTTTGGCTGCCCGTTACGCCCGCGAGGGCGCCGACGAGCTGGTGTTCCTCGACATCACCGCCACTAACCAGAAGCGCGCGACGCTGGTGGCCCTGGTGCGCGACGTGGCCCGGGAGCTGGACATTCCGTTCACCGTAGGGGGCGGCATCGGCACCGTGGCTGATGTGGAAGCCCTGCTCATGAACGGGGCCGACAAAGTGAGCATCAACTCGGCCGCTTTAGCCCGCCCCGAGCTGATTGATGAGCTGGCCGCTCGTTTCGGCTCCCAGTGCATCGTGGTGGCCGCCGATGCCCGCTACCACGACGCCGACGGCTGGCAGATCTACACCCGGGCCGGTACCCACAACACCGGCCGCGACGCGGTGCAGTGGTGCCGGGAAGCCGCCGAGCGGGGCGCGGGCGAAATTCTGCTGACATCCATGAGCAACGACGGCACCAAGGACGGCTTCGCGCTGGACATCACCGGAGCCGTGAGCCGGGCCGTAACCATTCCGGTAGTAGCCTCCGGCGGCGCCGGCTCCAAGCATGATTTTACTAATGTGTTCCAGCAGGCCCAGGCCGATGCCGGCCTCGCCGCCAGCATCTTCCACTTCGGCGAAATCGGCATCCGCGAGCTGAAAGAACACCTGCGCCAGGATGGCATTGCCGTGCGGCTGTAATTTTAGTTGTCAGTTGGTAGCTGTCCGTTGTCAGCTTATTGACTGCTCGCGCCTGTACTACTCAACTGCCAACTACCAACTAACAACCAGATCCAATGGATTTTGCCAAAATGCCCGATGGGCTGATTCCGGTGATTGTGCAGGATGCCCACACGGGGCAGGTGCTCATGCTGGGCTACCAGAACGAGGAAGCGCAGCGCGTAACTCACCAGACGGGCCGCGTGACCTTCTTCTCCCGCTCCAAGCAGCGCCTCTGGACCAAGGGCGAAACGTCCGGCAACTACCTCACCGTGGTGAGTGAGCACGAGGACTGCGACCAAGACGCCCTGCTCATCCTGGCCCGCCCCGATGGCCCCACCTGCCACCGGGGCACCACCAGCTGCTTCGAGCAGCCCCGGCAGACGCGCTACCCGGCCCCGGCCGTGAGCTTCGTGGCGGAGCTGGAGCGGCTGGTGCAGCGCCGCCACCAGCACCCCGACGAAGACCCCAAATCGTACACTGCCTCCCTGTTCCGCAAGGGCATGCCCAAAATTGCCCAGAAAGTGGGAGAGGAGGCCGTGGAAACCGTCATCGACGCCGTGGGCGGCAACGTGGAGGGCCTTAAAGGCGAAGCCGCCGACCTGCTGTACCATTTGTTGGTATTGCTGACGGCCTCGGGCCTCTCGCTGGAAGACGTGGTGGACGTGCTCAGGCAGCGCCACACCACCATTTCCGGCGGGGTGCGGCGGGAGTAGCAGCAAGACAGGATCATCATGCTGAGCGAAGCCGAAGCATCTCTACCGCTTCGTCAGGTGCTTTACCACTTATATATAACTGACGAGCAAAAGATGCTGTCATCCGTTCGGCCGCTTTTGCGTATGGGCAGGTACCTTGCTGAAAACCTTGCGTACCTTGCGCCCCGTTTTACCCCCACTCGTTTCTATGCCTGCTGCTCCCGACCGCGCTGCCTACCTTGCCACCCAAAGTCTGACGGTGCTGGTGCCTGTCTATAATGAAGAAGAAAGCCTGGGGCAGTTTGTGGTGGAGATGGACAAATTTCTGGCCGAAACGCCGGTGCCTACCACCGTGCTGTTCGTGAACGACGGCTCCACCGACGGCTCCCTGGCCATTCTGCGCGACGTATGTCGCCAGAAGCCGAACTACGAATTCATCAGCCTGAGCCAGAACCGGGGCCTGAGTACCGCCGTGAAAGCCGGCATCGACCACGCCCGCACCACGCTTATTGGCTACATTGACTCCGACATCCAGACCACCCCGCTCGACTTCCTAACTTTCTTTGAGTTCTTTCCGAAGTATGACATGGTGAATGGCATCCGCGCCAAGCGCCAGGATACATTCGTGAAGAAGATGTCGTCGGTTATTGCCAACACCGTGCGCCGTACGCTCATCAACGACGGGATTCAGGATACGGGCTGTCCGCTGAAAATCCTCAAAACTGAGTACGCCCGCCGCATTCCGCTGTTCCACGGCATGCACCGCTTCCTGGGGGCGCTGGTGCAGTTGCAGGGCGGTACAGTGAAGCAGCTGCCGGTGCGGCACTTCCCGCGCTTTGCCGGCACGGCTAAGTACAACCTCTGGAACCGGGCCTGGAAGCCGCTAGTGGACACCTTCGGCTTCCGCTGGATTCGCTCCCGCTGGAAAAACTACGAAATCGGGGAAGCGCACCGGCAGCAGGCCGCGGGGGCCACCACCACGGGCAAGTAAGTTCCGGGCTCTATGACGTCGCAAACGGTTGCCCTGGGCATTGGGCTGGTGTCGCAGCTGCTGTTTTCCAGCCGCATTGTGCTGCAGTGGATTCAGAGTGAGCGGGCCAAGCGGGTACTGGTGCCCACCTTATTCTGGCAAATCAGCCTGGTATCCTCGTTTTTGATGATTGTGTACGGCATTCTGCGCCACGACCCGGTTATTCTGGGCGCGCAGCTAATCAGCTACGCCATCTACATCCGCAACCTGCAGCTGCTGGGCGAGTGGCGGCAGCTGCATCCGGGGTTTCGGGCCGGGGCGTACGCATTTCCGGTGGCGATGCTCGGCTGGTTTGTGGCCGGCAACCAGCACTTCAGCCTGCAGGCCATGCTGGGCAGCCGTATTCCGGCCGGCTTGCTGGCTTTGGGTGCCGTAGGCCAAACCATCTTTCTGCTGCGGTTCGTGTACCAGTGGATCTATTCCGAGCGAAAAGGCGAGTCGTCGTTGCCCCTGAGCTTCTGGGTTATCAGCTTCGTGGGCTCCGTACTGATTCTGGTGTATGCCTTTCTGCGCCTGGATCTGGTGCTCATTATTGGTAATGCCTTCGGGACGGTGGTGTACGCCCGCAACATGGTGTTACTCCGCCGCGAGTTGCGCCGCAGCACGATGGGTAGCGAGGGGACGCCGGTAAAGGCCCGGGTGAAATAAAGACCACTTCCGGCCCGGTACTCCCCACTATCCAAGTTGTGGGGGGCGGGTCGGGGTGTATCTTTGCCGGTAAGCGTACGGGAAACACCCCACCAACACGGGAGCCTATAAACGGCGAAACCCCGGCTGTTGGCGCAACCGGGGTTTCAAGAAGTGGGTGCCTACACACCCTATCTTCTTCAACCAATGAGAAAGGTGCGTACGAAACCGAAGCAAGCCGTTCGGCGGTTTCTTCGGGAGAACAAGTCCCTGCTCTTGCAGGTGACGCTGTTTGTGGTAAAAGAGTGGCTACTGCCGCTGCTGCACCACTGGTAACAGGTTCGGATAAGGGGCGGGGCAGCAGGCTCAGCCCCTTATTTTATGGCCGGCCGTTTGCCTTGCCCTACAAACATACGGGGTTCCAAGAAGTTTGGTGCAACCCCCGCCTCAAAATTTGTGACCCACGGCCACGGCGCCCGGCTCAAGCCAGGAAGTTTGGTCCAGCCACTGCACAAATTCGGTGAGGCCCGCTTCCAGGGTAGTCTGGGGGGAATAGCCCAGCAGCTGGCGGGCTTTGCTGATATCGGCGTAGGTGATGTCCACGTCGCCGGCCTGCATAGGCTGAAACTCCAGTTGGGGCTGTTCGCCCACGGCCTCGCCCACGGCGGCAATCAGCTCCAGCAACGCCACCGGCCGGCTGTTGCCCAGGTTCACCGTTTCATACACGCCAGTATGGGTAAGCAAGTAGTGCACACCCCGCACAATGCCCTCCACGGTATCCCGCACAAAGGTATAGTCGCGGGCCGTGCTACCGTCGCCGAACACCGGAATGGGCTGCCCGGCCCGCAACAGGCGCACAAACTTATGAATGGCCAGATCGGGCCGCTGCCGGGGACCGTACACGGTGAAGAACCGGGCATTGAGCACGTCCAGCCTGTGCAGGTGGTGGTAGGTGTAGGTGAGCTGCTCCCCGCTGAGCTTGGAGGCGGCGTAGGGCGAGATGCAGGCCGCCTGCAGGTTCATATCCTCCCGGAAGGGCTGCTGGCGGGTGTTGCCGTACACGGAGGAGGAGGAGGCAAAAAACAGCTTGCCAATAGCGCGGTGCCGCATCCACTCCAGCAGGTAGGTGGTGCCCAGTACGTTGTTTTCCAGGTAGCCGGTGGGGTCCTGCACGGAAGGGCCCACGCCGGCTTTGGCGGCCAGGTGTACTACGGCCTCAATTGGGTCGGCGGGCAGGGCATCCACTAGGGCATCCAGCCCCCGGCGCAAGTCTACCTCGTGAAAGCTAAAGCGGGGGTGGGCCAGGCAGGTAGCCAGGTTCTGCTCCTTGAGGGTGCGGTTATAAAACGGGTCGAAGTTATCCAGGCCCACCACGCGGTGTCCCTCGAGGAGCAGGCGCTCGGCCAGGTGTGAGCCAATAAAGCCCGCGCAGCCCGTTACCAGTATGGATGCCATGCGTACGATGCAGGGAGAAAAGGGAAGAGGAAAAGAGGACCTGACACCAGGCTAGGGCAAAGGTAACCGGAAATGCCCCCCGCCGGTTATTCTGCGTATAGGCCCCGGCCAGCTCGTTACGGGTAAGTGCCAGCCCCCGTTGCCGTCCGCCTTCCTGTTTCCTGCCACCCCCTAGCTATGCCTCGATTTTCCATTCCTTCTGCCTGCCCCGTGGCCCGGCTGCTGGGGGCCATTAACTGCGGGCTCCCCTGCGCCGACAGATCGGCAGACCGGCAGAAGCGCTTACCTGAAACGATACCGTAACCCCAATTCCCGACACCGCACCCACTAGCGGGTAGTTGCGGTGTGTCTGCCAGCGCGTTTCTTTGTTGCTATGTCTATACTACATCCTGTATCGTCCCGGTGGGGGCAAGCCGTAGCCGTGCTGCTGGTGAGCAGCTTTAGCTTTTTCATTCACGGCGATGCGCCGGCCGTCAGTCTGATGGAGTCGCGCAACTTTGTGGCGGCCCGCGAAATGGTGGCCGGTGGCTCCTGGCTTATCCCCACCATGAACGGGGAGCTGCGCCTGGCTAAGCCGCCGCTCCCCACCTGGACGGTAGCGGCCGTGCAGCAGCTTTCCGGGCCCACTGCCGACCTGGGGATGTTGCGGTTGCCGGCGGCGGTGGCGGCTTTATTGCTGGTGCTGTTCTTTTGGGGCCTGGCCCGGGAACTGACGCGCCAGCAGCCGGGGGAGGCCTCGGCCCCGGGCCGTACGGCCTGGCTGGCGGCGTTGGTACTGGCCAGTAGCTTGCTGGTCATCACCACGGGCCGGGAAGGGCAGTGGGATATTTTTGCCAACAGCTTAATGGTCGGGAGCCTGTGGCTGCTGGTGCGAGGGTGGCAGCGGGAGCGGGGAGTAGCATATATTCTGCTGGGCGGCTTGCTGGCGGGTTTATCCATGCTCAGTAAAGGGCCGGTGCCCTTGTACGCGGTCCTGCTCCCGTTTCTACTGGCTTTTCTTGTTCAACAACCCCAACGACGGCGGCTGGTGGCCGGGCAGGGTGGTGCTACGCTGGGAGCCGGTATTCTGGCCCTTGTGGTGGGCGGCGCGTGGCCCCTGTATATCTGGCTGAAGGTAGCACCCGTAGCCTTGCACGTAGCCCGCACCGAAATGTCTTCCTGGGCCGACCGCCACGTGCAGCCCTTCTGGTATTACTGGTCGTTTTTCGCTTTTACCGGGCTCTGGGCCCTGGTGGCCCTGGCCGGGCTTGTTGCGCCGTATGCCCGGGCCCGGGCCGGCCGTTATGTGCCGTACGCGCTGGCCCTGGCTTGGGTGGTGGGTGGCCTGGTGCTGCTAAGCCTGGTGCCGGAAAAGAAAGAGCGGTATATGCTGCCCCTGATGCCACCGTTGGCGTTGCTTGTAGCTGGTCTCATCCGCTACTGGGAAAGCACCGCCCGCCCGGCCCTGGCCAAAGCAGACGTGGGGCTGATCCGGAGTTGGGGAGTATTATTGGCGCTAGTGGCGGCAGCCGTACCTGTAATGATGAGGGTGGTCGGCCTTCCTGGTTTCACTACCGGCTCAACCCGTTGGGTCTGCGTGGTCGGTATTTGCAGTGGGCTGGTGGCGTGGGTGCTAGGGCAGGGGGTGCGCCGGCTGCAGCCACGGGTGCTGACCGGGGCTACACTGGTATGCACGGCTAGCTTGTTGGCGCTGCTGATGCCCGCGTACCCGGCCTGGGAGGCCCGCAAGGATACGCCCGGGCTAGCTCATATCCAAGATGTCCGTACCTGGCCCCAGGTGCAGGGCCTGGCCGACTGGCGTAGTCTGGATACCCTGCATGTCAAGCAAGCCTGGAGCGCGGGCCGAACCGTACCCGTTTGGCATCCCTCACTGGTGGACCTGCAAAACCTGAAGAAACCTGTGCTGGTGCTAGCGGGTTCGCCGGTACTAGCGAAGCTACCAGTTGGCTGGCAACAAAGCGTGCGTGTGCAACGCCTTGATAGCTTTTATCTGGGCCGCAATGAAAAATCAGGATACTGGCATGTATCTAGGATAGATCCTATGTGATAATAGACAGTGAATACATAAATACCTGTCTTTCAATTAAGTAGAATACTATTGAATTAACATAATAAATATATGTAAATTCAACATGTAGATTATGACCGTTAGACTGAGGCAGTAGGGGGACGCAGAATGTGCTGAATTGTGTGTCCGATAGCCCACCGCCTAAAAAGCGGTTCTCAACAGGAGAAAGGGGCTTCAGAATGATGTTCCGAAGCCCCAAATCAACTACTCCTTTTGAAAGCATACCACTACTACCCGCTACGGTATACTCAAGCTGAGTTGGAGTGGGAACCGAGCCGCAGCGGGTACTGGTAGCCGTATGTATTAAGCTGACAAGCGTCGGCGGATCTGCTTGATCAATACTTCCACTACATCTAAGTCATCCAGTTCGTCTACCCGGAGCTGCGTATCTATACCCGGTCCCTGAATGCGAATAGAGTAGCTAGTGGTAGGCTCACTTCCCATCTGACTGGTTGATACTACTTCAGAAGCAGTTGCGCCCATCGTTTGGTATGCAGGAGCAGGTACATCAGATATACTGCCAGGCCTGGGGGGTATACGGGTGGTAAATACCGCTTCGGGTCCACTAGTAGCTACTTGTGTTGCTTGTGGTATAACCGGAGCGGTATGTGGAGTGGTAAAATCAGGTATAGTTTCCTCCAAATCGTCCGTGTCAAGGCCAAATAGGCTGGATACAGCATCAATAGTCCGGGCAGGGGTGGGCACTGGGGGTATAAAGCTGGTGACGGGAGATAGACCACGGGTAGTAGACAGATCTGCGTCCTCGTCGGGAGTAGTAGAACGCCCGGCAGAGCTAGCGGAGTTATTAGATACTCCTGTAGCTCTGAAAAGATTGCTAGGCATCTCACCACTGGCTAACTCCCGGCGTGGGGCCTGCTGGGCGGCTAACAGGTCAATATCCGCTAAGACGTTACGCTCATCCATAATGCCTGCCATCCGTGCTCCATCTATAAAGGCCTTGGCAACAGTTTGGGCATTTATCTCTTCTACTCCGAATTCTCGGATCAGCATTACGTCAAACATATGCACAGGAAGCTCCCGGTTGCGAAACTTGCGGCATATCTGATTAAACAGAGGAGGGTGTAGAAAAGCTTCCCGGTGGTAAATCAGTTCCTCCTGCTTGTCATAGGCATGCTTGATGCGACGAAACAAGTTGGTGGTAGTGAGAAATTCCCGTTTACTCGTCAGTAAGCCAAACTTGACGGCTGAGCCAATAATAGCTTTGAAAGAGCCACTGACTTTCCGATTAAGCTTACGAGCAGCGGTTTCAATAGCACATTTGCCCCCAGTATCATCTACTACTTCAGCTACTTCCCAAGCACCCATGTACGATGTGCGGGGATAGTCGATAGTCTTTGGCATATAAAAGAGAGGTAAAAGAAAGGATGAGTAAAAGTAATGGGTATAAATCAAAGATTATTAAAAATAGTATTACATAGTAGTATAAAGTATAAAAAAGTAAAATATATAGTGAAATTTGTGCTTTTTTATACCTTTATGATTCTTCTTTTATTTTAACTTATATCCTTCTGTATATCCTTACTATATTTTATACCCCCTTACACACGGGGCTGGGGGCAAGGGGAGAATAAATCACCTTAAGAAAAGGTCGTACTGGTGATCTAACGCTTTATCAACCTGTAGAAACGTAAAAACCAGCCAGCTATAAAGGTTAAACCTGAGAGGCTCTTAGAGTATTCTAAAAGCCTTCGTTTCAGCTATTGTGAGTAACAACATTTATCAGAAGGAGAGGAGTGCCTTGTTTAAAAAGTAGCCGAATCCCCACCCTAAGTTAAGATAACCAACTACGGTCTGAGACGCCTTGAGTGTTCATGCCCAATTTGCCCGCCTGCCAAAAAACCGGAACATGCAAACGCAGACAGCCTCAGGTCCAATCAAGACACGTGCTTCCCCAATAGATATGAACATACAACTGATCAAGTCTTTTAGACAGTCACAAGCTAGTACACACTTTAGATTCAGTAAACTCACTACCAGCTGTTGAGTAAAATATAGCTATAGTCCGCGCTGCTAAGCAGTATGTACCGAGTCCGGGAAGCGGTTTTGCGTGATTTAGCCATTGTTATTATAGAAGATACCAAGCAGTGATAGTCGCTGGCCGCCTCTTCAGAGCAGCTTCTTGTGGCTGGGGCTTACCCACTGACTGGACCACCAAAATTCGGAATTAAATGGCTGTGTTTTGGGAAACATTCATGAACCTCAGTTGTGCCATCTGTACATAGATACTTTTGTCTTATAATTTATATTATGTTAAGTAAAAGATTAAAAGAATAGGCCAGCAGAGTATGCGGGCCTATTCTCTCTAGTTGCTCCCCTATTCCGGGGGCACAAGTTATTTCTTTGATGCGTCTAGCTTAGCTGACATTTTTTCGGAATCAGCCGTGCGGCCTACGCGCAGGTAGGCCTTCTGCAAGGACGAGATGGTAGACCGATCATTGGGCTGTACTTGTAGAGCCTTCTCGAAGTACGGAATCGACTCCTGGAACCACTTTTTGCCGTCGGCTTCAAATTTCTTCCCGTTCTTATTATAGTCAGCCAGGCTCATCTTGCTAGCCTTCGTGAACAGATCAGCGCCTTTGTTGTAGCTGTAAACACCTAGGTTGAAGTTCGCGTCGAAATTCGTTGGGTCAACTTCTACTGCTTTGCGGTACGCTTCCAACGCTTTAACCGGCTGCTTGTCTCCATCCAAAATGGAGCCTTTAACAGCATACAAGTTAGAGTTGGTGGGGTCAGCAGCAATGGCCCGGTCAATTTTGTCGAGGGCTTCTTTGCCACGGCCGGCGCTGAGGTACATGTTCAGCTCCTCCAGCATAAAGCTCTTGTTGGTTGGGTACACTACCAGCGCATCCTGCACCACCTTCAGAGCTGCAGCATCGTCTTTTTCCTGGCGGGCAATCTGCAGCAGCCGGCCGTACATCTGCGGCGACTTATACCCTATGCCCTGGAGCTTACCATACATTTCCTTGGCGCCGCCGAAATCCTGGTTGGCTTCCGAGGCATACGCGGCATACAAATAAGCCGTGGAATCCTGAGGCCTGATTTGCTGAGCCATGCGGTATGAGTCAACAGCCTTGGCGTAGTCCTTACCGTTGTAGCTTTCAACGCCGGCGTTCAGAGCCAGCCCATACAGGCCGTCGAGCTTGGCCGTGGCCATTTTGCCGTACTCACTGTCCTTGCCTTCCAGGGTTACGGCTTTAGAATACGATTCAAAAGCCGTTTTGGTGCCTTCGGTAACGGGCAACGACTTGCCATAAATGGGGCTAGCGACGATGCCCTCGTAGATTTCACCCCGGGTATACCAGGTTTTGGCTTTGCCCTGGGTTTTTTCGTTGGTAATGGCTTTATCAATTTCAGTGCGGGCCTTGTCCAGCGTACCTTGTTTCTGGTACAAGATGGCATTGGTTACGGCCGAGTTCTGGGCCGACGCCGTGTGCAGGGCGGCAGCGGCTACAAGAGTCAACAGAGTCTTCTTCATGGGAGGTTTGCTGAAGAATTACAGGTAAAATGAAAGGAGTTGCAAGACAAACGGCAGAACCCGTTGCCGAGTTCTGCCGCTGCAAGTTAATTAGCGCTGATGAAATCCGGGTCCGTGAGGTCGGTCAGATCCGGATCCGGCGAATTGCCGAGCTCCTCCCCGTCTGCTCCAGTTCCGTTCGGGTCCGCAGCGGCAAACAGGTCCGTTTCCGCCTCCGGGTCTTTTTCCTCGGCCGCCACTTTGGCCACCGACGAAATTTCGTCGCCGGAGCTGATTTTTAGCAGCCGCACGCCTTGCGTGGCCCGGCCGATGCTGCGCAACTCACTCATGCGCAGGCGAATGGTAATGCCCGATTTGTTGATAATCATCAAATCGTCGGTATCATTGACGGCCTTGATGGTCACCAGCTGCCCGGTTTTGTCGGTCAGCTTCATGGCGCGCACGCCTTTACCGCCGCGGTTGGTGATGCGGTACTCCTCCAGCGGGCTCCGCTTACCGTAGCCGTTTTCGGAAACCACCAGCAGCTCATCCTGGCTGTCCTTGTCGATGCACACCATGCCCACTACCCGGTCGTCGGTCATTTCCTCCGACAAGGTGATACCGCGCACCCCGGCGGCCGTACGGCCCATGGAGCGCACTTTCTCCTCGGGAAAACGCACGGCCCGGCCCGAGCGCAGGGCCAGCACCACCTCCGAGTTACCGTTCAGCAACTGCACATCCAGCAGCCGGTCGCCTTCGTTGATGGTAATGGCGTTGATGCCAGCGGTGCGGGGGCGCGAGTACGCCTCCAGCGGAGTTTTCTTCACGGTGCCCTGCTCGGTGCAGAACATCAGGAAGGTGTTGTCGAGGTAGTCCGGGTCGCGCAGGCCGCGCACGTTCAGTACGGAACGCACGTTGTCTTCGCGGGGAATTTCGATCAGGTTCTGGATGGGCCGGCCCTTGGTGGCCTTCCCTCCTTCCGGCACTTCGTACACCTTCAGCCAGAACACGCGGCCAGCTTCGGTAAAGAACAGCAGGTACTCGTGGGTGGTGGCCACAAACAGGTGCTCGGTGAAGTCATCCTGCTTGGAGGTAGCTCCCCGCACGCCTACGCCGCCCCGACCCTGGGCCCGGTACTCATCCAGGGCAGTACGCTTGATGTAGCCGTCCCGGGAGATGGTAATCACCATGCTCTCGTCGGCAATCATGTCCTCCATGGAGAAGTCGCCGCCGGCATACTCAATGCTGGTGCGGCGGGCGTCGCCGTACCGCTCCCGAATGTCCACGAGCTCCTGGCGGATGATGTCGCGCTGCATCTCATCGGAAGCCAACACGGCCTTCAGGTGGTCAATCAGGGCCATCAGCTCGTTGTATTCCTGCACGAGCTTATCACGCTCCAGCCCGGTGAGGCGCTGCAGACGCATATCCAGAATGGCGCGGGCCTGCACCTCACTCAGCGAGAACCGCTCAATGAGTTGGGCCCGGGCCGCATCCCCGTCCCGGGAACCCCGGATCAGGGCAATTACCTCGTCGAGGTGGTCGAGGGCAATGAGCAGGCCTTCCAGGATGTGGGCGCGCTTCTGGGCCTCGGCCAACTCGTAGCGGGTGCGGCGCACTACCACATCGGCCCGGTGCTCCACGAAATAGTGAATCAGGTCCTTGAGGTTGAGCGTCATGGGGCGGCCTTTCACCAGGGCCACGTTGTTGACGCCGAAGGAGGACTGCAGCTGGGTGTACTTGAACAGGTTGTTCAAGACCACGGTGGGCATGGCGTCGCGCTTCAGGTCGTAGACGATGCGCATGCCGTCCCGGTCCGACTCGTCGCGCAAATCGGCAATGCCCTCGATTTTCTTCTCGTTGATGAGGCCGGCGGTTTTCTCAATCATCGAGGCCTTGTTCACCATGTAGGGAATTTCGGTCACGACAATCTGCTCCTTACCGGAAGCGGTGGTTTCGAAGTGGGCTTTGGCCCGCATTACCACCCGGCCCCGGCCGGTTTCAAAGGCCTGCTTGACACCCTCGTAGCCGTAGATGATACCGCCGGTAGGAAAGTCGGGAGCCGTGACGTGCTCCATCAGCTCGGCAATGGTAATGTCGGGGTTCGAGAGGTAAGCCGTAATGCCGTCCACTACCTCCGTGAGGTTATGCGGGGCCATGTTGGTGGCCATACCCACGGCAATGCCGGTGGTGCCGTTCACGAGCAGGTTGGGGAATTTGGCCGGCATCACCGACGGCTCCTCCAGGGAGTCATCGAAGTTGGGCTGAAAATCCACGGTTTCCTTGTCCAGGTCGCCCAACATCTCGTCGGAGAGGCGCTTGAGGCGGGCTTCGGTGTAGCGCATAGCGGCCGGCGAGTCGCCGTCGATGCTGCCGAAGTTACCCTGCCCATCGACCAGAGGATAGCGCAGGCTCCACTCCTGGGCCATCCGCACCATGGTGTCGTAGACGGAGGAGTCGCCGTGGGGGTGGTACTTACCGAGCACTTCCCCCACGATACGGGCGCTCTTCTTATAGGACTTGTTGTAGGATACGCCCAGCTCCGACATGCCGTAGAGCACGCGCCGGTGCACGGGTTTGAGGCCGTCGCGCACATCGGGCAGGGCCCGGGAGATGATAACCGACATCGAGTAGTCGATGTAGGCCCCACGCATCTCGTCTTCAATGTTTATCGGAATGATCTTTTCGCCTTCCGCCATAGGGAGAATGTAGTCGGCCGCAGCGGCTCTGAAAAAGGAGCTGCCGGGCCCGTGAGAGTGAACTTCGTTAAGCGTGCAAGATAGGCAAAAAACCGCGCTTTACCTAGCTAGAAACCCGATTTCGGGGCTATTTCAGGGTCTTGCTCCGGTCGTTGTTATGCTTGCCAGTTTCCTGCTTGTGCACCTTGATTTTTTCGCCGATGGCGGGGTTCTGTTTCTTGAACCAGGGCTGCCCCCGGTACTTGGTTCCGCCGTGCAAATGCACCTTACGGGTGTGGCAGGACGGCATGGGGCAGGTGCGGCAGGAGGCCAGCAGCGCGAGCACCAGCAAGGGCAGGAAAAACCGGGAGAAGGAAAGTAAAAAACGCATGGCGAAAGATAGGCATTAGGACTGGGCTAGATCCTGCCCTTCCCACTCCCGCAGGAACTGGGCCACGAACTGTTCCATAAAGGCGTGGCGCTCCTCGGCCACGCGCCGGGCCGCGGGCGTATTGAGCCGCTCGCGCAGGTGCAGTAGCTTCTCGTAGAAGTGGTTGATGGTGGGGGCAGTGTTCTGCTTGTAGCTCTCAAAAGTGGCGTGCTCCACCGGGGATACGGTGGGGTCGTGCAGGGGGCGGTCCTTGTGGCCCCCGTAGGCAAAGGCCCGGGCCACGCCTATGGCCCCAATGGCATCCAGGCGGTCGGCGTCCTGCACCAATTCCCCTTCCACGGAACTCATGGGCGTGGCCACCCCCAGGCCCTTAAAGCTGATTTCCCGGATAATGGCCTCCACCCGCAGAATCACCTCTTCCGGGGCCTGCTGACTCTGCAGCCACTGCCGGGCTGCCCGGGGGCCGGCCTCCTCGTCGCCGCCGTGAAACTTCCAGTCGGCCACATCGTGCAGCAGAGCGCCCAGTTCGGTGATGAGCAGGTCGGCCCCGGGCGTGTGCTGGGCCAGCCCCCGGGCCACCTGCCACACCCGGCGGATGTGCTCCCAGTCGTGGCCGGAGCCTTCGTGCAGGAATTTTTGCCGGATGTAAGCAGCCGTACGGTCAACCAGCGCGGCCGGGGTTGTTGGAGTTAGCGTCATGGTAGGTGTTGGGTTCGATAAAGCAGGAAGCCAAAAGTAGCACGCCGGCGCGGTACCCGTTTAGTCCACCTGCCGGCCTCCAGGGCAACTCCCCCGGTCGATGCAAGTAGCCAGCCCCTTACCCTGCTTACTTTATCTTGGCGGGCCAGCCTGCCCCTGCCCGCAGCGCGCCCCGACCAGGCTTTAAAATCGGGGCGCACGATAGGATAATTCCCGTTTTTTGCTTAGCTTAAATCAAGGGAAGGCCCAACTCTGCCACTGCCCTACCGTTCTACTACTTTGCCTATGCTCTAAATACCTACTGTCCGCTTTTCCGTCACCTTCTGACCACGTACTATATGGCTAGGGTAAGAAGCACCGTGCGGTCTGCCATTTTCCTGTTTTTCTTCATCGGCTGCGCATTTTCCCTACGGGCTCATCCCGCCCCGGGTGAAGATGATGAAGAAACAGCCCGCGCCGAGCTATCTGCGGCCAAGGCCTCCTTGCGCGCCCTGCTCAACACCGAGACCCGGGGCGCTACGGCAACCTACGCCGCCCTGGGCCTGCGCACTGGTACGGCGGTGCAGGCGTTCTATGCCCGGCACGAGTACGCGGCCCACTGGATACAGGAAACCGGCTGGAACGAGCCGGCCCAGCGGGCCCTGGCAGTGCTAGGCCGCGCCGCCGAAGTGGGCCTGAACCGCAACCACTACGCCTGGGGTTCCCTGCTGGCCCTGCCCGACTCCTTGCAGCTCACCCGCGCCCGAAGCCGAAGCCAGCTGCTGGCCCTCTCCGAGCTGCGCCTGACGGATGCCCTGCTGCAGTACCTGCAGCATATGCAGCAGGGCCGGCTTCGTCCATACACCACTTCTCCCGCTATTTTTCCCGATAGTACCCGCAGCCACCAGCTGGCCGGACAGCTGTACCAGGTGCTCCAAGCGCCAGACCTGGCCGCCGCCGTGCAGCACTTGCAGCCCGCCACCCGGGGTTACCGGCTGCTGCAGGCGGCCTGGGCCCGGGCGCTGCAGACCTCCGCAGCCGACTCAGCACGGCTCATGCAGGACACTGTGGCCGGATTTGGGCGGGTAGCCGTGAACCTGGAGCGCCTGCGCTGGGAGGCTCCCGCCGATTCGGAGTACGCGGTGGTGAATATTCCAGCCTTCCGCCTGCAGCTGGTGCGCAACGGGCAGGTAGTGCGCACCCACCGCGTGGTAGTAGGCAAACCGGAATGGCCGACCCCGGTGCTCAGCGGCCGCATTGCGGTGTTCGTGACGGCTCCCGAATGGCGGGTACCGTACAGCATTGCCGTACAGGAGTTTCTTCCGGAGCTGCAGCAGGATCCTGGTTTTCTCTACGACCACCACTACCGCCTCTACGACTGGCGAGGCCGCTTGGTAAATCCGTGGCGGGTAAACTGGCAGAAAATAACACCCGGCAAGTTTCCCTATACCATCCGGCAGCGGGCCGGCGCTTTCAATGCCCTGGGCAACGTGGTATTCTATTTCCCCAACCAGCAAACCGTATTCCTGCACGACACACCGGCCCGCAGTGCCTTTACCCGGGCTGAGCGGGCCCTGAGCCACGGCTGCGTGCGCGTGGAAAAGCCCCTGGAGCTAGCCGAGTATCTGCTGCGGCGGGAAGGCCGGGCCAAGGAGCTGACGGCCCTGTACCAGAGCGTGCGGAGCCACGAAAAGCAGCGCTTCGACCTGCAGCGGAGCCTGCCGATTTACCTGCGGTACTACACCTGCGAAACGGATAAAGGCAAGCTAATTTTTCTGCCGGATATTTACCACCAGGATGCGGCTATGCAACTCGCACTACGAGACTAATAAGGAAATTATGACCCTGTGTAAATTGTTTGCACCTGGCTGTTTTTCAGCTTCGTTATGATGTAATATTTTCAGCACAGTAATTTATTTTTAGCCGAGGTAAATCCGGGCAAAGTAGCAGTGGCGTAGATGACGGCAAATAGTTCCACTACCAACTTATTTGCCTCTCTCCTCATGAAAAAACACCTGCTCTCTCTCGCTCTGGTAGCCTTTATGGGCTCCGCACTTGCCAGCTCCGCTACTGCCCAAGCCAAACTTACCCCCGGCACTGTTTCGGTGGGTGGTGAGGCTATGTACCCCAACAAGAATATCGTTGAAAACGCCGTAAACTCGAAAGATCATACCACCCTGGTAGCGGCCGTAAAAGCCGCTGGCCTGGTGGAAACGCTGCAGGGCAAGGGGCCTTTCACGGTATTTGCGCCCACCAACGCCGCTTTCAACGCCCTGCCCGCCGGCACCGTTGAAACCCTGGTGAAGCCCGAAAGCAAGGCAACGCTGACCAAGATTCTAACCTACCACGTAGTGGCTGGCACGATGACGGCTGATAAGATCATGGCTGCTATAAAAGCTGGTAAAGGCACGGCTACGCTGAAAACCGTAAGTGGCGGCACGCTGAAAGCCATGATGAACGGCCCGAAAAACGTAGTACTGGTAGACGAAAAAGGAAATATTTCCACTATTTCTACCTACGATGTAATCCAAAGCAACGGCGTAATTCACGTAATTGATAAAGTATTGATGCCTTAATACTTTCGGCAACTATATTCTCACAGAGTAGACTGCGTATTTTAATTAAAATACGCAGTCTACTCTGTGTTTTAATTTATATATGAATTATAAACAGAATAATATCACAAAATACTGGGTTTAAGAACTGACCGGTGTACAGTGTTCCCGGTATCCTAACTGCTGTACCTACCCTGGCAAACAGTAGCCTGGGGATGGAGGTTATAGGATCAGCTTACCCCTAATATCCTGTTGTATGCCCTATTTCAGCGCCGCTGACCTGCCCGAGTTGGAGAAAGTGTATCGTCTCAATCTGATTAATGCCATAACGGGCTTCAAGCCGGCTAATCTGTTGGGCACCGCCGACGCCCAGGGCCGCACCAACCTGGCCATTATCAGCTCAGTAGTACACTTGGGCTCCAGTCCGGCCTTGCTGGGGCTGGTGATGCGCCCACCCACCGTGGAGCGCCACTCCTATGACAATATTCGCGCTACGGGCTACTACACCCTGAACCACGTGCACGAGGGCATCGCCCGGGCCGCTCACCTCACCTCCGCCAACTTTCCCCGGGAAGTGTCAGAATTTGACGCTTGTGGGCTTACCCCGCAGTATGCAGATGACTTCGCGGCCCCGTATGTGCAGGAAAGCCACTTGCGGATCGGGCTGCGGCTGGTGCAGGAGGTGCCTCTTGAAATCAATGGTACCGTATTGCTGATTGGATCTGTGAAACATCTGTATTTGCCCGATACGGGGGTACTGCGCCCCGACGGTTCCCTGGACCTGGCGGCCGCCGGCACTGTAGCCCTCAGCGGCCTCGACACCTACTACCAGGCGTCGCCCGTGGCCCGCTACGGCTACGCTCGCCCCCACCAGCCCCTACCGGAGCTTCCCCTGACCACCTCCTGAGGCAACGCAACCAGCGGCTGCTTATACGCCTACGGCCCCCAGCTTCACCAATTCCTCCCAGACGCGGTGCACGGGCAGGCCCATCACGTTGAAGTACGACCCTTCCAGGCGGGTTACGGCCACCATCCCAATCCAGTCCTGGGCGCCGTAGGCGCCGGCTTTGTCCAGGGGCCGGTACTGGCGCACGTAGTGTTCGATTTCGGCTACCGTCAGGGGGCGGAAGTGTACCCGGGTCTGATCAGAGAAAACTACTTGCCGGCCGTCGCCGTGCAGCAGGCACACGCCGGTATATACGTCGTGGGCGCGGCCCTGCAGGCGCAGCAGCATCTGCACGGCCTCGGCCTCATCGGTGGGTTTGTTCAGCACATCTTCGTCCAGACAGACAATGGTATCGGCCGTAATAACCAATTCCTGAGGGGCCAGGTCGGGGGCGTAGGCGGCGGCTTTGTGCGCGGCCAGGTACTCGGCCACCTCGGCCCGCGCCAGATGGGGCGGAAAGCTTTCGTCTACCTCCCGCAGGCGGATTTCGTAGCTCAGGCCCAGCTCAGAAAGCAGTTGGCGGCGGCGCGGGGAGTTGGAGGCCAGGATCAGGCGGGGTACCGTAGGGGAATCAGCCATGGAAAGCGGCGTAAAAAGGCGAGTTGGCTTCGGCGTCCTGAATGCTGCTAAACAGAAATCCGCCAATGGTTTTAGGATAGAAAAACGTGGATTTAGGCGGCATGACGGCTCCTGAATAGCATACCCGCTCTACTTCCGCCATGCTTACCTCATTGGTGATAAAAGCGGCCCGGGCCTCACCCCGGTCTACCCGGGTCAGGCACTCGGGAAAGTTGCGCACGTAGGCCACCCCCGTCCACTGCCGCTGTGCCTCCGGCCCCACAATGCCCAGGGCTTTTTCCAGCACGAAGTAATGCAGCACTGTTAAATCCAGGGCCTTTACCTCGGAGGTAGTATCCCAGTCCAGCTGCGGGTGCACCTCTGGCCGCAGCCGGATTTTGTACACGTGGCCTTCGCCCAGGTAAAGCCCGAAGGCCCAGGGCTTGCCAGCAATCCGCTCGGGCAGGTCGTAGGGGTCGTCCAGGGGCAGTACGGTGAAGTAAGGAGCCAGCCGGGCCAGTAGTTCCGCCTCGGTAAGGCCGCCGGGCAGCTCCAGCAGCAGCCGGTGCGTAGGCAGAATCCGCAGGTCGTCGGCGGCGGCGTTGGTCAGGTACATCAGGTGGTAGTTCCAGGCTTCCCGGCCGGTGTAGGCCGCCCCGGCCGCCTGTTGCCGGGCCCGGCGGTAGGCCAAGGAGCCCTCGTAGCGGTGGTGCCCATCGGCCAGAATTACCTGCCGCTGGGCCAGCACCTGCTGAAACCGCCGGATGATGCGCGCATCCTGAATGACGGCCAGCACGTCGCGGGCCCCCTGGTAATCTTCCTCGGTTTGGTAGAGCGGATTCAGCATGGCCTCGTCCAGGTAGCACTCCAATTCAAAGTCCTCGTCGCGGTAGAGGCCGTGGGTGGCGCTGGTCTGGAACTGGGTACGGGCCAGCAGCTCCGCCCGGTCGTTCACGGCGGCGGGCAGCGTGTTCTCGTGCCGCAGCACTACGTCCTCGTTCCAGTCGTAGGCCCGGATATGGCACATAAACCCCTTGCGGCAATATTCCCGCGCGCTTCCCGCCAGCCGGAAATACTGGTAATACACGTAAATGCCGGGCAGCTCATCCTGGCGCAGGATGCCCTGCTCCTGCCACTGCCGCAGCCGCAACTGCGCCTCCCCGGCCGGGTCTTCGCCCCGGGGCACCGACAGGTGAATACTGTTAAGCGGATTGCGGTAGAGCGCCTCCCGCTGCTTTACCGATACCACATCAAACAGCGGCGACACGTAGGCATCTATCTGCTGGCTTAGCTCAGGAGCATAGCGCCAGCCACGGAGGGGTTGAATTTCAGCCAAGGAAAAACGGGAGATGATGAATTCTGAGAGTGGAAGGATGAATTGGGCAGGTACCTACTTATTCTAAAAATTGCAACCGGTGAGTGCACGAGCACGCTGCTTGCCCAGTTCCGGTTTTCAACCCTTAGAGTTCCTGCCTCTTCACGGAGCCAGGCGGCTGACTTTCCAGCCCTCGGGATGACGCTCGTACACCAGCCGGTCGTGGAGGCGGGACGGGCGGCCCTGCCAGAACTCGATGCGCTGCGGGCGCAAGAGGTACCCCCCCCAATTGTCAGGGCGGGGCAGCGGCTCCTGGCCGGCAAAGCGGGTGGCAACATCCTGCTCCCGCTCCTCCAACTCCTCGCGCGTGCGGATGGGCTGGCTTTGGGGGGAAGCCCAGGCTCCGATCTGGCTGCTGCGCGGGCGGCTCTGGAAGTACTCGGTCGATACTGTTTCCGGGGCTTTTTCCACCCGGCCTTCCACCCGTACCTGCCGCTCCAGGGCGGGCCAGAAGAACGTGAGGGCTGCCAGCGGGCTACTGGCTAGCTCCTGGCCTTTGCGCGACTCATAATTCGTGAAGAACAGAAAACCTTCATCCTGGGGCAGCCCCTTAAGCAGCACCACCCGGGCGGCGGGCTGCCCGGCCTCGTTCACGGTGGCCAGGGTCATGGCCGAGGGCTCCTCCACGCGGGCAGCAATGGCCTCCTCCAGCCAGGCCCGAAATTGTACAACGGCCTCCGCCTGCACGTCGGCTTCCGTGAGCGTCTGGCGGGAGTAGGTCTGGCGCAGGTCAGCCAGTTGCTGGTCAGTCATGAAGCGGGATGAAACAGGAAAAAGTGAGTAGGCAAACACGGAAAGTGGCCCAGAAAAGCACCTGTAGCCGCCCGAATTCAGCCGCAAGGTAGCACAAATGATGAGGCCAGGGGGAACCCGCAGCCCCCTGCCCCTCGTACTCCCCCAGGAGTACCGGCGCGGGGGCCAGGGCCTCTGCAAATCTTTTCCGTACTTACTTCTGCTACTCACCCGTGTTATCTCACGTACACCTGACTTCCAATGCCACGCCTTCAACCTGGTAGTCTGCTGATTTCCCAGCCTTTCTTGGGTGACCCCAACTTTGAGCGCACCGTGGTACTGCTGTGCAGCCACTCCGAGGAGGAAGGCTCCTTTGGGCTGGTGCTCAACCGCCCGGCCACCCTGCAGCTGGGCGACGTGCTGGAGCTGCCTGGCGGCTCCGCCCTGCCAGCGGCCAGCATTCCGCTGGGTATAGGCGGACCCGTGCAGCCCGACACCCTGCACTACCTGCACCGCTATGCCGACCTTGCGCAGGCGCAGCCTCTGGGCGAGGAGGTATACTGGGGCGGAGACTTTGGCCACTTACTGGAGCAGCTCATTGCCGGCACTGCCACCACCGAGCAGGTACGCCTGTACGTGGGCTACTCGGGCTGGACGGCTGGGCAGCTGGCGGCCGAAGTGCAGGAAAATGTCTGGATTGTGCATCCTAATGCTGCCGCGAAAGTATTTACTTTGACCACCGATGCCTTTTGGCAGTCGATTTTACGGGAAAAAGGCGGGCGCTTCCGCATGCTGTCCAACTACCCCACCGACCCCCGCCTGAATTAACGCCTCACCACCTGCCCGGCCATTACACGGGCCTTCCTTTTGATTTGTATGCTACCTGACCAAGATACCCCCGCCCCCACTAACCCGGCCAACGATGCCGAGTCGCCGCAACGCATTCTGGAACGTCGCCTAGCCGAAATACGCTCCCAGCAAACCGGCCCCACCACGGACGCTGTACCCGAGCAGGGCACGGCGCCCGCAGCAGCCCAGCCCCTGGCAACTGGTACAACCGATACAGCTGCCGACTCGCCGGAAGCAGCCGCCACTGCCGAGTCGGTAACCCACGTTTTTGCCCCGGAATCGGCCCCGGAAGTACATTCAGCCGGTGAAGCCCGGGCCGTTGCCCACTACGGCACCACTACCCCGGCCGAGGCCCAGCCCGGCCCCGTAGCCACTTCTGCCGCCGAGCACGTAACAGGTGCTGATGACACGTCCGACTCCACTGCTGCGCCAACGCCACAAGAGGCGGCAGGCACTGGGCTGCCGTCCGCTACCTCGCACGAGGAGGACGCCCCGCACGTTGCCCCAGTTGTAGACCTTACTGAATCTGCCTCCATCGAGCAGGCTTTGGAGCAGGCCCCTTCCGTTGCCTCCCTGCCCACCTCCTCTGATGCGGCAGCCGTAGAAGATGAGGAAGAGTATGTAGCGGACAGTCCGGCAGTTGATTTCAACGCGCTGGATTTGCCGGGCCAGACTCAGCACCTGCAGCACCTGCTGGACCGCCCCGATGCCCGGCAGAACCGCAAACAGATTACGGATCTGTACCGGCAATATGAGGCCGGCATTCAGGCCGAGCGCACCGCCGCCCGCCAACGCTTTCAAACCGAAGGTGGTGAGGCCGACGAGTTTGCCTATGCTGGTCCGGCTGGTTATACTGCGCTAACTAAATCGGTGCAGACCTTCCGGGAAAGCCGGGCCCGCGACGCCAAAGCGGAGGACGAGCAACGGGCCAAAAACCTGGCGCACAAGCAGTACCTGCTGTCCCAGCTTCGCACCCTGGTAGAATCAGCCGAAACCAAGGATAGCTCGGCCCGCATCAAAGCCCTGCAGAACGACTGGAAAGCGACCGGCCCCGTTCCCCAGAAGGAAGCTCAGGAACTGTGGAACAGTTACCACGCCCTGCTGGACATCTACTACAACAACCGGGGCCTGTTCTTCGAGATGAAAGAGCTGGACCGCCGCCGCAACCAAGAAGCCAAGGAAGCGCTGGTCGGCCGGGCCGAGGCCCTGAGTCAACAGTCTAGCATAAACAAAGCGTTGCAGGAGTTGCGCCAGCTGCACGAGGAGTGGAAGCATATTGGGCCGGTGCCGAATGAGCAGCGCGAAACACTGTGGCAACGCTTTCTGCAAGCCTCGGAGCAGGTGCACAACCGCAAGCAGGATTTCCTCTCGGCCCGCCAGACGCAGGAAAACGCCAATCTGGAACGCAAAACAGCTCTTATGGAGCAGCTGCGGCCTTTTGGCGACTTCCAGACAGAGCGAGTGAATGAGTGGCGTGCCAAAACCGACGAGCTGCAGAAGCTGAAAGAGGCCTGGGATGCCGCTGGCTTGGTCCCCCGCGACAAAGCCGAGCAACTAAATAAGCAGTTTTGGGGCGCCTACAAAGGTTTCTTCCAGAAGAAAAATCAGTTTTTCAAGGCCCTCGATGAGGAAAAGAACAGCAACCTCAAACGTAAAGTAACCCTGTGTGAGCAGGCCGAGGCAGCCCTGATCAACCCGGATTGGGAGGAAGCCCGGGAAACGGTTATTCGCCTGCAAAAGGAATGGAAGCTCATTGGTCGGGTTCCCGAAAAGCAGTCGGATAAAGTCTGGAACCGGTTCCGCACGGCCTGCGACTCCTTTTTTGATCGGAAAAAAGAAGAAACCCGCCAGCGCGAACATCACGCTCACCAACTCAGCCAGGAGCAAACCCAGTATCTCACCCAGGTAGCCGAGGCCGTAGCCGCTCTTTCGACCGACCAGCCAGGTACGCTGGAGGGCTTCCGGGAGCAGGTGCACGGCTGGCGCACGTTTGATGGGGCCCGGGCCGGCCAGGCAGCCGAGGAGAAGTTTCAGAAACTAATGGCCTCCTACCTGGACCAAGTACCCGGCCTCACCTACCCGGAGCGCACCGACCTGCTCTTTAGCCTGCAAATTGAACGGCTCAAGGCTTCGCCCGATGCCCAGCAGTTACTTTACAAGAAGGAGCAGGCGCTACGCCGGGAGATTAATGAGCTGGAAAACGACATCTCCACCCAAAAAACTAACCTGGAATTTTTTGCCCGCTCCAAAAACGCCGGGCAATTGCGAGAGGAGTACCAAGGCCGGATTGCGGAAACCCAGACCCGCATTGATGGCCTGAAGCGCCAGCTCCGAGCCGTACGCGGCTAGACAACCCTGTCTTTTGAGAAAAAAGGGCCTGTCGTGAACTGACAGGCCCTTTTTTATTTTCCGCAGCATCAGCCAGTTACTGCTTTTTTCAATAAATTATCCCTGCAATGCTTGCCCCGTTCGTCCCCAACTTCTACTTTTGTGCCACCTGAATGCCTCCATAGCTCAGCTGGTAGAGCAACTGACTTGTAATCAGTAGGTCGTTGGTTCGATTCCGACTGGGGGCTCACAGTACTTTAAACGCCTTGTAACTCAATGAGTTGCAAGGCGTTTTTGCTTAGTGTGCCTGCCAGTGTGTGTAATTTCAGGCAGTAAACGGCGGCTTCAATTGTGGGGCCGCCTCCCCCGTACAGGCGGCGGCCCCACGTGCTGGTTGGTCTCTAGTCAAATACTGGATAAATGGGGCCGCCACCCCCGCCGCCGGGGCCGGTACCAGGGCCACCACCTCCAACAGGACCGCCGCAAACAACGGGGGTGTTGTAGCCGTCTTCCATACCATCAAGGTAGCCCTGGTAGTAATCGGCTTCCTCTTGGGTAGTAGCCGTGGCTTGCCAGTACAATACCCGCTGCCGGTACGATTCATAGCGCTCCGGGAAGTTGGCGCCATCAATGCATTTGTTCTGCTCGGTTTCACGCTTACCGTTGGCGTACCCGTCTTGGTAATCGGCGTAGGAGGCAGCCTGCTGGTGGAGTACTGCGGTGGGCGGGCTACTAAAGCCGGAAACAACCGTACCTACGCCCAACAAGGACGCAAATGCAACAGAATGGAGGATGCGTTTCATAAGATGAAAATATGGATGGTGAGGGCACCCAAGATCAAGCTAGTAGCCGGCTCTGTAAAGGACAGGACTACGCGTATTGTGACATTGACGCTCATGTATTTCGCGGAGTGGCCGCTCTAGCCTCCGCGTGACCTTCTTCATGCACATAACGCAACGGCTGCTTAGTATCTTTGCCGGCATGAAAGCTCCCCTGTTTCACCCAGGCCAGGAAGTTGTCTGTACCAACGACGACTTCACCCTATTGCTGGTGCAAAACCCTAATATTCAGACGCCAAAGCGCGGGCCCATTTACACGGTGCGCAACGTCTACGACACGCACAATGGCTTCGGCATTACGCTGGTGCAGATTAACAATGCGGCGGTGGCACCTGGCTTCCCGGAGGCCAATTTTCACGAATCCCGCTTTTCCCTGCTGCCCCCGGTAGAGGAAGTGGATATCAGCGCGGCCATTGAAGAGAGCGTGCCGGCGTAAAGCAAGCCCGGAGGGTTTACCAGCGCTTGGGTTGCTGCTTTTCCGGAAACGAAGTGCAATCCGACGCGTAGGAAGTAGAGTGGCCTGGTAAGCCCCGGCCCCATCTGCTTACTTCTCTACCTCACTAACCGTCATGGCCAAGCAAGCACCCGCCACAAAAGCCGACAAACTCAACAGCCTGTATAAGGAGTGCGGCCTCATCAAGGAAGACGTTTTTCAGCACCAGCACTACACCATTCTGACCCGTTCAGGAATTGAAAAGGTGCAGGCCCATTACGGCATTCAGGTGAGTTACAAAGCCCTGAAGCTGGAACCCAAGTACGCCGTTATTAAAGCCGTGGCGAAGATGGACGAAGCCACCGTGGAAACCTACGGTAGCGCCGTACCCGAGAACTGCAAAAACAGCTACTTCGCGGAAACGGCGGAGAAACGCGCCCTCAGCCGGGCCGTGCTAAAGTTAACGGGCCTCTACCAACACGGCTTTTTCGGGGAGGAAGAATCAGAGCAACTAACTGCCGACGCAAAAGCAGCGCCACAGAAGCCCGCGGAACCCGATATACTCACCGACGCCCTCAACCGCTTGCGTAATGGCGACGCCCCGGGGGTTGTATGGAAGGCTTATACTGAACTTCACGCCAACGAGGACTTCAAGGCCGCCGTGAAGGCTGAATCAGAGCGCCGCAAGGCGGCGGCAGTTTAGCGCCCTGCCCATGGGTAGTAGCCGAGGCCCGTTCGCAAACTCCGGGTTGGTGAACGGGCCTATTCAGTTCCAGATACCTGATGCGTAGGCTGCGGGCTGAACGAAACTACCCAGACCCATTCATTTCGGGCCCAGGCCGTGGGGTAAATACCCGCAAGCAGCCCCCGAAATGCGGCCCTTGGGCTATTGTACCACCGGAACCCGCCCGCTACAGTTGGGCTGGGCTCCACCCCGCCCCAGTGTGTAAGGCCCTGCTGCTTCCGGCATTCGATGCCCTCGGCCAGGGCGTCGGCGTCGGTTAAAGCCTGAACTCGCTCAGCCCGGATGCTCACTATCTGCAGATGCAAGGCGGGGGTTTCCTTTACCTGGAGTAGGTCACCGGGTTGCCCGAACGGGCACGGCACGGGGTCCAGCAGAGCCCGGGTTGCCACATCCTCAAACATTGCTCCCGCTTCCGACAGCTCCCGGTAACGGTAGCGGCCGGGCTGCTGCTGGAGCGGTATATTTCCTGCCAAACGCCGGCGGGTTACGGTTTTACGGCCGGCCTGCACGGCGGCAAGCATGGCTGGATTAAAAGAGATGAAGACCATCGGGCACGTGAGTTCAGAATCGGCCGCCGGTTAATAAGTGGGCTAGTAGTCCGCAATACGCAATTTGGGGCAGATTACTGTTCAGGGTGGCCGCGCTATACCAGCACCGGCAACTCATCATGGTATGCTTCTTGAGCAGCATACTCATTATACCCTTTATGCGCCACCTGCCCATGACTGAATTGGAAGTATCCTTTCGCGCTGCCCTCCACGAAGCGCGCTTTTCAACGGCCGCTGTATGGCTGGCTCAGGTTGTTGCGGCTCAGGCAGCTTCCGGGAGGAGTTTGCCGGGAGGGCATGAAATCCTGTTCCAGCGCCGCTGTGCCGACTTGCTCAGTGAGCAACCCGCGCATACTGCCTCCATCTTGCTGCGCAAGGCGGAGCAGTACGTGCACGACCTCTATAACGGGCAGAGTGTACCCGGGTAGCATGGCAGAAACAGTGCAGGCCCGCTGGTCGCCTATAGTTCATCGAATCCTCCCCTTGCCAGCAGTCATTACTATGAATGCTTCCTGGTTTGCCAGCCAGGTTCACCCGTTTTAGCCCTACCTGAACTCGTTTACTACAACACAATTGTATGGGTCTGGGCAGGGCTATAATGGGTGACGGCTACAATGTTACTCAGCACAACCTTAAGTTGGCCATTTTACCAATTGGTTAAAGAGTTCCGGAGTCCACGCGGCTTTCCACCTGCTGCTGCACGGCCGGCGCTACCGCCGAGAGCAGGTCGTAGCCAGTAGCTGCCTCAATAGCATCCACGGAAGTACGGTACTGCCCCCAGTTGGTGTTTATGCTGTTGTCGTTGGGGGTATCTACGGCAATAATGCGGGTGCTGGTACTTACGCGGGCTGCATCATTGTCGCCGGTGGGTAGTATCACTATTACTTTCCAGATGCGGGCGGGCACGGTAACCCGGCCTTGGTCGAGGGTGGTTTTATAGCCGTTGGAGCCCGTACCACCTTTGCCGTAACTGCCCATTATCACGTACACTTCCTGAGCCCCATTGCTGAGCTGGGCGCGGCTGTAGTCCTCCAGATTTGCCCAGGTCTGCTGATTGTTGCGCGGGGCCTGGGGAATCATGTTAGTCATCAGAAACGTGGCCGAATTATCGGCTACCGTGGAGGTCCAGTCGGCGGAAGGGCAATTATGGCCCCGGTCGAAGCCCGAGCCCGAGTAGCTGTTGGCCTGTACTTGGTACCAACCAGCGGGCAAGGCGTTATCGGGCCGGAAATCATCCTGGCGGGCGGCGCTGCCCCGGTGAGCCTGCGCGAGGTGCCAGCTTACCCAATTGGGTATACCCCGGTCCCGGTGGTAGCTGAGGGCATATTGAGGCTTGAGCAACAAAAAGTTAGTGGGCTGCTGCTCATCAGCGGTAGCTCCGCTGGGGTTGCCCAGCGTCAGGTGCTCAGGCAGGGCAACGGGTGGTAAGATGGGCGGAACCGGCGGTGCGGGGGCCGGGTCGGAGGAGGTGGAGCAGGAAGAAACCCACAGCGTGGAAGCCAGCAATAGGGCGTACTTTCCGCTCCGGCGGAAGGCAACAGGTGTGTAGAGCATGGCGCAAAGGTAGGGGCTTGGCGGCTGGCAGAACGAGCTTGCCCCCTACGGTTCAGTATTGGGCCAGCAGCCACTGCTCGGCCGAAAGTTCGCAGCTGAAAAACTGAAACTGAATCCGGTACTGAGACCCTGCCTTTTCCAGAACAGCCCGACTGGCCGCAACTGCCTGCTCATTACCCGCCACCAGTAGCGCCCCCCACCGATACGAGCATGATCCAGCCGCCCGGGGCAGCCAGTTATGGAGCGTCCAGTCTATGGTTTCGGGCGCTTGCGGCCCCAAATGCTCCAATTTTGATAGTACACGGCCCCAGCCCGTTTTCTGCAATATGCCCAGTTCCTGCTCCAATAACTGTTGCACAGCCACTTGGTCGTGGGAGCCGGGCAGCCATTCTACGCGTAAAAAGCCTTTGGAGTCGGCCAGCAACCGGCCGGCCGGATTCTCATACAACAGCGTGGGTGGAGCAGATGAAAAAGGCATGTCAACAGACTAGAAAGCCAGCTTCTCAACACCGTGGTAGTACAGGAAGTGGCAGAGCGAAAAGCACGTGCAGGTACAAACAAATATACTATACCCGCGTGCACAGCCCCGCTTATTTCCTGTAAAATACCATGAATATAGTGTTACTTGCCGGCCGCAAGCGCCCCCTCCCGACCCGCCCCCGGCAATACATAAGGTGAGCGGCCTTGCTCTTTCGTGTTCATTGCTCATGACCAACCGTTTACTGTCCCTGGGGCTACTGGTGTGTACAGCGGGATGGAGTCTCCCGGCGCACGGCCAAAGTCCGCAAACCCGTCCTCTGCAGCGTAGGCTGGCCGCGGCTACAGTCGATAGTAGCCGCGTTCTGCTGCTGGCCGATCTGGCGGCCACCTACCGCTATTCCCGCTTCGATTCCCTGCACTGGTTTGCCACGCAGGGGACGGCCCTGGCCCGGCGCATTGGCTATGCCAAAGGCGAAGGGCGCTGTCTTTCCCGCCTGGCCATTCTGCCCGGGGAGCGGGGTAACCTCCCCCAGGCCCTGCGCCTCGATCTGCAGGCTCTGCAACTGGCCCAAAGCAGCCAGGACTCCGAAGGGACAGCCCGGACGCTGAACCAAATGGGGCTGCTGTATTTTGCTCTCGACGACTTTCGGCTTTCCCTGCGGTATTATTTTCAGGCCCTGCACTTGTACCAGGCGGCCCCGGCCCGCGACACCTCCCAGCTGATTAGCGTTATCACCAACCTGGGCGCCAGCTACGAGGGGCTGCGGCAGTACGACTCGGCAGCCTTCTTCCTGAACAAAGCCTGGGGCATGACGGCCCACTCCCGGGCCGTACACCGGAGTTGCTGGGGCAACCCGGCCCCGTATGTATTGCGGGAGCTGGGCCTGTTGCAGGTGGCCCAGGGCCACCCGGATGCTGCTCTTACCTTCTACCGCCGCAGTGCCCGGGCCGCTTTTCCCGAGAATGACCGGCGAAGCGCCAGCCGAGCCTATCAGTACATGGCGGAGCTGTTCAGGGCGCGCAACCAGACCGATTCCAGCATCTTCTACGCCCGCAAGGCCCTGGCTTTAGCCCAGACGCTGCCGTTTATAGTTGGCATTGTACGCAATAATAAGCTGCTCACCGAAACCTTCGAGCAGTTGCACCAGCCCGATAGTAGCTTGCGCTATATGCGCCAAATGCTGGTAGCCCAGGATAGCCTATTTAACCCCCGCCGTATCAAGCAGCTGGATGCCATTGGCTTTGCCGAGCAGCAGCGCCTGCAGGAACTGGAGGTGGAGCGGGCTCAACTGCAGGAGCGCCTGCGCACGGGCATTCTGCTGACTGGCCTGGCCGGACTGCTGCTGGTATCGGTAGTGCTGTGGCGCACCAACCGCCAGCAGCGCCGGGCCCACCAGCTGCTACGCCACTTGCACGCGCAGGTTAGCCAGCAGGCCCAGGAGCTCACCACCCAGCGCGACGACCTTGCCCACACGCTGAAGGACCTGAAAATTGCCCAGAGCCAACTGGTACTGCGGGAGAAAATGGCCTCGTTGGGGGAGCTGATGGCCGGGGTGGCCCACGAGATTCAGAACCCGGTGAACTGCGTACGCAAGTTTGCCGCCATCAGCGTGGAACTCTGCGAGGACATTCGCCAGGAGCTGCACAAGCTGCCGCTGCCGCTCCATGAGCAGGAAATAGTGGATGAGATGCTGCAAAACCTGGGACAAAACCACACCAAAATTGTAGCGCACGGGCAGCGTGCCGAGTCCATTGTGCGCGGCATGTTGGAGTATTCAAAAGGTGGCAGCGGGCCCCGCCAACCCACCGACCTTAACCGCATGAGCGAGGAGTATCTTCGCCTCACTTACCAGGACCTGCGCGCCAAACACCGGCATTTCAACGCAGCCCTGCTGCTGGACCTCGACCCGGCCGCCCAGCCCCTCAACGTCATCCGGCAGGATATCGGCCGGGCCCTGGTGGGCGTTTTCAGCGCGGCCCTGCAGGCCGTGCAGCAGCGGCTGGCGCAGGCTGAGGAAGACTACGTCCCCCAGGTGGAGCTCAGTACACGCTACGCTCAGCAGACGCTGGAAATCTGGGTGCGCGACAACGGCTTGGAACTGGCCCCAGAGGCGTTGGAACAAGTATTTCGCCGCTTTCAGGGTGGCAGCGACGCCCGTTTGGGTTTGTCGTTGAGTCATGATATTATCACGAAAGGCCACGGCGGCACCCTCACGGCTAGTAGCCACGCAGGTAGCGGAACAGAGTACATTATCCAGCTGCCGGAGGCAGATTCTGCTCTGCGCTAGGGTTGCAGCAGCAGCCATTGCAGGGCACTGGCCTCATCGGAAAAAGTGCGGTACACCAGGGGCAGATTTTGCACGGAAGTGGTGATGTAGGCCGTAGCCAGCCTGGTAAATACGTCCTCGGCCACCAGTACGCTCCCGTATCGGTAGCCGCCTTCCTGCACCGCCCGTGGTAGCCACTCCTGCACCACCCAGTGCTGCTCAGCCGCGCTGAAAGCCCGCATCTGCCGCTGGTCTACCAGAATTTTGGACCAGCCGTGGCGCTGCAGGGCTTGCACCATATGGTTAAATACGGCCCGAAACGTGAGCTGATCACGCTCCTCGGCGCTCCAGATAACTCGTAGCAGCCCGGCCGGATCTTCCAGAATCCGGGCGGCTTTGTTCTGAAAATAGAGAGAGGGAGTAGCTGAACGCATAGCAGTGGCTGCAAAATACCAGCATGTTCCCCTTTTTGTTTACCGCTGCCTACCGTTCCGACAACTAACCCTTCCAAAACGGAAGGGTTTTGTGTTTTACCAGTGACTTCTCAACAGTTATATACGTAAATATATTGCTGATTATCATGTAATTACAATAATATCATTCGTGCATAATTGAAACAGGCATCAGGCTTGGCAAAGGGCTACCATCTCCCAAACACCCGTACAGCCAATGCCTCTCTTCGACAACATCACCAAAGCTGCCAAGGACTTCTTCATCGAGGAAGCCTCTGTCGGAGGCCCGTCTGTGGCGGCCCCCCGCCCCTTGCCCGATCAGCCGGCGCCGGTTATGCTGGGCAATATTCCGGCTCCTGGGCCCGCTCCCCTTCTGACTCAGCCTGAGCAGCGCCACCTCGACCACATCCGCCAGCTGCTGGCCGGCGACGGCAAGGATTTCATGGCCTTTACCAAAATGGTAAGCAGCCTGCAGGCTAGTGGCCTGGGCGGCCCCATTCTCTACCGAACGGCTTTTAACGCGTTTTCGGCCGTAACCAGTCTGGATTTACCGGCCCTGCTGAAGTCGGCAGAGCAGTTTGAGCTGAAGCTGACCTCGGACCGCAACAGCATTCTGGAGCGGCACCGGGAGAAGGTGGGCGAAATCCGGATTCCGAACGTGCCACCCAGCCCCCTGGTGCAGCTGCAGCAGCAGGAGCAGCAACTGCAAACCGGCCTCGCCGACCTGACCCGGCAGCTGGAAGAAGCCCAGCAGCGCCTGCTGGCCGTGCGCCAGCAGCTGCAGGAGCAGCAGCAGAAAGCGGCAACCGCTTTGGCCTCCTACGAGCTGGCCCACGCCACCGCCGCCGCCGAACTAAAAGCCCACCAGCAAGCCGTGCAAAGCTTTTTGCTCCAGTCCGGCGGCTAAAAAGACGCCGGGCCGGCTGCCAATCGAACGACCACGCCCGAACGACGCCATCAGCACCACGGAGCTGCATCGTCAGCTTACGGCAACCGGCCCGACGGCTTGCAGCCGCCGGACCGGAACGCAGCCAATTCCCTCCACTTCACCATTTCACTGATGAACACTCTTTCCACCCCCGATTTTAAAACCGGCGAGCTGCCCAAGTGGCAACAGCCTGAAAAAGTAGCCGGCTGGATTTTCCTGGCCGGGCTGGCCGGGGCCGGCATCTACTGCTGGGGCACCATCGTGCCGTTCCTGGTCGATATGGTGTTCGATACCGTGAAGCTGGGCATTGGGCTAGGTGTGCTGCTGGCCTCCTTCCTGATTCTGACCAGCCCCCGGGTAAAGGCCGGGCTCTGGTACGCGGGACAGCGCATTTTCCGCACCGCGGCCGGCATTTTCGTCAACACCGACCCCATCGGTATCATGGAGGACTACATCAAGAGCACTTCCCAGGAGGCGCGCAAGATGGAGGAAGAAGTGGGCCACGTGGAGGGCGCCCACGAGCTGGTGAAGCGCAAGCTGGAAGCCAATACCCAGCAGATGCGCGAGTACCTGCAGCTGGCCGATGCCGCCACCCGCCAGCGCGAGCCGGATGCGGCCGAGCAGTACGCCAGCCGCGCCGCCCAGCTGCAGGAGTACAACCAGCGCCTGCAGCCCATGCTCACCACCACCCAGAACGTGAGCCTGGTGATGCGCCAGATTCTGAAAGCCGCCCTGCGCCAGATTGATGGCAGCAAGTTCAAGGTGAACCTGCTCAAAGACGAATACCAGCTGGTAAAACGCACCAGCTCCGGCATGCGGGCCGCCATGAACATCCTGCGCGGCGACCCGGACAAGAAGTACTTCTTCGACCTGGCTACCGACCGCGTGGCCCAGGACATGGCCCAGCAGCTCGGTCAGATTAAGCAGGCTATGCGCTACTCCCAGGAGTTCGTGAAGGAAATGGACATCCAGAACGGGGTGATGAGCGAGAAGGGCCAGCGCCTGCTGGAGAAATACCAGAAAGGCGACTTCAACGCCCTGCTCGACGAGAAGCCCGCCCCCACCACGCCCGCCCAGCAGCGCACCGCCACCAACGACGCCTACCGCAGTCTGCTGGATTAGGGATTAGGGATTAGGGATTAGAAAAAAAAACGAAAACTAGAGCTACAAACTCCCCTCCTTTTTCAAGGAGGGGTGCCCGAAGGGCGGGGTGGTAAACCCACCAGAACGACCACTAGAAACTAAAAGCTACAGTTAGAGCCCCCCTCCTTTTTCGGAGAGGGGTTGGGGTGAGGCGACTAGCGCTAAAAACGGCCGGACCCCAGGCGTCCCAGGGCTGAAGCCCTGGGCTACGCAGCGCCTCAAACGTCCGCTCACGCCTCAACATTCCCCCTGACTAGCCCAGGGCTTCAGCCCTGGGAACCGGGAGCCGCGTGCCGGAACAACAACGAAAAACAACCAACCCAAAAACGAATAACGACAATGACAACCCGTGGTAAACTTGTACTGGGCGTCCTGCTTGCGGCGCTGCTGTACTTCGGCATCAATAAGCTCGTGCAGAGCGGGGTGCTGTTCAAGAAAGCGGCCACCGAATCGGTGCTGCTGAACTCCATTGAGCTGCCTACGGCCAGCGGGGGCTCCCGCGCCAACGTGGCCGTGCCCCTGGCCCCGCTGCCCTCCGAAACGCCGACCGGCAAGGGTACGCCCCTGGTGTGGGAAGTAATGGCCTGGAACTCGCAGATGGCGGGCATGCTGGCCAACGGTGGCCCCCGCACCACCCAGGGCTCCAGCATGGCGGCCGGGGGCATGGATATGCAGATTGTGCGCCAGGACGACGTGGCCAAAATGCAGGCCGACCTGGTGAAAAACGCCGTCGATTTGCAAACCAACCCCGAAACGCCGGGCCTGCTGGTCAGCATCATGGGCGACGGACTGCCGGCCTTCTCGGCGGTGCAGCCCCAGCTGGAAAAAGCGGGCACCGGCCTGCAAATCATTCCCTACTCGGTAGGCAAGAGCTTCGGCGAAGACAAGCTGATGGGGCCCAAAGAGTGGCTCGATAACCCCAAGGCGGCCCTGGGCAAAACCATTGCCTGCTACCTGCGCGACGGGGACCAGAACATTGCCCTGAAGTGGTGCGCCGACAACGGCCTGAAAGTCAATCCCGACGAAACCACCTACGACCCCGAGGCCGTGAACTTCCTAGCTTCCTCCGACTTCCTGGTGGCCGCCGAGAAGTACATCATTGGCAAGCCCGAGCAGCGCGTGCAAGTGGTAAAAGGCAAGAACACCGGTGTGAAAGTAGACGTGGTGGCCGACGCCGTAGCCACTTGGACGCCCGGCGACGTGAATATTGCCCGGCAGAAAGGCGGCCTGGTGAACATTGTGAGCACCAAGGACTACAGCAACCAGATGCCCAACATCATGGTGACCACCAAGCGTTGGTATGATGCTCACCCCAAGGAAGTGGAAGCCCTGATAACCGCCTTTGCCGTAGCCGGCGACCAGGTAAAAAGCCACCCCGAAGCCCTGAGCCGCGCCGCTAATATTTCCAGCGTGGTGTATGGCGACAAGGACAAGCCCGGCGCTTACTGGCTGCGCTACTACAAGGGTGTGAGCGAAGCCGACCGCAACGGTGAAGTAGTGGAGTTGGGCGGCTCCAAGGCTTTCAACTTCTCCGATAATCTGGCCCTGTTCGGCCTCAATGAGGGTGGTACCAACATTTACGCCGCCGTGTACAAAACCTTCGGCGACGTGCAGCACCAGCTGTACCCGAAAGAGTTGCCCAGCTACGTGCCGCTGGACCAGATGCTAGACCTCGCCCCGCTGCGTAAGCTGCAGGAGAAATACCGGGGGAAAACCCTGGCCCCGGCCGAGCAGCAGCAATTTACCGCCGATGATGAAATCCGCCAGAGCGTGAGCAAGCGGGCCTGGAACATTGAGTTCAACACCGGGCAGAGCTCCTTCACCCCCGCCGCCGAGCAGCAGCTCAACAAGCTGTTCAACGACCTGGTAGTAGCCGGCCGCCTGAAAGTAGCCGTGCACGGCCACACCGACAACGCCGGCGACCCACAGCGCAACCAGCAGCTCTCCGAGGATCGGGCCCTGGCCGTGGAGCACTGGCTGGAGCAGCGCAGCGCCAGCGCCTTTCCCGAGGGCCGCGTGCAGGTGTACGCCCACGGTGCTCAGGAGCCGGTAGCCCCCAACACCACCCCTGACGGCAAAGCCCGCAACCGCCGCGTGGAAATTGTGCTGGGGAACTAAGGATGGAGGGTATGAGGGTATGGGGGTGAGCGGGTAGGAGTTGTTTGTCATCCTGAGCCCCGCGAAGGACCTTATGACAGCACCACGACTGACAGCAGAACAACTCAGCGAACCTCCGCGCATTCCTCCGCGAACCTCTGCGCAAAACAACACCAGAACGACCCAATCGTGAAAAGATCCTTCGCGGGGCCCAGGATGACAAACAACTCCTACCCGCTCACCCCCATACCCTACTCCATGAAATCCCTCTTCCTTCCCAACGCCCGGCCGCCGCGCACCACGTTTCTGCTGATGGCGGGCGGCCAGGTGTTGGTACTGCTGCTGCTGTGGCTGTGGATGCCGCTGCGCATCTTCCCCTCCCTGGGCGAGGTGCTCCGGGCGCTGGCCGACCTGATTACCACACAGGGCCTCATTCCGGAGCTATGGGCCAGCATGACGACGGCGCTGCAGGCCCTGGGCGTAGCTACGGTGCTGGCCCTGCTGATTTCCTATCTCACGGCGCTGCCCTTCTTCCGGCCGCTGGCCTACGCGGCCTCCAAAATGCGCTACCTCACGCTCACCGGCCTCACGTTTTTCATGGCCCTGCTGGTGAGCTCCGGCCACGAGGTCAAGCTCTCGGTACTGATTTTCGCTACTACGGTGTACCTCGTTACGGGAATGACGTCGGTTATTCTGACTACCACCCAGCAGGAGATGGACCACGCCCGCACCCTGGGCCTGGGCGAGTGGCGCAGCTTCTGGGAAGTGGTGGTGCTGGGCAAGCTGGATGAGATGCTGGAAGTAGTGCGCCAGAACTTCGCCATTATTTGGACAATGATTACGCTGGTGGAAACCCTCTACCAGTCGGAAGGCGGCATCGGACTGCTACTCTACAAGCAAAACCGCTACCTCCACCTCGACGGCGTGCTGGCCATTCAGCTCGTCATCCTCGCCGCCGGTGCCGTCCAGGACTACGTGTTCACCCTCCTGCGCCGCGTGTTTTTCCCCTACTCGGAGTTGGCTACTGTGCGCTAAAACGATGTAGAGACGCGACACTTCGCGTCGCGTCGTCCGCGCTGTTCAGTTCGTCTGGATAAACAACCTCAGCAACGCCAAGACGCGAAGTGTCGCGTCTACAATCCGGCAGAAGCTGACGGCTTGGAGTAGCCAACACAGCAAACTCACCATCTCACTATTTTACCATCTCACCGCTGCCATGACTCCCTATTTCTATAAATTCCCGGTGCTGACGCTCGACAACGTGTCGATGGAGTTTGCGGGCGAAACCATTCTGCGCGATATTTCGGCCCAGGTGCTGGACGTGTGCCGGCCGGGCATGGAGCAGGGCCAGGTGGTGGGGTTCTACGGCCGCTCGGGGCTGGGCAAATCGGTCCTGTGCCGCATTATGGCGGGGCTGATGGCGCCCAGCAGCGGCACGGTGCTGGTGGGGCAGGACCAGCAGGCCGTAGCGCCCGGCGCGGTGGGCTTCGTGCAGCAGCAGTACCCACTGTTCAACCACCGCACCCTCCACGACAATCTGCTACTGGCCGCCGCCCGCAAATACCCCAATGCCGCCGAAGCCCGCCGCCAGACCGACGCCTACCTGGAGCGTTTTCAACTCACGGCGCACCGCCGCAAGTACCCGGCTCACCTCTCCGGCGGGCAGCGCCAGCGCGCCGCCATTGCCCAGCAGCTACTCTGCTCCGACCACCTCATTCTGCTCGACGAGCCGTTCTCGGGTCTTGATATTGCCATGATTGACGAGGTGAAGAAAATCATCCTCGAAGTAACCACCATGGACGAGCTGAACACCGTCGTCATCGTCTCCCACGATATCCAGACCACCACCGCCCTCTGCGACCGGCTCTGGCTGCTGGGCTACGAGCGGGACGCCAGCGGCCAGCTCCTGCCCGGCGCCACCATTAGCCCCGAGCACCAGTACAACCTCGCCGAAATGGGCCTCGCCTGGCACGAAAACGTGGAATCCGAACCTGATTTTGTTCGGTTCGTGGAGCATCTGAAGGAGGAAATTCGACAGAGTGCGTAAAAAATCTTTGTTCGTATCCTAAGCATTCAAATCACTTAAGATGGCTTGGGAGAAGTTGTTTATATCTTTATCAGGATGCTCAGCCAGGTCCTTAAATAACGGCCTATCAGCTAACATCAGGTTGTAAAGCTTTATTTCCCATTCAATTAATGATTTATTGAGAGCACCTCGGTGTAAACACGAAGCGAATCCACTCATTATATCTAGTATTTCAATCTTGGGTTTTTCGTCAAGATTAATTAACGCCCGAATTAATATAGGATAAGCTGGCAAAGCTGCAGAGGATATAAAAGCGTGCTGATGACAAAGAGAACACCATAGCTGATGCGTAGCTTCATTAGCCACATTAGAATCGGAACAGAATAGGTTCTTAAGGTAATGAGGTATGCTCCCTTCTGCCTCACCGTATGCAGTTCCAAATCCTGTCCAGTCGACAGTATCGACCAGATTGATTATTTCGCTTGGTATTCCAGTTGGGCACGTTGCAGGCCTTAAACTATCATGAAGAAGCTTGTCCATTGTTTGTAGATCAATTATGCATGAAGCATTATTTCCCGTGTGTCAGTTCTATCACCCGACTATCCCTGGAATCCAGAATTATTATGAATACCCCACCGTCCGAATCCTCCGGCAGAGTGCCCATCAATACTCAATATTTATCTATTAGATATACCTCATAAGGCCGTTCATCCACAATCTTCTTTTGGCCATATGTCCGAAACAAGATAGGCTCCGCAACTCGCACAGCGGCGGCGCTATCCGGCAACGCCTGCGTCGCAGTTGAAACATTGATAGCAACCTGCTTCTGCAGGGCTTCTTGTAATTCTTTCCTGGCTATTTCCCTACCCAGTCTGCTGTGTTTTTTGTATTGAGCACAACCACAGATGCAAAGTGCTAACAATCCAGCTGTGCAAAGAGAAGTGAAGCTTTTAGCCATGGCGAGGAATCGAGAAGGGAGTTGTAGAGACGCAATATCTTGCGTCTCGTCGTTGCTGATGTTGTTCGAACCGCACAAGCAAGACTGTTCAACGAGGAGACGCAAGATATTGCGTCTCTACGGTTCATCCTGCTTTTTCCCCACTAAGCCGATACTTTCGCACCCGCATCCCTAATTCTCTGTTTTTATCCCCTCTCCTAATGCCCACCGGTACCCTGCTCCTGATTGATGACGAAGCCCGCCTGCGCCAGCTGTTGGCGCGGGTGCTGGAGCTGGAAGGCTACACCGTGCTGCAGGCCCCCGATGCCAGCCGCGGTCTTGAGCTGCTCCAGCACCACGCCGATGAGGTGCTGGTAGTAGTGTCGGATGTGAAGCTGCCCGACGGCCACGGTGTGGACCTGATGCCGCGCTACCGCGCCAAGGCCCCCGACTGTGAGATTGTGCTGCTCACGGCCTTCGGTACTATTCCGGATGGGGTGCGGGCCATGAAGCAGGGCGCGTTCGACTATCTCACCAAGGGCGACTTCGAGCAGCAGCTGGTGGTAGTGGTGGAGCGGGCCGCCGAAAAAGCCCGGCTGCGCCGCCGCGTGGCCGAGCTGGAGCGGCGCATGAGTCAGCGCTACAGCTTTGCCAGCATGATTGGCGCGGCTCCGGCCCTACGCCGCGCCCAGGACCTGGCCCGCCAGGTAGCCCCCACCGACAGCACCGTGCTGCTGGAAGGCCCCACCGGCGCGGGCAAGGAGCTGTTTGCCCAGGCATTGCACGAGGCCAGTGAGCGGAAGCTCAAACCGTTCGTGGCCGTGAACTGCTCGGCTTTCCCCAAGGACTTGCTGGAATCGGAGCTGTTTGGCTACAAAAAGGGCGCGTTTACAGGCGCGCTGGCTGACAAGAAAGGCCTGCTGGAAGAAGCCAACGGCGGCACCCTGTTCCTGGATGAAATCGGGGAGCTGGAGCTGAACGTGCAGGCCAAGTTCCTGCGGGTGCTGGAGACGCGGCAGTTCACCAAGCTCGGCGACACCAAGCCCACCAGCGTGAACGTGCGCATTGTGGCCGCCACCAACCGCAACCTCAAGCAGGAAGCCGCCGCCGGCCATTTCCGCCCCGATTTATACTACCGCCTCTCCGTGTTCACCATCAACGTGCCCAGCCTGCAGGAGCGCGCTACCGATGTACCGGTTCTGGCCACACACTTTCTGCAGCACTTCGCGGCCCAGCTGCGCAAGCGTCTACCAAGCTTGGAGCCCGAGTGCGTGGAGCTGCTGCAGCGCTACGAGTGGCCCGGCAACGTGCGGGAGCTGAAGAACGTGCTGGAACGCGCCGCCATCCTCGCCCCCGCCGACCAGCCCCTCTCGGCCGGCTACCTCCCCGACGAGTTCCACACCCTGCCCTCGTCCCTGAGCCCCGACGCCGACCCCACCGACCAGAGCCTGCGCGCCGTGGAAGCCCGCCACATCCGCCAGGTGCTGCATCAGGTGCAGGGCAACAAAACCGAAGCCGCCCGCCGCCTCGCCATCGGCCTCACCACCTTGTACCGTAAGGTGCAGGAGTACGGGCTGTAGCGAAGTATGCTACCTGGAAACCAGAGCTAAAAACTAGTTCCCCTCCTTGGAAAGGAGGGGTTAGGGGTGGGTGACAATCGTTGAAATCTTAGAAAGCATGAAACCCTCAGAAGTTATTGCAGCCAAGCGTATTCACCTTGCCCGTCTCGCTAATCAGCAAGGTGCGGCTGGAGAACTTTTGGCACTCCACGAAGAAGATACCTGGGTACCTCGCCCCAAAGGCAACGCATTAAAAATTCTATTAGAAGCCCTACGCGAAACCGGCATTACAATCAAAGCCAGCAGTTTCGATGCTATTGAGTTGCCTGAAGGAACGGAGGTAGATTTTCTGAACAAGGAACAAGTACGGGCCTTGCTGCCGGCAATGGTTTTTGTCGAGGTAAAGACGGCAAATCAGGCCCGCGTCAAACCAGACTTCTCCGGCTTCTTCTTTGCCCTTACCGAAAGTGAAATAGCAGCGGCTGAAGTGTTAGGCAACCGCCACAAGGTAGTACTCCGCAACCGTCTGACCGGCGAGTCTCTGCAAACCTCTATTCCGGATATTCTGGCCCGAGCTAAATCGTCGAGTTGGCAATTGTCGGTGCAGCTGTAGTCTATTACCCTTTATTGAAAAGGATGTTCTTACTCATATCAACCACCCCTAGCCCCTCCTTTCCAAGGAGGGGAACTAGTTTTTAGCTCTAGCATATCCGATGTCCCTAAAACTCAAAATCCGCCTGAGCATCCTCACGATGCTGACCTTGCTGCTGGGGCTGGGCGGGTATACTTTTTTCACGATTCAGCGGCTGGAGAAGGGAGCATTGGGGATTCAGCAGGCCAACTTTCGCTCCGTGGAATATGGAGAGCAGATGCTGCGGGCCCTGGAGCAGCTACAGGACCAGCCCGCGGCCCAGCTCCCGCTGCAGCAGCTGCGCCGCGCCCTCACCCGCGAGGCCGCCAACATCACCGAAACCGGAGAACTGGAGCTGGTCGATACGCTCACCCAGCAGGTGGCCGACTACCAGCGTCTGGTGGATGACCGGGCCCCGGCCGCTCAGCAAGTAGCGCAACTGCACCAGCTCCGGGCCGAAACCCACCGCATGATGCAACTCAACGCAGCTTCGTTCAATCAACAAACTCAGCGCGTAACCCGGCAGGCTGCCCAGGAGCGCCGCACGGTGCTCACGCTGGTGCTGTTGAGCACAGCCGTGGGCCTGGGGCTGATTGTGCGCCTGCCGCGGGTGGTGCTGCGGCCCCTGCGTCGCCTCCGGGCCGATGTGGAGGACGTGGCTAGTCCCGGCCCCGCTACCCAGGTTTCCATTGCCAAAAACGACGAAGTAGGTGCCGTGGCGCTGGCCCTGAACCGGGCCTTCGGCTACATGCAGGACCAGCGCAGCGTGACGCGGGCGGCCCTGGCCACGGAGCGGAGCCGCCTGGAAAGCCTGATTGAGCACCTGGATGAAGGCCTGCTCCTGCTCGACCCCGACCGCACCGTACTACTGGCCAACCCCGCCGCCCGGGAGCTGCTGGGCCGCGAAGCCGCCGACCTAGTGGGCCGCCGCGCCGAGGAGCTAAGTCAGCAAACCGAGCTGCTGCACCAGTTGTTCCAGCCCCTGCTGGCTCAGGAAACCGTGCGCGCCGGCGAAACGCCCGCCCCGGTCACGCTCACCATCTACCGCCCCAATGGCGAAACGGCCTATTACCAGCTCACGCTCAACCACATCGTCAGCCGCAACCGGGAAACCAGCCGCACGGAGTTTGTGGGCCACATCCTGTCGTTGCGCAACGTGTCCGATTTCAAAAAGCTGGACGAGGTGAAATCGAACTACCTGGCCACCATTTCCCACGAGCTGAAAACCCCGCTGGCCAGCATTAAGCTCAGCCTAATGCTGCTGCAGGATGAGCGCACGGAGCCGGAGGAGCGCCAGCGCCTGGCCGATGGCATAGGCGACGAAACCCAGCGCCTGCTGGGCATGGTGGGCCAGCTGCTGGCCGTATCGAGGCTGGATGCGGGAGCGGAAATTCAGTTCGACGTGCAGCCCATCACCCTGGCGCAGGTCGTCAACTATGCCATTGATACGGTGCGCCCGCAGGTAGACGATAAGGAGCTGCAGCTGCGCCTGGAATTGCCCGCGAGCTTACCCGCTGCCCGCGCCGACGTGGAAAAAACCACCTGGGTACTCATCAACCTGTTGGCCAACGCTATCCGCTACTCGCCCCGCGGCGCCGATTTGTGCGTGCGCGCCCACCAGGCTACCCCGCAACAGCTGCAGATAAGTGTACAGGATTGCGGGCCGGGCATTGCCCCCGAATACCACGAGCGAATTTTTCAGCGCTTTTCAGAAGTACCCAACGCCACCGGCCACAAGGGCGGCTCGGGCCTGGGCCTGAGCATTTCCCGCGAGTTCATAGAAGCCCAGGGCGGACGGCTGTGGGTGGAAAGTGTGCCGGAACAGGGTAGCCACTTCTGCTTTACGCTACCGGCAGTGGTTGTGAACTAATTGAAAAGATAGCGCCGGTGCAATGTCACAGCTGCACCGGATTGTAGCCTAATTTCGCCCCGCACATAATCGGCAAAGGCGCTTGAGTCGAATAAAAGGTGCTTTTGCGAGTTCTCAGATGTAAGCAACGCATGTCACGAACAACGCGGAACAGGGCTTGGCATGGCAGCCGGTTTGCACCACCTTTGTGCATCCCTCTGGCACGCCCCTGCAAGGGCAAGCCAACACCGTCCCCTTTTCCGCAACCAACCGCACAACCCGAGGCCCCGCCCCGGGTTGTGCGGTTTCCGGCCTGCCCGGCTGTTACAGGCCCGAGTGCCAGTCGTAGCCCCGGTCGGCCCAGTAATCGGCGGGGCGCTGCGGCGGGAAGCTGATGGTGCCCAGGCGCTTGATGTGCTTGATGCCGTACTTAACGGGCGTTACCAGCCGCAGGGGGGCGCCGTGCTCGGGCGTGAGGGGGGCGCCGTTCATTTCGTAGCACAGCAGGGTTTGCGGATGCAGGGCGCTGGCCATGTCCAGGCCCACGTAGTACTTGCCGTCGGGGGTGGTGAGGTTGACGAAGGGCGCGGCCGCGTCGGCCAGGGGGAAGCGGGCAAGGAAGTCGGCAAACCGCGCCCCGGCCCAGGTAACCACGGTGCTCCAACCCTCAATGCACTTGAGTTCGGTGGTCATTTCTATCCGGGGCAGGGCCTGAATATCGGCCAGCGTGAACTCCCGGGCCGCTCCGCCGGCGGACGGCGTTACGCGCAGCCGCCAGGCGGCCGGGTCCAACGCCGTTTTCAGACCTACCCGGCCGTTGGTGCGGGGCATGCGGGCCCTACTTTTCGGATACACCGGGGCCAGGTGGGCCGAGCTGAAATACTCCCCGGCCAGTTGCCCGTTGGCATCGAGCACACTGCGCAGGGGCCGGGAAATGCCGTCGGCCTCGGAGCCCGTGCTGGCCCAGCGCCAGCCCAGCAGCCCCAGCACGGCGGCCGTGCCCCCCACCAGGAATGAGCGGCGGGAACGGCGGCGTACTTCAGCCAGAGCGGCGTCATCGGCGGGGATAAGCGGTTTTTCGGGCATGTTAGCGGACATGGGGAGTAGTAGCAGTGGGGTCAGCAACAGGCGCAACGGGAGCGGCGGAAGGTGGAATGTCGACGACCTCCACACCGGCCACCATGGAACGGAAATTGTTCCAGCCGGCCCGCGCTACCTGGGCCACGTGCACCAGGAAAAACAGCACGTAGCCAATAGTGAGAATGAAATGTTCGGCCCGGGCCCACTCGTAGCCCCCGAGGGCGGTGGTCAGCCAGGCCAGCTGCGTGGGTTTGTAGATGACGGCCCCCGTCAGCAAAGAGCCAGCCCCCATCAGCACGACGGCGGTATAGGCAATTTGCTGGGCAGCGTTGTACTTGCGCGCCGGCAGCGGCTGCTTGCGCAAACCCAGGTCGTGGAGGACTACCTGCCCGGCTTCCCGCCAGGCGTGGCGGCCCGGCACCAGGGCCCGCCACTCCCCCGAAACCAGCGTGTAGCCCACGTACAGCAGGCCGTTGAGCATGAACACCCACATCAGCACGAAGTGCCAGGCCATGCCCTTGGCCAGCTTGTAGGGCATGTCGAAGGCCTCGTAAAACGACTGGGGAAAAAACTTCAGCAGCGTAGTGCTGCCCCAGCCCACCCGGTACACGTCGTTGGCCCAGTAAATCCAGAGGCCGCTCCAAATCATCAGGGCCAGCACCGGAAAATTGATCCAGTGAAACCAGCGGATGGCCAGCGGGTGCTTTTCGTACAAATACTTCATGAGGCTACCTACGAGAGAATGAGGGTGAGCAGGTTGACGGGCGAGGGCGGCAGCTGGTAAACAAGCTAACGGGCCCGTGGGTTGGCGGGCCCGTCTATGTTACCGTAGTATTACGTCTTTATCTTGCGAGGCCTAATAAGGGCCCTATCGTTCTGCTTTTTACTACTGCCATGACTTCCTTTCTACCTGCTACTGTTGGTTTTGTGCGCCGCCACGCGCTTGTTGCTCTGCTGAGCATGAGCTCCGCCCTGCCCCTGGCCGCTCAGGTACAACCCGCCGCGCCTACTGCCCCAGCCGATACAACCCGCAAGTACGAAAACCCCGGCGACCTACCCACCATCGTAAAAAAGCCCTGGTATAAGGGCAAGCTGGTGACGGCCACCATCGTACCGGCCGTGCTTATTGGCTACGGGGTTTCCACCATCAACGGCAACGGCTTTTACAGCAGCTACGACGCCCGCCGCGACATCCAGCGCAACTTTTCTGGCTTTCATACCAAGGTTGATGACTACCTGATTCTGGCCCCCTACGCGGAATTGGGCCTAGTGGCCCTGGCCGGCGTAGAGTCGCGCAACGACCGGCTGAACACGCTGCTGGTTATCGGCAAGTCGGAGCTGATTTTCGGGGCCCTGACTTACGCGCTCAAAAACACGACCAAGGTGCTCCGGCCCGATGGCAGCACCCGCAACTCCTTCCCTTCGGGCCACACGGCCCAGGCGTTTCTGGCCGCCAGCATCGTGCACACCGAGTTTCGGGATAAAAGCCAGTGGTACGGCGTGGGGGCTTACACCATTGCTACCAGTGTAGCCGCCCTGCGCATGCTCAACGACCGGCACTGGCAGTCGGATGTTGTGGCCGGGGCGGGAATTGGCATTCTGTCGGCTCACCTGGGCTACCTGTCCCACCGTAACCGCTGGGGCCGCAAACCGCGCCTCAAGGGTGTCAGCGCCGCCCCCATGGCCTGGCCCGGGGGCACTGCCGGCCTCACTGTTACCTGGCGGCCCGAGTAGCCCTGTTGGCCCAGATGGTGCCCCTCAGTGGCCCCGGGCCAGCAAAGCAATGCCGACCACTATGCACAGCAGCCCCAGCGCCTGCGGCCAGGCCAGCGTTTCGCGCAGGATTACCAGGCCCAGCACGGCCGTGAGCAGCACCGAGCCGCCCACGATGACCGGCGTACCCACCGACGACGACACGCCCCGGCTGAATACCACGAACGTTAGGATTTCGGCCAGGCCCACGCCGGCTCCGGCCAGCATGGCCAGCCCTACCCCTTTAGAGCTGAGTTCCAGGGGCTGCCCTTTCAGGCGCAGCAGCAGCAGCCACACACCGCCCAGGGCTGCCGCCACCAGCTGCAGAATCACCGCTCCCGCCGCCGCCGAGATATGACCGGCGGCCAGCTTGATAAAGAAATTGTAGCCCGCCAGGCAGAGCGCCGTTAGCAGGGCCAAGGCCAGCCAGTGCATTTTTATTCGGCTGCTAAGCGGGCCAGCAGATCCTCCTGCAGCTGTTGCCACTGCGGATAATCGGTCAGCTTGGCCCGCTCCTCCTGCAGCTCCGACTTGCGCACCACGGCTTCCACGGCTTCCACCGCCAGGTCGGCTAGGTCGTCGTCCACTTCCATGCCGTTCACGGCCAGCAGCAGGCCCGGCAGAAAATCAGCGGCCGGATGGCCCAAGATGGCGGCCACGATTTCGGCGGCGGCTAAAGCTTCGGCGGCTTCGGGTAGCTCCAGGTGGTCCTCCGATTCGGCGGCGGTGGCCAAGGCCTCATACAGGATGGCCTCGTTGGGGTCTTGGCGGAAGTTTTCGGCGAAATCCGCCGCGTCGTCATTGTCGAAGTTATGGTAGTCCCAGGTGCTCATGTGGTGTGGGGTGATGGTGAGAGGGTGAGTAGCAGACGCAGAAACGGCTGATTTGTTTGGTAGCAACGCCGCGCACCGGCTACCGGCCAGCGCCGGGAGTTGAATCCGGCGAGATATGCTGCAGTTTCCGTAGCAGTTGTTCTTCGGTGTCGCGCAGGTAGCGGGCGGCATACACGTTGCCACCCACTTGCACCAGCAATGGCAGCAGCAGCAGCAACGACCACCAGAACCAGCGAGCTGAGCCCGGGGCTACAGCGCGTTGGCGCTGCCGCCACGCCCAAAGCCAACCGCCCAGAAAAAGTCCGCCGCACACCGCCGGCACCAGCACTTCCCAAATGGTCGCATCGGCACCGGGAATACCGGGAGGTAAAGCAGACAAAGGGGGGTAAATAGTCCAGCCTATCTCTCCGTTCAGCAACAACAACCAATACGGCTTGCCCAGCACCAGCCAGGAAATTACCAGCAGCAGCAAACCGCACCAGCCCGCGCCCAACGCGAAACACCAGCTCCGGCGCCAGCTGTTCCCCGCTTGTATTACCTCCATCCTATTTAAACTTCTCCTTCAGCAGCTCAATCTCAATGGCCGGGGAAATCTTCTCGTAGAGGATGTGGTAGGCGGCAGAGGTGATGGGCATGGATACCTGCAGCTTGCGGTTAAGCTCGTAGATGCTTTTCACGGCGTAGTAGCCCTCGGCCACCATGTTCATTTCCAGCTGGGCCGATTTTACGGAGTAGCCCCGCCCCACCATGCTGCCGAAGGTGCGGTTGCGCGAGAACTGGGAATAGGCCGTTACCAGCAAATCACCCAGGTAGGCGGAGGCCGACAGGTCGCGGGGCTGGGGGTTGAGGGCGTGCACGAAGCGGCGCATTTCCTGCACGGCGTTGCTCACCAGCACCGCCTGAAAATTGTCGCCGTAGCCCAGGCCGTGGGCGATGCCGCCGGTGAGGGCAATGATGTTCTTCATCACGGCGCAGTACTCAATGCCGTCGAGGTCTTCGGCGGGGTTGGCTTTCACGTAGCGGTTGCGCAGCAGGCGACTGAATTCCTCGGCCAGGTCGGCATCCGGGGAGCCGATGGTCAGGTAGCTTTGCTTTTCCAGGGCCACCTCCTCGGCGTGGCAGGGCCCGGCCACTACGCCTAGGCGGGTGTGCGGGAGCCGGAACCGCTCGGCTACGTAGTCGGTCACCAGTACGTTTTTGCCCGGAATCATGCCTTTGATAGCCGAAATAACCCGCTTGTTCTTCAGCTCGTCGCGGCCCAGCTTATCCAGGGTACTTTGCACGAAGGCGGCGGGCACGGCCAGCACCAGCCAGTCGGCCTCGCGCACGGCCTCGTCCAGGTCGGTGGTGGGCAGCACCCGGCTCAGGTCGTGGGCCACGGAGCTGAGGTAGCGCGGGTTGTGGCGGGTGCGCAGCAGGTGCTGCACGTCGTCCTTGCTGCGCATCCACCAATGCACGCGGCTGCCGTTTTCGGAGAGGATTTTGGTTAGCGCGGTGGCCCAGGAGCCGCCGCCGAGCATGGCTATTTTTTCCAAGGGTGGGAAACGGTGAGGTAGTGAAGTGGTGAGATGGTGAGTCTGACGTTCAGATGGCGCTAACGGCACAGGTTTGCGTGGTGTCGGACCCTAGGTTCTCAACCACATCAAACTCACCATTTCACCACTTCACTAACTCGCCTTCCCGTCAATCTTAGCCAAAAAAAACGGAAGGCCGCCGCTAACGGGTGTTAGCGGCGGCCTTCCGGGCTGGTTAGCAACTCAAAATGAGCAACTAACTCAGGTGTAGTTATTCTTCCTCGGTGGGCGCGTCCTCCTTCATGGCGGCCTTGTCCAGGGTTTTGGCGTCTTTCACCACCACCAGGGCACCGTCCTTCAGGGTTTTGGAAACGGCCCGGAACGGCCCGCTCACCACCTGGTCGCCGGCCTGAATGCCGCTCAGGATTTCCATGTTCTGGAAGTCGCTGATGCCGGTTTTGACGGGCGTCATCACGGCCTTGCCGTTGCGGATCAGGAACACCACTTCCTGCACGGGGGCTTTAATGCCGGCAGCCTCGGGCTTATCGGGCTGGGCGCCGCTGCCCCGGCTCACGCGCACGGCGGGGGTGTTCTTCTTATCCTCGGTTTTGGTGCTGTCGGAGCGGGTGGTTACGGCGGCCAGGGGCACGCTCAGCACGTTGGCTTTGCGGTTGGTAATCACATCTACGGAGGCCGTCATGCCCGGGCGGAAGGGCACCACGCTGCGGCCCTGCACCGTGCGAATCAGCTGGCGGTACGACTCGGGCAGCAGGCGGATGCGCACCTCAAACTCGGTTACGGCTTCGGCCGTGAGGGCATCCTTGGCCGTGTTGGCAATGGCCGTTACCACGCCCCGGAACTTCTGGTCCTTGCTGGCGTAGCTGTCCACTTCCACGTCGGCCGAGTCGCCCAGGGTCACGTTGATGATGTCGTTTTCGTTCACACTCACCCGCACCTCCATGTTGTTGAGGTTGGCAATGCGCATGATTTCGGTGCCCGCCATCTGGGAAGTACCCACTACCCGCTCGCCCTTCTTCACGTTGAGCTTGCTCACGGTACCGCTTACCGGGGCGTAAATCGTGGTTTTATCGAGGTTGCGGCGGGCATCATCGAGGCCGGCCTGGGCGCTGCGCACGCTGCTCTGGGCTGCCCGGATACTCTGGCGGGCCGAGTTGATTTCCTCCTGGGAGGCATCGTAGGCGGCTTTGCTGGCCTCGTAATCTGACTGCGAAATCACCTTCTGCTTGTACAAAGAGGCGTTGCGGCGGTAGGTCAGCTCGGTCTGGCGGGCGCTGGCAATCAGCTGCTGGAGGCGGGCCTGGCTCTGGCCTACGTTGGCCTGCTGGGTACCCACCACGGCGCTTTGCTGGCTGACCACGGCTTGGTAGTTGTCGGGGCGGATGCGCAACAGCAGCTGGCCCTTCTTCACGGAGTCGCCTTCCTGCACGTACAGCTCGGTGATTTCGCCCGATACGTCGGGGGAAATCTTTACCTCGGTTTCGGGCTGCACCTTGCCCGAGGCGCTTACTTTCTCCACAATGGTAGCCGGCGTGGCCTTGGCCGCCAGCACCTCGGTGCCGGCCGGCTTACCTACCCATCCCTGTTTTTTGGCTACTACAAATCCAACCAGCAGCACCACCAGCAGGGCCAGCAGTATGTAGAGGGTACGGTTATTTTTCATGTTGGTCTGGTAACGTCTTATGCAACTAGAAGACAGCTTCTTAGTTACCGCTTCTTCACTCTCTCAATGAAGTAAAGATCGGCTAACTGAGACTGGAGAAACTACAAGGAAATGGGGCGACCCTGGTAAAAATCCAGCACTTTGCGGCGGAAGATAAACTCGTACTTGGCCTGTATCATGGTGGACTCGGCGGCGGTGAGGTTATTCTTGGCAATGTTGAACTCGGTGCCGTTGAGCAGGCCGTTGTTGAAGCGGATTTCGGCGTTGCGGTAGGCCGTGGTGAGGGCCTCCACCTGCCGCCGGGCCGAGAGGTAGCGCCGCTGGGCGGCAATGGCATCGGCGTAGGCCTGCTGAATGTTCTGGCGAACCGTCAGGCGGGTTTGCTCGGCGCGCAGCTCCTGCTGCTGAATGTTGATTTGGGCGCGTTGCACGGAAGTGCGTACCTGCAGGCCATTGAAAATGGGAATCTGCAGGGAAAATTGCAGATTTTTGCCTAGGTTATCCTTCAATTGGGAGGAGAAACCCGACGGCAGCAGCTCCGGAATAGCCTGCTTGGGCTGCAGCAAAAAGTACTGGGATGGAATAGGCTGCCCGCCCACGCCCGGCTGAAACACCGGCACGGCCACGGCCTCCGTAGAGTCGCCGTTGAATACCCGCGCTAAGCGGGAAGAAGAGAAACCCGTAAAAATCCCCGCCCCGAAGGCCAAACGCGGGTAGTAAGCGCCCCGGGCAATATCCAGGCTGCGGGAGGCCGAGCGCACGCGCAGGTCGGCGGCCTTGATTTCGGGCAGCAGGCTTTGGGCCGTTTGGTAGGTACCGTCGGGGTCAGCCGTCAGCAGGGGCTCGTCATCGGGGTCAGCCAGGGCCGGCACCTCAATGGTGAGGCCCGTGGGCGAAGGCAGATTCAATAGCTGAGCAAGCGAGAGGCGGGCCAGGTCGCGCTGGTTCTGGGCCGTAATAACGTTGAGCTCATCCGAAGCCTGTTGGGCCTGGATGTCCAGCAGGTTGCTTTCCGGAATAGAGCCGGCCTTCAGTAGCTTCTGGGTACGCTCCACCTGACTGCGCGTGCTGCTTACCCGCACCTCATTGGCCCGCACCAGCTCCTCGGATAGCACCAGCTGCAGAAACGCGGAGGCCACATTCAATGATAAATCGTTGCGGGACTTCTCGATATCCAGGAGGCTGGCTTCCGAATCGAGAATGTTGCGCTTGACCGTGTTACGCAGCTGAAACCCCGAAAACAGCGTCACCTGGGAGTTGGCCGAGAAGTTGTTGGACCGGATGGTCTGGCTCACAAAGTCGTTGGTGAGCGGGTCAAGGCTGGTGCCGTAGTTCCAGGCCTGGGTGCCCGAGAGGTTGGCCGAGGGCAGCAGGGCCGCCCGGCTCTGGCGCAGGGTGGCATTCTGGAGCTCCGCCGTGAGCTGCTGCCCGCGTACCGTCAGGTTGTTTTGCAGGGCATAGTCGATGGCGCGTTGCAGTGACCAGGGGCCGGAGGGCGCGGCGGCGGGCAAGGCGCCGGCCGGGGGTTGGGCCGGCGCCTGCTGGGCCCGTAGCGGCCCAGCCGCCAACAGGCCCACGCCAAGCAGCAGCCAAGATGTACACTTCATAGGGAAAGAGTTGAGGGCTGACGGACACTACCGGCGCACCGGGCATTTCAGCGGAGCGCGGTGGCCGAGGCCACCAAAGGTATCGGATGGCGCGAACCCGCAAAATCACAAATCAACAAACCGTGCAAAATCCGCCGTTAACCGGGCCGGTTCCGCCGTTAGTCGATGGTGGGAATGTAGGTAACCCGGTGTACCCAGCGCAACTGCCGCAGGTAATCCAGGGTAATATCGCGCAGGCCCGAGTCCACCTCAATGAATTGCCGGGCCGCGTCGTTTTTGCCTTTCCGCGACACGAACATGGTAGCAATGTTGCAGTCGTCGTGGGCAATTACGCTGGCAATGAAGGCAATGGAGCCCGGCACGTCGTCGGCATCAATGATGAGTGTGTGCAGGGAGGCCGAGAAATCGGCCGGAAAGCCGTCCACCTCCACAATGCGGATGACTCCCCCGCCCCGGCTCTGCCCGATTACCTCCACCGCCTGGCCCGTGCGCTCGTCGCGCAGCTGCAGCTTAATGGTGTTGGGGTGCATGGTGGAGGCATTGCCCACGCCCTGAAACGTGTACTGCAAACCGGCCTCCCTGGCGTGGTCGAAGGCTTCCCGGATGCGCACATCATCGGTGGGCATGCCCAACAGGCCGGCCACAATGGCGCGGTCGGAGCCGTGGCCCTCGTAGGTGCGGGCAAAGGAGTTGTAGAAGGTGATGGTGGCGTGGGTGGGCACGCTGCCCAGAATACGGATGGCGGCCCGCGCAATGCGGACTACCCCGGCCGTGTGCGAGGAGCTGGGCCCGATCATCACCGGCCCTATCATGTCGAAAATGCTGGATTTTTCTGCCATAAGCAGGGTAAAGGTAAGGAAAGTGGTGAGCTGAAAAATAGATGCTCATCGAAGCCAATTCGTTGCCTGAAGCAGCTTTATCCGCTTGCGGCTCTCCACTTGCGCCCCTTTTCCCATCTTTGCACCTTGTAGCACCCACTACCTTCCTTTCCGCCCCTGCCGCATGATAACTCCCGAATTTCAACCCTCGCCGGCCGTGCTGGAGCAGCTGCAGCGCCTGCAGCAGCGCTACGCCGCCGACGACCAGGACCTGGCCGCCTACCTGGAAGGCCTCTACCACACCCGCTACCTGGGCTACTGGGACTATATTCAGCTGGAAACCCTGCTGAGCCTGCAGCGCCCCCTTACCACCATCCCCGACGAGCGAATTTTCATCATCTACCACCAGATTACGGAGCTGTACTTCAAGCTCTGCCTCTGCGAGTATGAGCAGCTGGGCGACCTGGCCGCGCCCACCGTGGAGGAAGTCACGCGCCGGGTGGGCCGCATCAACCGCTACTTCGAAAACCTCATCGACTCGTTTGACGTGATGGTGGACGGCATGGACAAGCAGCAGTTTCTGGAGTTCCGGATGGCGCTGATGCCGGCCTCGGGGTTCCAGAGCGTGCAGTACCGCATGATTGAGCTGGCCAGTACGGCTCTCAGCAACCTGGTGCCCGAGGAGCAGCGCCGCCTGCTGGGCGAGGCCGCCGCCCACGATGAACTGTTGGGCTGCATCTACTGGAAATCGGGGGCCACGGTGGTAGAAACCGGGGCCAAAGCCCTTACCCTGACGGAATTCGAGAAGAAGTACGCCGACCGGCTGCTAGCCCACGCCCGCGAGTACGAGCACCGCAACCTCTGGGCCGTGGTGCAGCGCCTGCCCGCCGGCCCCGAGGGCCAGGAAAACCCGCGCCTGCTGCGCCAGCTCAAGCAACTGGATGTAAACGTGAACGTGAACTGGCCCCTGATGCACTACAAATCGGCGGTGCGCTACCTGGAGCGCCACCCCGATTCCATTGCCGCCACCGGGGGAACCAACTGGCAGCAGTACCTGCCTCCCAAGTTTCAGCGCCGCATCTTCTACCCCCAGCTCTGGACCGCGCAGGAACTGGCCGACTGGGGCAAAGGCTGGGTGGAAAGCGTGCTGGGCGGCGGGTAAGCGGCTAAGTGCCTATCGAATTACAGTGTATTAGCCGATTATGAAAATAGCATGGGTTGCGGCGGCCAGCAGCTTATTACTGCTGGCCCACACACCGGGTAGTGGGCAGGTACGGCCTTACAAAATTTACCAAGTCAAGCACGAGGATGGCCGAGTGTTTATTGTAGGGGAGAATTACGGTCCGGTTCCCTTTTCTGTTATTCTGCGGGTTAAGCTGGTATCCATGCGCAGCTCAGTGCCGCTGCCAGCCCGCGTAGCCTTGCCGCCTGATGCCGCGCCCCATGTTCTGGTTACTCTAACGCCGGAAAAGGCCGATTTTTCTTACCGCTACTCCACGCAAGGTGATGTTGGCGTGTATACCGGCCAGGTACCGGATAGCCTCCGAAACTGCCCGTTGCCATTCCAGGCGGCGGCCGATACCATCCGGCCCCGCGAGAAGGCCCCGCACCAGTACGCTTTTGCACTTCCCAACGGTACACCTATTGTGGCAGTCCGGGCCGGCACCGTGGCCTATGTGCGTCAGGACCAGAAGAATGCCCGATCCAACGAGAAGGGCAATACGGTCTTCATCTATCACTCCGATGGCACCTACGGCAGTTACTCCAACCTAGCCCAGCACGGCGCTACGGTACAGGTTGGGCAGGCCGTGCAACCCGGCCAAGTCATTGGCCGCTTCGGTGGCAATAAATACGAAACCAATTTCTGGTTTACGCTCGTGTACCTCACTCCAACCGGCGTAGCGGGCAGCCCAATCCTATTCCAGCGCCGTGAGACCCAGCCATGACGTTGCTGGCTATGAATGCTAACTGAATGATGTATTATAGCCAGCGGCTATCCTATTGAATTCTTCTGTCTCTTCCGGGACTATTTCACCACGAAGCTGACCTGCGTTTTTTCCCAGGCCAGGGTGACCTGCCCGGCATTAGTAGCGTTGATGGTAAACCGCTCTAACGGCTGGGGGCTAGAAGCGGGCATAGCCTTCACGCGCAGCACATCGTCGGCAGCCTCGTATTCATACGCTCCCCATTGGGTGGCCGTTTTGTTGAAAATGATGGTCCAGTCTTTTTCCGTGGGGATGGTGAACAGGGCGTACTTGCCGGCGGGTAGAGACTGGCCCTGCACGGTTACGGGCTGATTTACCTCAAACGTAGTAGCCTCGTTGGCCCCCGTGCGCCACACCTGCCCGTAGGGCACCAGGCCCCCAAATACTTTGCGTTCCTTGGCGGAGGGCCGACTGTAGCGGATAACCAGTTGTGCGCCACCGGGCAGCGAGGCCGCTACCGTGGCCGGTGGGCTGGGCCGCGTGGGAGCCTGCTGGGGTTTGTCCGGCTCTGAACAGGCGGCTAGTGGCACCAAAAGCGCCAGCAGCACACGAACAGAAAGCTGGCTAAGCCGAGTAAACAAAAAGGGCATATAGCGCGGTAAAGAGAGGAGGTACTTTTCTGCCCAGATAGGGGCAATAAACTTCTTCCTCAATAATTATACCCTAAGTTGCGCGTTAGGTTGCCTGTGGCCTGCAACTTTCACCCGGAGCTAGGGCTCCTGCTCGTGCACCTTCTACAGTATTGCCACCGAAACCGACTCTTTCTATGATGACTTCCAGGATTTTCACCCTTCGTTTGCTGCTGGCGGCTCCTTTGCTTGCCGGGTTAGGCGGCTGTCTTTCTCAAAGTGATGAGGCTGAATGCAGCCAGGAGGCGGTGGGCTCCGTTTCGCAGGTAACCGGCCCGAGAACCGGTACGGTAGGCACGCCGGTACCGGTTTCCTACACGGTAAGTATCCCCAGCAGCTGCGGAAAATTCAAGGAGCTGCGGGAGCAGAAAGACGGCAATAAAACCTTCCTGGTGCCCACGGTGCGCTACGAGGGCTGCGTATGTGCCCAAACAGTAGCTGATTACCAAGGCACCTATCAGTTTGTAGCCACGCAGCCCGGCACCTACGTGCTGCTGTTTCCCAATGCCACCAAAGCCCTGACCGATACCATTACTATTCAGTAGCGGCGTGGGCTTCTTCCTGGCTGATGCGCGAGGTTGTGCGCGTATCGGCCATGCGCCAGTACACCAGCAGGGAGGCGGCGGCGCAGGCCGTTACGTACCAGTAAAACCAATGCTCCACGCCCTTGTTCTTGGCCAGCAGCGCCAGGTACTCGGCCGTACCCCCGAATATAGCCACCGTGAGGGCATACGGCAGCCCCACCCCCAGCGCCCGGATTTCCGTGGGGAACAACTCGGCCTTCACCACGGCATTGATGGAGGTGTAGCCGCTCATAATGAGCATGGCCAGCAGCAGGTAGCCGAAGGCCGCCCCCACGCTGCCCGGCTGCGCCAGGGCCGTGAGCAGTGGCACGGTGGCCAGCGTGGCCCCCACTCCAAAAAACAGCAGCACCGGCCGCCGCCCAATCCGGTCCGATAAGGCGCCCATCAGCGGCTGCAGCAGCATGGCCACGCCCAGCGCCCCGAACGAGACGAGCGTAGCCTGGTCTTTGCTGAAGCCGGCCGTATTCACCAGAAACTTCTGCACGTAGGTAGTGAAGGTATAGAACACCACTGTGCCGCCCATGGTAAGGCCTACCACCGTGAGCACCTCACGCGGGTGCTGCAGCAAAATTCGCAGCTGGCTGGGTTTTTCGGCCGAGGGCGGCGTGGCTTCCTGGCGGTTGAAGGCATCGGTTTCCTCCATGGTGCGGCGCAGGTACAGGGCCACCAGCGCCGCCAGCGCCCCAATGGCAAACGGTATCCGCCAGCCCCATTCGGCCAGCTCCGCAGGGGTTAGGGCCTGCTGCAAACCCAGCTGCACCAGCAAAGCCAGCAGCTGCCCGGCAATGAGGGTTACGTACTGAAAGCTGGAAAAAAAGCCCCGGTTGCGGGCATCGGCCATTTCGCTGAGGTAGGTAGCGGAGGTACCGTACTCCCCGCCCACGCTCAGGCCCTGCAGCAGGCGGGCCAGCACCAGCAAGGCCGGTGCGGCCACCCCAATTTTGCTGTAGGGCGGCGTAAGGGCAATGAGCAAGGAGCCTCCGCACATGAGCAGCACCGAGGCCAGCAGCGCCGCCTTGCGCCCGGCCCGGTCGGCGTAAATACCCATCAGCCACCCGCCCAGGGGCCGCATCAGAAACCCCACCGCAAAAATGGCCGCCGAGTTGAGCAGTTGGGCCGTCAGGTCGCCTTTGGGGAAGAAGGCCGGCGCAAAGTACAAGGCAAAGGCCGAGTACACGTACCAGTCGTACCATTCCACCAGGTTGCCCACCGAGCCGCTGAAAATGGACCGGATGCGGGATGACATAGTGCGAGGCGCGGAGGGCTGGGGCATATACCGGGGCGTGAGAAAAGTAAGAGGATGAGGCCGCATCACCGGTTGGTTGGCCGGACAGGCAGCGCAGCCTAGGGCAAGACTGGCTCCTGTTTGGGCCCCAGTTGGGCAGTTTCGGCAGCAACTACCACAAAGCCGTACCCAAATACAAATAGGTTCAGGCTGATTTGCAGGCTCAGAATATCCACCACTAGCATGGCCACGGCCTGGGTAAAGATAAATACCACCACGTAGGGGTTTCGGCGGGCGGCGGGCGGCGCCAGCGGCCAGAGCAGCACCGCTAGCCACAGTGCCAGCCCTACCACTCCTCCGCCCACCAGGGTACTCAGGTACTGGTTGTGCACATTCACCCGGTTTTCGGGCCGCAGCCCAAAGTCTCGCCAGCTGTACTGGTCGAGCATAGCGGCGTATGCATCGGCCGGCCCCACGCCCAACAGCCAGTTTTCCCGGATGATGGTCCCGGCAGTTTCCACGGCGGCCAGCCGCTGGGCCAGGGAGTACTCATTAATGTCCTGGCCCTGGGTGTACTGCGCCACATCATGCAGCGTGGCGCCCACCCGCTGCTGCACCGAGTTGAGGGTGCGGTAGGCCAGCCAGGGCACCAGCGCCACGCCCGCCAGCAGCAGCAGGCCGCCCACCAGGTTGCGGCGGAGCAGCAAACGCCCGGCCCAGGCCAGCAGCCCCGCGTACAGCACCAGCAGCCCCGTTCGGTAGGCCAGCACGTGCAGCGTGAGCCCTATAGCCACCGCCGCCAGCAGCAACGCCCCCCGCAGTACGCGCCCCGCCAACGGGCTACGCCGCAGCAGCAGCCCCCAGAAAAACGCCTGGGCCAGCATAATTCCGAAGGCAATGTGAAACGTACCCGTCACGGCCTGCATGTTCTGCCCCATTCGGATGGCCTCGTTGGCATGGGTGGGGTTGAGCAGGTATTGCAGCGTAGTAAAAAGTCCCACCCCGGCCACACTCAGCACAAACAGCGCGCCCACGGCCAGCCGCTGCGGGCGGCTCAGGGGCACGGCCAGCGTGAAAGCCAGGGGCACCGCCAGCCACGTCAGGCTCCGGTACAGCTCGTGGCGCCAGGTAGCCCACTGGCTGGTGTACAGGCCGCTCAGCACCAGAAACGCCACCAGCACCGCCGCCCGCAGGGCCGCCCCGTTGCGCCAGTAGCGAGGCAGGGCCTGCCGCAGCCCAGGGTTGGCCAGCACCGCCGCCAGCCCCACCAGGGGGCTCAGGGCAATCAGGGCCCGGAACGCCAGTAACCCGGCCACTCCTGCCCCGCAGGCCAGCCACAGCAAGTGCTGCGACAACCGTCCCGAGCGGTAATACCGGCCGCTGTTGAAGTCCTCAATAACCTGTTGCATACCGCAATATGTGCTAAACCTGCTTGGAAGGGGTGGTTAGGTACGGGCCGTTTCCAGCACGAGTTTACCCGTCAGCTCCACTACGGCTTCCATGGTTTCCATCCGCTTTTCGTACTCCACTAGCAGGTGGCCGCCGGTCAGCACCGTCAGGCTCTGGTTGAGCTGAGCCAGCTCGGCATAGGCGGCGGGGCGGCGGGCCGAGGGGGTTCCTTTCCGCAGGCCCCGCTGCCGGGCCCGCCAGCCCGCCAGCAGCATCCAGGGGTAGTAGAACGGCAGCAGCAGCAACGATGTGTAATTGACCTTCGAGGGGTGCACCTCCACTATCCGCAGCCCCGACAGCGCCGCCAACGCGCGCTGCTTGGTGAGGTTGGCAAAGAAGATATGGCCCAGATACACGTCATGTATCGTGCGGGCATTTTCCGAAGCCCACACGGAATCAACCTCGTTGGGGGGCATGAGCTTGTAGCCCTCACTTTCCAGCAGCAGATAACTCAGGCGGGTGCGCAGGTTGGAGTAGTTGGGCGTGGTGATGATAGCCCGCCCCCCCGGCCGCAGTACCCGGTTCAGCTCCTGAAACAGGTGCAGCTGGTTGGGCATGTGCTCAATACCCTCCTGGCAGATTACCACATCAAAGCTGGCATCGGCGAAGGGCAGCACCCCGTTCAGGTTGGCCTTCACGCACTCAATGGCCGGATACCGAAAAAACTCCGGGTACAAATCGGAGGCAGTAACGTGGGCCCCCAACTCCAGCAGCAGCTGGGCCGTGTCGCCGTTGCCGGCCGGTACATCCAGCACCCGCTTGCCCGCCAGGCTGGCCTGCCGCCGCCGCAACAGGCCGGTTACCAGGTGCTTAATATCCTTACTGCCTGTAAAAAACGGCCGTGCAATACGAATCATTCGGAAGCTATATGTGAGAGAATAAGCCCTAGCAGGGCACAAATGTAGAAGCATTGCCCGGATACTCGCATGGCGCTTCATTCCCGCTCTGTGGTTGAATCAGGCAATCTGTGCGTACTTTGCGGCCACGTTCTTTGCCTGTGTATTTCAGTCAGACGAGCGGTGAGGTGGCTTTTTCCTTTCAAGGGACAAGCCGACACAGGGAACCGGGTGCAACTCCCGGACAGACGCGCTACTGTAAGTGCCAGCGGCCCCGTTACCGGGCCACGGCGGCAGCCCCACGCAGCCCATTGCTCGCTTTGGCGGGTGAGAAGGGCGGGAGGCCGGGCATAAGTCAGGATACCTGCCCACTGCTTTCCATGATGAGGCCTCTTCGCGACCTGAGAGCCTTGTTGGGTGCTGCCACACCGGGCCAGCCGTGCGCTGGCCGGTCCCGCCGTGCAGGCCGGGCGCGGCCGAGCCGTGGGCAGACGAATCAGCAGGGCAATTAGCCATACCAGCGGGAAAAGGCACTCCGAAAATGCGGGCCGGGAAGGTACTTCCTTCATCCTTTTCCCCAGCAGTATGCTTACCCTCGACGAGAAAATCAGCCAGGCCGAAACCCGCATCTTCAAGGCCGTTTTCCCCAACACCACCAACCACTACGACACCCTGTTCGGGGGCACCACCCTGCACATGATGGATGAGGTGGCTTTCATTACGGCCACCCGCTTCAGCCGCCTGAAAATGGTCACCGTTTCCTCCGACAAAGTAGACTTTACCCACCCCATTCCGGGGGGTACGCTGGTGGAACTGATTGGCCGCGTGGAGCATGTAGGCACAACCAGCCTGAAGGTGCGCGTGGAGCTGTTTGTGGAACAGATGTACTCCGAAGACCGCCACCGCGCCGTGTCCGGACTGTTCACCTTCGTGGCCGTCAACGACCAGAAAAAGCCCATCCGTATTCTGCCCGCCGCGGTGGCTTCGGCTTAGCGCGGCAGGCAGCAGCCCCGGAACCTGAGGGCTGGCGGGAGCGTATGGAGCAGAAGTAAATGGGATATAACCAATATTTTTTCGAGTTATCCCGAACTATTCCGGTGAGCTGAGCGGTTTGCTTGCCACTCCCCGTTTCTTCTACTCTGTATGCCCAACGAGCAGCCCTCACCTCACCCCCTCAATGAGCGCCTGGAACAGTCATTCCGGGATGCTGACCAGGCCCGGGAAGAACTCACTGAGTCTCTGGCCAATTCCGTAGCGGCCAACTGCGACCTGCTGCACCACGGCTTGGTTGGCGCCAAAGGCCTGGAAGTGACCACCGAAATGTACCGCCATTTGCTGGCCCGGCTGTTGCGCCACTCCTCCGGCGAAGTGCGCAACCAGACACTGGCTCAGTTCAACGAGTCCATAGAAAAGTTCTGGCCCCGGGCCAAAGGCAGCACAAGCTCCTTCACCGCCGCCGACGACCATTAGGTAGCTCTGCGCTTGTTTGCAAGCCTCCCTTGCTCCTGTCAGGTTTCTTGCCTGGGTTAGGCGGCAGCGGGAGGCTTGCTGCGTATCTTTGCGGCACCTTGAGTACCCGTTTCGGTTCAAAGGCTAACTCCCTTTCACCTGTTGTGTATGACTTCCTCCCAGGAAATTGAGCTGCTTCTGACCCCGGAAGTAGCCTACGATGAACTGGCCCGCTACCGGGCCCTTCTTGACGCCGCCGGCCTCGTGCCCGGCCAGGCCGATTTCGTGCATCTGCGCAAACGCTCCGTGGATGCCCGCGGCCGGCAACCCCTGGTGCGCCTCCGCGCCGACATTTACCGCTCCGCCCCGCCCGCCGACTTATTCGGCCCGTGGTTCAGCTACCCCAGCGTGCAGCAGGCCACCCGCTCGGTGTTGATTGTGGGTGCCGGCCCGGCCGGATTGTTTGCGGCGTTGCGGGCCATTGAGCTGGGCATCAAGCCCATTGTACTGGAGCGCGGCAAAGATGTGCGCACCCGCCGCCGCGACCTGGCGGCGCTTAACAAGGAACACCTGGTGAACCCCGACAGCAACTACTGCTTCGGGGAAGGCGGGGCCGGCACCTACTCCGACGGCAAGCTCTACACCCGCTCCACCAAGCGCGGCGACATCCAGCGCATCCTGCGGATTTTGGTGCAGCACGGTGCCACCCCCGATATTCTGGTGGATGCTCACCCCCACATCGGCACCAACAAGCTGCCCTACGTGGTGGCCACCCTGCGTGACAGCGTGTTGGCCGCGGGCGGGGAAGTGCGGTTTGACACCCGCGTGGATGATTTGCTGCTGACCGGCCAGCACCTGCGCGGCGTGGTTACCAACACCGGTGAGGAGCTGACCGCCGACGCGGTGATTCTGGCCACCGGCCACTCGGCCCGCGACATCTACGAGCTACTGCACCGGCGCGGCGTGCTCATTGAGGCCAAGCCCTTTGCCCTGGGCGTGCGCGTGGAGCACCCCCAGCAGCTCATCGACCAGGCCCAGTACCGCCGCCAGGACCGGGGGCAGCTGCCAGCCGCATCCTACTCTTTGGTACACCAGACGCAGTGGCAGCAGCGGCAGCGGGGCGTGTTTTCATTCTGCATGTGCCCCGGCGGCTTTATCGTGCCCGCCGCTACGGCTCCCGGCGAGGTGGTGGTGAACGGCATGAGCCCCAGCCGCCGTGACTCGCGCTTTGCCAACTCCGGCATTGTGGCCGCCGTGGAGCTGGAGGATATGGACGTGCGCCAGTACGGCGCGCTGGCCGGTTTGCGGTTCCAGCAGGAAATTGAGCAGCGCGCCTGCCAGCTGGCCGGCAACACCCAGGTAGCGCCCGCCCAGTTGTTGGGCGACTTCCTGAAGAAAAAAGTATCCGCCGAGCTGCTGGAAACCAGCTACCAGCCCGGTCTCGTGTCGGTGCCAATGGACCAAGTGCTGGGCGCCGGCCTCGCGGAGCGGCTGCGCCAGGGCTTCCAGAACTTCGGGCGCAAAATTCCGGGCTACGCCAGCAATATGGCCCAGATTGTGGGCGTGGAAAGCCGCACCTCCTCCCCCGTGCGCATCCCCCGCGACCGGGACACGCTGCAACACCCCGAGGTGCGCGGGCTGTTCCCCTGCGGCGAAGGCGCGGGCTACGCCGGCGGCATTGTGTCGGCGGCTATGGATGGGGAGCGGTGCGCGGAGGCCGTACTGGCACAAGTGGCCGCGGGTTTGTAGTTATCCGCCGGGCGGTTTTACCGTATACAACAGGCGTACAACATTCGACTCCCACCTTTTTGCGGTTGATTGCTCCGGTTGTCAGCTCCCCTCCTAATATGAAAAAGACCCTTGTGCTGGGCGCTACCGATAACCCCGCCCGCTACGCTTACCGCGCCGTACATCAGCTCAAAAACCACGGCCATGAGGTTGTACCCGTAGGCATCCGCAAAGGCTCGGTAGCGGGCCTGGAAATCCGCAACGACCGGCCCACCGCCGAGGATGTGGACACCGTGACGCTCTACGTAGGCCCCCAGAACCAGCCCGCCTGGTACGACTACATTCTGGACCTGAACCCCAAGCGCATCATCTTCAACCCCGGCACCGAAAACCCGGAGCTGGAGGAACTGGCTCACCAGCGCGGCATCAAAACCGAAGAAGCCTGCACGCTGGTAATGCTGAGCGTGGGCCAGTACTAGCCGATTCACCACACACACACGAAAAAAGCCGCCGCGCCTCAAGGCACGGCGGCTTTTTTCATTGAAGCTGATTAGAAAGTCAATTGGACGTCATACTGAGTTTGTCGAAGCATCTTTACCGCTTCGATGAATGTGTCAAGCAAAGCGGTAGAGATGCTTCGACAAGCTCAGCATGACGTTTCAACAACTCAGGCGCGCTGAAAGCTACTCGGCGTTGCCGTACATATTGGACTCTCCACCGTCGATGGCAATGGTCTGGCCGCTCAGGTAGGAGGCGTCTTCACTCAGCAGAAACGCCACCACTTTGGCTACCTCCTCGGGCTGGCCCAGGCGGCGCGTGGGGTTATTGCTGGCATACTGGGCTTCGGCCTGCTTGGGGTCGGTGGGGTTTACCTGCTTGAAGGCCTCGGCCACCATGGGCGTGAGAATGGCCCCGGGCGCAATGGCATTGGTGGTAATACCGTAACGACCGTACTCGATGGCCGCATTCTTGGTCATGCCCGATACGGCGTGCTTGCTGGCCACATAGGGCATCTGGTTTATTACGCCCCGAATGCCGCCCACTGAGGCCACATTTACAATCCGGCCGCTGCCCTGGCGCTGCATCACGGGCAACACGTAGCGCAGGCCGTAGTACACGCCCAGCAGGTTGATGTCAATTACTTTTTTGAACACAGCCACGTCATACTCCGTGATGCTGGCCTGTTTTCCCTCAATACCCGCGTTGTTGTAGAACCCATCAATGCGGCCAAACTTATCCACGGCTTCCTGCACGTAGTTCTGCACGGCGGCCTCGTCGGATACGTCGGCTACCACCGTCAGAATCTCTACTTCCGGAAAGTCTTTGCTAATGGCCTGCTGGGCTTCCTGCAGGCTCTGCTCGTTATAGTCAACCAGAACCAGGTGGGCGCCTCGGTCGGCTAGTTCCTTGGCGGCAGCCAGGCCCAGGCCCATGGCAGCGCCGGTAATCACCATTACTTTTCCTTGCATCGTTTTCATAGCGAAGAAATTTATGTTGGTACACAGTATATACCGCTGAGCTTGCCAATTGTTAGCCTGGCCTCCGGTTTACTGCCGCAGGTTAGAGGCCCGCGGATTTTTTTATGTTGTCAGGCAACCCTCAGTATCTTCCGCCCATCTAGCCCCTCAAACGCCCTGCTTCTGACTGCACTTTACCCTTCCTTTCCGTGACTGAAGTAGAACTTATAGCCGCCTGCCGCGAGGGCAGTAGTAGGGCCCAAAAACTGCTGTATGAGCGGTTCGCGGGCCTGATGCTGTCTGTGTGCCTGCGTTACCTGCGGCGGCGCGAAGACGCAGAAGAAGCCCTGATTGTGGGCTTTACCAAAGTATTCCGGGCCCTGGACCAGTACCGGCATGAAGGCTCGTTTGAAGGCTGGATCCGGCGCATTGTGGTAAATGAGGCCCTGGGTATGCTGCGCCGCAAGGAGCCCCTGCACATGGCCATCGACGATTTAACCTACGACGTGCCCGCTACCGCCGCCGAGGCCGAAAGCCAGCTCAACGCCCAGGATATGCTGGCCCTGCTGGCCGAGTTGCCCGCCGGCTACCGCACCGTCTTCAACCTCTACGCGCTGGAAGGCTACACCCACCCCGAAATCGGCGAGCTGCTCGGTATTTCGGAAGGCACCAGCAAGTCGCAGCTCAGTAAGGCCCGAGCCATGCTCCAGCGCCGCCTGGCGGTAGCCGGGGCGCAGGCCCGGCCCACTCCTACCACCCTCTACAGCTACTAAGCCATGCACCCCGAAGATATTGACCAGCTGTTCCGCGAGAAGCTGGCGGATCACGCACCCACCCCGCCGGCCTTTTTGTGGGCCGAAATCGAAGCCGAAATTCAGCCCCGCAAGCGGCGGCCAATGATGTGGCTGGCCGCTGCTTCGGTAGCGCTGCTGGCCCTGCTGGGCGGCCTGTGGTGGACGCTGCAAAACGGCGCGGGCCTCCAGAATGGCCGCCCCGAGCTGGCCGCCACTGCCCCCCGCCGCCCCGCCGCTGCCACGCCTGAAAATATTTCACAGCCCCAGGCAACCCCCTCCCCGGCTTCTCCATCTAGCCCCTCAGAAGCCCCGGCCAACCAGCCGACTGCCGCAGTGGCCACTGCGGCGCCCGCCGCCAAAACCTCGTCCGTGGGTGTACAACCGGACCCGGTTTTGGCAGCCAGCCGGCCTAGCCGGCCTCGTGCTTCGGCCCAGCGCCAAAACGTGGCGCAGGTAGCCACCACGGCCCCCGCTCCAACCCGGCCATTGGGAACCACTCCTGAGCCCTCCGCTGCCGAGCGGGAGCTACCGCAGGAGCTCAGCCGCCCCACAGAGCTGCCCGCCCATACCGTGGCCCTCACCGGCCCTATTGAGGTGGAAGTTCGGCCCGCCGCCACTGCGGCTGCGCCCGTAGCTCCGGCTCACCGGCCCCGGTTGGTGGCTCTGCTTCGGCAGGCCCGCAATGTGGTGCAGGGTGAAAAGGTGAGCCTCACGGCCGCCGGCTTACCCGAAACGGTGACGGTGCAGGCCCGCCTGGCAGGCCACACCCTCACCAAAGTCATTCAACTCTAACTCTCCCCGCTTTCAGCGCCTTCTGTTATGAAACGCCTCCCCGTTCTCCTCACCGCCCTCCTGCTGGGTGCCGCGTCTGCCGCCCAAGCCTCCGACTTCACCCGTCTCACGCCCCCTCGCGCGACCAACGACGACACCATTGTGGTAAAGCTGCCCAACCAGGCCAGCATGACCCTGTTCGTGAAAAACAAAGCCCAGCTCCGGGAGCTGCGCCAGTACAAGCTGGACTCCCTGCTGGTACTGCTGGATGGCTACATCACCCAGGCCGAGGCCGCCGGCAAAAACTCTAAATCGGAGCAGGTAACCATGGAGTTCTACCCCGCTAAGGAGCAGCCCGGCAAGCAGGTACCCGAGCAGATCCGCATCACGGTGCGCAACCAAGGCCCCGGCGCGAAAACCAAATCGGCCGACCATGTGGACGTGACGCTGGGCCGGGTGTTTGGGGTGACCGTGGACGAAAGCACCGACGGCGGCTCCGACCGGGTATCGGTGCGGGTGGGCGCTACGGCCGCCTCCGACTCCATCCGCAATGCCCAGCGCCAAGCCAAGCGGGAGGAGTACCAGAACCGCGCCGTGCACAGCAACTTCAACATCGACCTGGGCCTGAACGCGCTGGTTGACAAGGGCGCTGATGCCAACGGCGTAACGCCCGAGCTGCGGCCCATTGCCTCCCGCTACGTCAGCCTCAACTGGCACTACGATATCCGCCTCGGCGAAAAAGGCTCGGTGCTGTACCTGCGCACCGGCCCCGAGCTGGCCTTCAACAACTACATGCTGGATGGTAACTACCAGTTCACCAACACCAACGGCGTCACCACGCTCAGCAAGGCCGAAGCCGGCCGCAGCCTGGAGAAAAGCAAGCTGGCCGTTACCAGCATCAACCTGCCCCTGATGCCCATGCTCAACTTCCAGGACAAGAAGGGCAAAAACGCCTTCCGCATCGGGGCCGGCGGGTTTGTGGGCTACCGCCTGGGCTCCCACACCAAGCTGAAATACGAGCAGGACGGTAACACTAAAAAGGATAAAGACCGGGGCAGCTACAACCTGGAGGACTTCCAGTACGGCGTGCAGGGCCTCGTCGGCATCCGCGGCATCAACCTGTTTGCCAAATACAACCTCAACGACACGTTCAAGAACAACCGCGGCCCCCAAGCCCAGACGTTCAGCTTCGGGCTTTCATTACTGACCAGATAGTACCTCAATTTCAGGGACCGGGAAAACGGATATGTACGTTTTCCCGGTCCCTGATTTTTTTATTAAAACGTTACCGCCACACGCTATTATCTGGCAAGCTCAGCTATGAAAAATATATTCTTAATGATATTTTTCGGGCTATTAAGCACTGAGCCCCTATTCGCTCAGAACACAAAACCAACCAGTGCAGCCATTATAGCAGATGATATAGCAACTATCATTAGAAAAAATTCTCTATTCTCTGACTCGCTTAACTGGCCCATTCTCATTGAAGAAGCCAGAAATATATCCATAAAAATCAATACACCTGAAGACACTAAGCTCATATATGATTTCTTTACTGATAAATTACGCGAGAAGGGAGATAATCATTCCTTTTTTATAACTGGTAATCAGATAGCAAAAATCACTACCCAATCTGATGCACTACAACCACAAGGCAGATATTTGGGCAATGGTATAGGCTATATAAAAGTCCCTGCATGTTTTAATTTCGATAAAGACAAAGACAGAAAATTTGCCAATAACATTCGCCTGGAGATTAAGAAGATTGATACAGAAAATACCATTGCAAGTTGGATTGTCGACTTACGCCAGAATACCGGGGGAAATATGTGGCCCATGCTGGCCGGTTTGAATGCCCTAACAAAAGATGGAGTTGCCGGCTACTTTGTAACGCCCCAGGGAAAGAGAAGTTGGAAAGTTGAGAATGGAATAGCGTGGGGAGCCGGAACAATTGACAAATACAAAATAAAGAATCCGAATGCAAGAATAGTGGTGCTTATTGACTCACTAACAGGCAGCTCCGGTGAAATGACAGCCATATCGTTTAGCGGGCTACCAAACGTGAAGTTCTTTGGTACCCAGTCGGCCGGTTACACCACTGCAAATAGTGGATTCAAATTATCTAATGGCGACCAACTCTACCTGGCAACAGGTGCCGCCGCAGATCGAAATCATAAAATCTTTACAGGCAAAATAACTCCGGATTTCTTAGTAAAGCTAGGCAATGATGGAGAAGACACAGTGCTAGATAAAGCTCTGCAGTGGCTGCGGTAATATTCACCATCCTATTGCCTCAAGTGCAGGACTCCGTTTATCACAACGAAAAAGCATTGGTAAGAATAACTTGCTTCATAAGCTATTCTTACCAATGCTTTTTTATTTTTTTGCGCCGGTATTTTAACTATTCCGATAAAAATTATCCAGCAGAATGGCCGCCGACACGGCTACGTTCAGGCTTTCGGCCTGGCCCCGGCCGGGGATGTGCAGGCGCTGGGTGAGGCAAGCTTCCACGGGCGGCGTGAGGCCGTGACTTTCGCTGCCCATGATGAGTACGCCCGTGGGGCGCAGCGTGAGGCGGTGCACGTTGTCGCCGTGCAGGTCGGCGCCGTACACGGGCAGCTCCGGCGGGAGGCTGCCGAGCCACTCGGGCAGGTTGCGCTGCCACACCGGCACCCGCGTGAAGGAGCCCATGGTAGCGGCCACGGTTTTGGGAGCCCAAGGGTCGGCGCAGGTATCGGAGCACACCACCCCGGCCAGCCCGTACCAGTCGGCCAGACGGATGAGGGTGCCCACGTTGCCGGGGTCACGCACTTCATCCAGGGCCAGCAGCAGTGCCTGCCGGGGCAGCGGCAGCGGTTTTTCGGGGGGCAGCTGGGCCACGGCCAGGGCGGTATTGTTGGTGCTGAGCGTGCCCAGGCGGGTCAGCTCCTCCCCCGAAACCACGTCAACGGGCACCCCGGCGGGCAGCTCCGCCCGGATTTTCTCCTCGAATTCGGCCGTGAGGATGAGCCGTTCCGTTAGAATCCCGGAACTTAGCAGCTCCCGGACGCTTTTGCCCCCTTCAACCAGAAAGGCATTATGGCGGGTCCGGTACTTCTTCAGGTGCAGCGCGTGCACGTATTTCGCTACTGCTTTTGAAACCATATTCGCAATTGAACGAGAAGGCCCCACGGGGCCGGTTTTCAGATACATGTATGTCCCGACTAGGACTGGGGGCCGTGCTGCTGGCCGGCGGCCTGAGCGCCTGCTCGCCTACGCGGCTACTGCTGCCCGGGCAACGCCTGCTCAGCCGCGTCAAGATTGAAGGCACGGACCAGGCCGACGCGGCCCGCCTGCAGACGCTGGTGCAACAGAAGCCCAACAGCACCTTCCCCTTGCCAAAGGTAGCCATCTACCAGCTAGGACGCTCGTTTTATAACCGGGAACGAATTCAGCAGAAGCTGGACGAGGACCGCACCAAGTACGACCAGCTCATCAAGGCAGCCGCCACCGACTCGGCGGAGGCGGGCAAGCTGCTCACCAAGCGGGAACGGCACACCCGCCGCCACCAGCTGGCCCTGGACAAAGGCAACGCCATTATGCGCCTGGGCGAGGCTCCGGTGATTTACGATTCCTCCCTGACAGCCACTTCGGTAAAGCAGCTGGGCATATTTCTGAAGTCCAAGGGCTTTTTCCGCAGCGCCGTTGCCGTTACCGATACGGTACTCACAGAGCGGTTTGCGCCCTTCCGCATTTTCGCCCTCAAGTCGCCGTTCCACGCGGATTCTCAGCGCGTGACGGTGACGTACCGCATTCAGGAGGGCCCGGCCTTCCACTACTCCCAGCTGGACTATGACATTGCCGACACCGCCATAGCCCGGCGGGTGCTGGCCAGCCAGCCCGAGAGCCAGCTGCGGGTTGGGCAGCAGTACGATGAAGAAGTCATTGGATCGGAGCGCAACCGCATTGAAACCCTGCTGAAGAACCAGGGGTACTTTGATTTCCGGGAGCAGTACATTACCCTAGAGGCCGATACCAGCTTCGCGCCGACCACCGTGCGCCTGCGCACCATCATCAGCAAGCCCGCCCGGGGGGAACAACACCGGCTCTACACCATTCGGGGCGTCAATTTTATCACGGATGCGGGCCTGGTCCGGTTTGGCCTGCAGCGCGACACGCTGGTGCGCGACTCGGTGAACTACCTGGCCTACAAGCACCGCTTCAGCACCCGCGCCCTCGACCGGAAGCTGCTGGTACGGCCCGGCCAGCCCTATAGCCTGGCCAAAACCCAGCAAACCCAGCGCCAGTTGAGCAGCCTGGATATGTTCCGGTTTAGTACCCTCACCTACCGGCGCGTGCGGGGCAGTGAGGCCCCCGCCGACTCGGCCAAGGGCTTACTGGATGCCACCGTGAATGCCTCGCCCGCCAAGAAATTCCAGGAAACCACTGAGTTTGGGGGTACCTACGTGGCCGAAAAGGTAGGCCCCTTTGGCAACGTACGCTTGAAAGTTCGTAACGTATTTGGTGGGGCCGAGGTGCTGGAATTTGGGGTACGGGCCGGTTTCGAGGGGCAGTATAACCTTACTGGGCTTACCCAGGGCGACGTGGGCTCCAGAAATCTGCGAAGCCAGTTGACCACCCAGCTCGGAGCGAATGTAAACCTGGTGCTGCCCCGGTTCCTGGTACCCTGGCAAGGTGGCCGCTACTTTGCCCGGTACAATCCGCGCACGCGTTTCAACACTGCCTACACCTACGTGAAGCGGCCTGAATACACGCGCACCAACCTGGAAGGCACCCTGGATTACCTCTGGCAGCCCTCTACCTACGCCCAGATAGTGCTTACCCCAGTCGATGTAAGCGTTATCCGGACGGCCTCCATCGACCCGGCTTTCCGGGATACCCTGGAGCAGTTGCGCATCAACCAAGGCTCTCCGCTGTACCGCAGCTTTGATAACCTGTTCATTCCCAGCTTCAACGCCACATACTTATACAACTCCAACAACTTCACCCAAACGCTCAACGCGCAGTACCTGCGGCTGTTTGTAGAATTCGGGGGGCTTACCCGCGGGCTGTATCAGAAAGAGCCCCTCACCAGCTACCGCGACGATTTGCGCAGCAACCGGCTGAAAGTGTATGACTTCGGGAAGATAACCGTGGATTACCGGCGCTATTACAAGCTTACGCCCAGCACGTATTTCGTGTACCGGCTGGCGGGGGGCGTAGCCACGGCCTTGTCCAGCACCAGGCTCACTACCGTAAACAAGGATGGGTCGGAGGCGGTGACGGAAACGCTGTACCTGATTCCGTACGATAAATCCTTATTTGCTGGTGGCAGCACCAGTGTGCGGGCCTGGAAACCGCGGCGCCTGGGCCCCGGCTCGTACGCGACTACCCGTATTCCCAGAAACTCAACTACCCCCGTGCGCGACTACAATACCGAGCAGCCGGGCGAGGTACTACTGGAAGGCAACGTGGAGTACCGCTTCCCGATTTATAGCTTCATCAAAGGGGCCCTTTTTACCGACTTTGGCAACCTCTGGACGCTCCGCAACGACCCACGCCCGGGGGCTGAGTTTAAGCTAAACCAGTTTTACCGGCAGTTTGCGGTGGGCTCAGGCATTGGGTTTCGGTTTGATTTCGACTTCCTGATTCTGCGCCTCGACGTGGCTACTAAAGTGTACGATCCTTCCGCCATCGGCAGCAACTGGGTTATCCGCAAGTTCAGCTTCCGCGAAGATCAGTCAGCCTTCAACCTGGGTATCGGCTATCCATTCTAGGCAAGTAGTAAACTTGTGAATGGTGAAAGCGTGACAACCTGAAGCAGAAAGAAAATGCCCCGGCAGAGTTGCCGGGGCGTTTTGCGTTTTGGGGTGAAACTGTTTTTCACCACTTCATCATTCACCATTTCACTGCCTAATACCCCAGCAGATCCTGCAAAGCGGCCAGCACCTTGTCGGAGTTGGGCAGCATCTGCTTTTCCAGCTCCACGTTGAGGGCAATGGCGGGCAGGTTGGCGGCCCCGAGCGTGAATACCGGGGCATCGAGCTGCCGGAAGCAGTGGCGCTGGATGCGGCCGGCCAGGCTTTCGGCAAAGGAGTTCATGAGCGGTTCTTCGGTGAGCACCAGGGCCTTACCGTGGCGGCACACGGCAGCCTGCACGGCTTCCCAGTCGAGGGGGTTGAGGGTGCGCAAGTCCAGGATTTCGACCTGACCGGGCAGTTGGCGGCTGGCGGTTTTGGCCCAGTGTACGCCCATACCGTAGGTGATGACCACACAGGTTTCGCCGTTGCGCAGCTTGGTGGCATCGGCTGGCTGGGCCACGGCGGCTTTGCCCAGGGGCAGCACGTAGCCGGCGGCCGGCTCCACGGTTTTAGCATCTTCGGTACCGGCTACCTTGCTCCAGTACAGGCCCTTATGCTCCAGCAACACTACCGGGTTGGGGTCGAGGAAGGCGGCGCGCAGCAGGCCTTTCATATCGGCGGCGTTGCTGGGGTACACCACCTTAATGCCCCGGATGGTAAGCAACGTGCTTTCTATGGAGCCCGAGTGGTAGGGCCCGCCCCCGCCGTACGCGCCCACCGGCACCCGAATCAGGCTTTGCACCGGAAACTGCCCGTTGGAGAGGTAACAGGATTTGCTGAGCTCCTCTACCAGCTGGTTGAGAGCGGGCCAGATGTAGTCGGCAAACTGAATTTCAACGATGGCCTTGGCGCCCACGGCACTCATGCCGACGGTGCTGCCCACAATATAGGCTTCCTGAATGGGCGTGTTGAACACCCGGGCGTCGCCGTACTTTTTGGCCAGCAGGGCCGCCTCCCGGAACACCCCGCCCAGCTCCCCGCCCACGTCCTGGCCATAGAACAGGGCTTCCGGAAACTCGCGCAGAATATCGTCCACGGCGTGCAGGGCGGCATCCACCATCAGGGCCTTGTCGGCCCCGGCAGGGCTTCGCTCCCCGGCTTCCTCCGTCACGGCGGGCGGGGCAAACTCGTGGTCCTGGAAGGTGGTCGGGTCGGGGTTGGGCGCAGCCAGGGCCCGCTCGTAGTCCTGCTGCACGGTGGCGCGGGCCTGGGTCGCCAGCTGCTGCAATTCCTCTTCGGCGAAACCCAGCTCCAGCAGTTGCTGGTGAAAGCGGGGCAAGGGGTCCTGCAGCGTGTGCTGAGCCAAGTTGTCGCCGCGGTACCATTCCCGGCGCACCCCGCTGGTATGGTGGCCCAGCAGGGGGCATTTGGCGTGCACCAGCACCGGGCCGCGCCGCTGGCGCACATGCTCGGCGGCCTGCTGCATGCCGGCGTAGCTAGCCAGGAAATCGGCTCCATCAAACTGCAAACGGTGCAGCCCTTTGAAGCCGGCGGCAAACTCGTAGGCATCCATGGCGCGCATTTCGCGGCTGGTAGCCGAAATTCCCCAGTCGTTATCCTGCACCAGATAGATAATGGGCAATTGGTGCAGCACAGCCATTTGCAGGGCCTCGGCCACTTCTCCTTCCGTCATGGCCCCGTCGCCAATGGAGCAGAGCACAAGTGGCTTCTTCTGGGAATTAGTAATTAGTAATGAAGAATTACTAATTGGCTGTTCATCATTACCTAAACCTGTCTCCGCTGGCGAATTACTAATTACTAATTGCTCATTGCTACTTGACAGCCCCTGCCCTTCCAAATACTTGATGCCGTGCGCCACGCCGGTGGCCGGAATGGCCTGCATGCCGGTGGCGGAGCTTTGGTGCGGGATGGTCGGGAAGCCGGCCCGACGCAGGGAAGGGTGGCTATAGTACGTGCGGCCGCCCGAAAACGGGTCGTCGCGCTTGGCCATGAGCTGGAGCATCAGCTCGTAGGGCTGCAGGCCTATGCCCAGCAGCAGGGCGTCGTCGCGGTAGTAGGGCGCGGCATAATCCTGGGGGCCCAGAAAGCAGGCGGCGGCCAGCTGAATGGCCTCGTGGCCCCGGGCAGTGGCGTGCACGTAGCGGGCCGTTACGGCTTTGTTTTCTTCGTAGAGGCGGGCCATTTCATCGGCCGTGCGCATCAGGAGGTATGCCCGGCGCAGAGTGGCCGCATCGGGGCGTGTACTATGGGCTTCAGTTTCGAGAGCAGCGGTAGTTTCAGCAGTCATGGGTGGGTGGTGAGTGCGGGGCGAAGGTACACAAAGGCTGTGATGAGGGGAAACAGCCCGCAACCGGCAGGAGTTTGATTACCTGGAAAAGGGGGCGGCACTCTCCCGGCAGCAGGGCAAGTAGCCGTTGCGCCACCTGCCCCGTCACATTCCTGCCCAACCTTCCGGCGGGTTGCATAGCTTTGCCGCATGCTCTCAACCCTACGCTACTCCCCTGCCACCAACGCCGATATTCCAGCCCTCACCCGCCTCGTCAACTGCGCCTACCGGGGCGAAGCCTCCGAGCAGGGCTGGACTACCGAAGCTCACCTGCTAGCCGGTCAGCGCACCGACGAGGACGATTTGCGGGACCATTTGCAAGCGCCCGGCGCCACTTTCCTACTGGCTCGCACGGCTACACAGGAGGTAATAGGCAGCGTGTTTCTGCAGCAGCAAGGGCCCGATTTGTACTTGGGCATGCTGTCCGTGGAGCCCACTCTGCAAGCGCAGGGCCTGGGCCGGCAACTGGTGACGGCCGCCGAAGCCCACGCCCGACAACTGGGCTGCACGGGCATCCGCATTACCGTTATTTCGGTGCGCCACGAGCTGCTGGCTTGGTACGAGCGGCTAGGCTTCCGCCGCACCGGCGCCACCGTGGACTTCCCCACCGATACCCGCTTCGGCATCCCGCGCCAGACGGAGCCACTGGTGCTACTAGTGCTGCGGAAGGAACTGTAGGATGCTCTTTTCTTGAAAAGAAACACTTGTCATTCCGAACGAAGTGAGGAATCTGGGTTGACTTAGCATAGGCTGACTCAGATTCCTCACTTCGTTCGGAATGACAACGCAAGGCTATTCAGAAGTCTACCACAATCAATATGCCGTCATGCCGAGCGGAGCGGAGCGCAGCATGACGTGCTTGTTTCAGTCAAACGCCCACCACGCGTCCCGCTTTGGTGGGGTGCCCAGCGTGTAGGCTTCACCGATGCGCGGCACCGTGACGGGCAGGCCAGCGGAATCAGCAGCTTGGAGCACGAGTTGAACCGGCTCATTCCAGGGGTGGTAGGCCAGCGTGAACTTGGCCCAGTGTACCGGCAGCAGCAGTTTTGCACCCAGGTCCTGGGCGGCCTGGACGGTTTCCTCGGGCAGGCAGTGAATGGCCTGCCAGCTCAGGTTGTACTGCCCGTTTTCGAGCAGGGCCACATCAAAGGGCCCGTACTGCTCGCCAATAGCCCGGAAATGCGGGCCGTACCCACTGTCGCCACCTAGAAACAATCGGTATTCATTCAGTTGCAGCACATAGGAAGCCCACAGGGTACGCTGCGGCTTTAGGCTCCGGCCCGACATGTGCTGGGCCGGGGTGGCCGTGAGCTGCACACCGGGCACCGGCTCGGTGGTTTCGTGCCAGTTCAGTTCCGTGAGCTGCTCAGGCGCGTAGCCCCAGGCCCCCAGGTGGCCGCTCACGCCCAGCGGCGTAACTACGTGCTTCACTTTGCCGCGCAGCTGAGTCACCGTGGCGTAATCGAGGTGGTCGTAGTGGTCGTGGGTGAGCACCAGCACATCAATGGGCGGCAGGTCGGCCACGGTATAGGCATCGGCCCCGGCATAGGCGCGCACCGCAAACGATACCGGCGAGGCCGCCCCGCTGAACACCGGGTCAACCAGAATATTGAGCCCCCGGGCCTGAATCAGGTAGGAGGAGTGGCCGAACCAGATGATGGTAGGCAGTTCGGTGGTCGGGTGGTGCAAATCGGTTTGCACCGTGGGCAGCGGGCGGGACGGCGTAACGGTGCGGGGCTTGCGCAGAAAATCGAGCAGCATTTTGCGCATGGGCGCTTCACCGACGCTGAACTTCACCCCGCCCAGGTTCTGGAAACGGCCATTCTGGTAATTGGTGAGGCTGGCAAAGCGGCGCTGTAATTCGATGGCGGGATTTTTCCCGAGGATGTGGAGCATACAAGTACATCGGCCAAACCGGGCCGGTTATGACAGCAGACGCAAAGCCGGCCCATTTACTTTACCCAAGGTGGCACGATGATGGCGGCACTGCGTCGCAACCGGAATTATCTACCTTTGCGGTTTACCTCACCGCCCCACTTTCTACCGCTGGCGGTAGGCGCATCAGTCCAATTTGCTTGGACTCCTGCCCTGTACTTCGGCGGCCCCGTTGCATGCAAGTTCCCGCGCTTTCCCCCTTCCCCGTTCCCACGCCTCACGCCCGCTTCCGCGACACGGTGGAAGCCTGGATGCGCCAGTTTCAGGACTGGCTCTGCCAGCAGTTGGAAGCTACCGACGGTACCGGCCGTTTCCGCGAGGATGCCTGGCAGCACCACAGCGGGGGTGGCGGCCGCAGCCGGGTACTCACCGAGGGCACCATCATTGAGAAAGGCGGGGTGAACTTCTCGGGCGTGGAAGGCCAGATGAGCGAGCAGGCGGCCCGCGTACTGCTCATGCCCGACCCGAACTACTTCGCCACCGGCGTATCGGTGGTGCAGCACCCGCGCAGCCCCCGCGTGCCCATCTCCCACATGAACGTGCGCTACTTTGAGGCCGGCAACGGCGAGGCCTGGTTCGGCGGGGGCCTGGATTTGACGCCCATTTACGTGGATGTGGAGCAGGCCCGCTGGTTTCATGAGCAGATTGCCGAGGTGTGCCAGCGCCATAACCCGGCGTACTACGAGCGGTTCAAGCAGTGGGCTGATGAGTATTTCTACATCCCGCACCGCCAGGAAACCCGGGGCATCGGCGGCATCTTCTTTGACCGGCTCATCGTGGGCAAGGAAGCTGACGCCGAGAGTCTGTTCGCCTTCGTGCGCGCCGTGGCCGAGGTGTACGGCCGCACCTACACCACCCTGCTGCGCCACAACGCCGATTTACCCCACACCGAGCCGCAGAAACAGTGGCAGCTGGTGCGCCGGGGCCGCTACGCCGAGTTCAACCTGGCCATTGACCGGGGCACCCGTTTCGGGCTGGAAACCGGGGGCCGCACCGAGAGCATCCTCATGAGCCTGCCGCCCCAGTGCGAGTGGCACTACAACCTGCAGCCCCAGCCCGGCTCCCCGGAGTTCGATACCCAGCAGTGGCTGCGCAAGGGCGTCGACTGGCTCAGCGCCCAACCCACTGCCGCGTGCTAGAGGAACTGCAAGCCCTGGACCGTTGGCTGCTGGTAGCGGCCAACGCCCACCACACGCCCAAGCTGGATGCGTGGATGGTGTTCTTCACCGAGCGCCTGGTGTGGTTTCCGGCCTACTTCGTACTACTGGTGGTGCTGGTGTACCTGTACGGCCGCCGCGCCCGCCTGCTTATTCCGCTGCTGGGCCTGAGCGTGGCTTTGGCCGACAGCATTTCCAGCCGCTTCTTCAAGCCCTATTTCGCCCGCCTGCGTCCCTGCCACGACCCTGACCTTTCGGCCACCCTGAACTTGGTGAACGGCTGCGGGGGCCAGTTCGGCTTTATTTCCTCGCACGCGGCCAACGCCTTTGCCCTGGCCGTATTCGTGGCCCTGGTGCTGCCCCGCCGCTACCGCGTGGCCAAATGGCTGCTGTTCGGGTGGGCCGTGCTGGTGAGTTACAGCCGCATGTATCTGGCCGCCCACTTCCCCTCCGACGTGCTGGCCGGCGCCTTGCTCGGCTCTGGTCTGGCCTGGCTCTGCGCCTGGGCGTATCAGCGGCTGGCAGTGCGGTGGTTTGGCTCGGCGGAACCGGCAGTGGTGTAAAGCTTAGTGTATTTTATTCCACACCGCATCCCCTGTTTTTTCCAGGTCGCCGGTGTCCGTGTTGGTCAGGATAATGACCGTGGTGGTAAAGTCGGGGGTGGTCAGCAACAAGGAGTTAAAACCGTCGATGCTACCGCGCCGCTCAAGCATTGTTTGCTTCAATGATTTATTATTGAGGTAGAATCCGACGGTAGGATACCCCCGGGTATATTCAATAAAGGCTGGTTGCTGAGGTTTAATAAGAAACTGGGCGGTTACCTGGGGCCGGAGGAGCCGGTTGGTCCTCAACGCTTCCACCAACATGCGCAGGTCGTCCACCGTTGAGTAGATGGCGCCGGCACCCGCGTAGTTTGATAGGTAGCGCGTGTCGTTGTAAAGCGTATCATTGGGAGTACCCACTCCAAAGCTATAATTGTGGTAGCCATACGCCAGGTTGCGAATAACGTGTGCTTCCTGCACCACACCCGTATTTTTCAGCTTCAGCGGTTGAATAATGGCCTCCTGCAACAGCCGTGCGTACGATTTTCCGGTAACCACTTCCAGCACTCGGGTCAGCAGAATGTAGTCGACATTATTGTAGTGAAAACCCGCGCTGCCCGGCTTTTCATCTACGGCCACATACTTCCGCACAAACTCGGCTGTCGATACGGGCATAGCATACGCGCTAACGGGCTCACTGCGCAAGCCGGAATAATGCGTCAAAAGTGCCAGAAGGGTTATGTCCCGGCAGTCGGGCGGCAGTTCCGGCAGGTAAGCCGTCACCTTATCAGTCAGCTTTAACCTGCCCTGCTGTTGTAGTTGCAGCGCCAGCACGGCGGTGAACGTCTTGGTCAGAGAAGCTACCGGAAACCGGGTACTATCGGAAACAGGCACAGAAAACTGCCGGTTGGCATAGCCCCGGTTAATCCGCGCCACCACCTTGCCGTCGTGGATTACCAGGGCTGCTCCGCTAAAATGCCCCGCGTTGGCCTCAGCCACCAACAACCGCTCAATGGGGTGCTGGGCCTTCAATAGTTGGGGCAGAGATAGTAAAATCAATAGAAAATAGCGCATAGCTTACTGGTTTCTAGCAATTTATTACCTGCCTGTTACCACCTTATTATTCTGCCTGTCATCGTAATATTTTCATCGGTGGTGGCCCCTGCTGCCGGTATTTCTCTATAGCCTCGTTCCAAAAGCTCATCATGCCACTGTCGATAGGAACCGGCCGCTCAGTCAGCGCATCTACAAACGCAGGCTCCGAAGCACTGAGGATATCCGATACCTCGAACGTGCCACTGGAGATTCGATAATTTTCTTCCAGAAAATACTGCATCACCCAGAAGGCATCTTCCGCCGTCAGGTCTGTTTGAGTGAACCGAACCTCTTCCATTACTTCCCCAGCAGCTTGGCCACGTACTTGCCCACGATGTCGAACTCCAGGTTTACTTGGTGGCCGGGGCGCAGGTCCTGGAAGGTGGTGTGCTCGTAGGTGTAGGGGATGATGGCCACGGAAAAGCCGTCGTCGGTGCTGTTGAAGCAGGTGAGGCTGGTGCCGTTGATGCAGATAGAGCCTTTCTCCACCGTTACGCGGCCGGGGCCGGGCGCGTGACGGAAGCGGTAGAGCCAGCTGCCATTCTGATCCTCCACCGACTCGCACTCGGCCGTGAGGTCCACGTGGCCCTGCACGATGTGGCCGTCGAAGCGGCCGTTAGCGGCCAGGCACCGCTCCAGGTTCACGCGGCGGCCGGGGGCCCAGGCGTTCAGGTTGGTTTTTTGCAGCGTCTCGTCGATGGCCGTAACCACGTGGGTGCCGGCCATGCCGTCCACGGCCACTACCGTCAGGCACACGCCGTCGTGGGCCACGCTCTGGTCGATTTTCAACTCCTGGGCGAAGCTGGATTGTACGGTGAAGTGAATGTTGGTGCCTTCGCGGCGCACATCCGTGATGGTGCCAAGGGTTTCAATGATGCCGGTAAACACAACTGTTGAATTATGAGTGATGAGTGATGAGTGATGAATTAACCTCTGAAGCGCGCCGCAGTTTGCCGCCGGCTCCAATGCATAATTCAGCATTCATCTCTCAGAATTAACCTCTACTTACCCCGCCCCTCAATGATGATTTTGAGCGTGTAGAGTAGCACCCGAAAGTCCATGGCCAGGCTCATGTTTTCGATGTAGAGAATGTCGAATTTGAGGCGCTCTACCATCTGGGCTACGGTTTCGGCGTAGCCGTATTTTACCTGACCGAGGCTGGTGAGGCCGGGCCGTACGCGGTGCAGGTGGCGGTAATGGGGCGCAATCTGCAGGATCTGGTCGATGAAGAAGCGGCGCTCCGGGCGGGGCCCCACAATGCTCATGTCGCCCTTGATGACGTTCCAGAACTGGGGCAGCTCATCCAGGCGCACTTTGCGCATGAAGCGGCCCCAGGGCGTGATGCGCGGGTCGTGGTCGGAGCTGAGGGCGGGGCCCTGCTGCTCGGCATCCGTGTACATGGAGCGGAACTTGTAGATGCGGAACGGCTGCTCCCCGCGCCCGATGCGCTCCTGGGAGTAGAACACCGGCCCCGGCGAGGACAGCTTCACCATAACGGCTGTGAAGGCGTACACCGGCCAGGCCAGCAGCAGAAACAGGCAGGACGCCACCACGTCAATCAGGCGCTTGAGTACTTTCTGCCAGAGCGGCAGCAGATCCTGCTTGATTTCGATGAGGGGTGTGCCAAATACGTGGCTCACCTTCACCGAGCCCAGCAGCATCTGGTAGAGGTCGGGCAGGATGCTCACGCGCGCCGGCGTGCCGGCCAGCAGCGTCAGAATTTCCTCAATGGTACGGTGCTCACTGGGCTCAATGGCAATGATGACCTGCTCAATGTGCAGGGCCCTGATCAGGGCCGGCAGGCGGCGGAACGGGCCTCGGGCGGGCAGCTCAGCGGCCAGTTCCTCATCCACGGTTTCACCCAGGGGCGTGAAGCCTACCAGTTTCAGCCCCAAATGGCGGCCGGTACGGTGCAACTCCCGGCTGGTGTCGCGGGCCAGGGCCCCGGAGCCCACCAGTAGCGTGTTAAAGCTGATGACTCCGCCCCGCACCAGCTGCTGCACGCTGCTCACGGCCCAGAGCCGCAGCACGGCCGTAAGCGAGAAATGCAGCAGGAAATAGGCCGTAATGGTTTTGTAATAGCTGTGGTAGTTCTGCACGCCCTGGTCGTCGAGCAGCAGCACGAAGAAAATGAGAATGGCCCCGAGAATGGATACCCGCCCCAACCGAATCAACTCGGCCAGACGCGACTTGCGAAAAATATCGTTGTACTCGCCCAGCAGCGCATACAAACCAGTCCAGAAAGAGGCAATCATCAGGGCTGAGCCGGAGAGGAAGGCGGCATCGGCGGCGAAGTGGTAATCGGCACTGATTTCGCGCAGCAGGTACTTACGCAGCAGAAAAAAACATACCCACGCCAACAGGGCCGCGCCAAAATCGGCGGCTATCAGCTTCAGTTTTTGGAGAGTACGAATCAAGAGCAGATGAACTAACCGGCCGGGCCGGTACCTGGGGTGATTTTGTGCGCCCCGCGCCGTAGTTTTACGCTTCGGGAAGGGCTGCGCCGGCCCGTTGGGGCCGTTTTGGCAGCTGCGCAAAGGTAGGAAAACCCCGCAATCCGGCACCCGGCTCCGGTTTCCAATTGTTTCGTCCGTTTTTTCTCCGCTCTGCTACCCATGTCTGCCGATACCTACCGCCACCGAGGAATGCGCCGCGCCCTGGTGGAGGAGCTGCGCCGCAAAGGCATCCGCGACGAGCGGGTGCTGACGGCCATCGGCACGGTGCCACGCCACCTGTTTTTCGAGTCGGCTTTCCAGCCCCACGCCTACCAGGACAAGGCTTTCCCCATTGGCGAGGGCCAGACGATTTCCCAGCCTTACACCGTAGCCTACCAGACCGAGCTGTTGCAGGTGCAGCCCACCGACCAGGTGCTGGAAATCGGGACGGGCTCGGGCTACCAGTGCAGCGTGCTGCTGGAGCTGACGCCCCACGTGTGCAGCATCGAGTACAACCAGGTGCTGTTTGAGCGTACGGCCCGGCACCTGGCGGGTCTGGGCCGCACCCCGCGCCTGTTCTGCGGCGACGGGTCGTTGGGTTTGCCCCAGCACGCCCCTTTTGATAAGATTCTGGTGACGGCCGGCTCACCCACCCTGCCCCGCCCCCTGCTGCGGCAGCTGCGCGTGGGTGGGGCCCTGGTAATACCGGTGGGCGATGAAACCAGCCAGCGGATGATGCGGGTGGTGCGCGAAAGTGAGACGGAGTTTTCCCGCCAGGAGCTGGAGGAGTTTCGGTTTGTGCCCTTGCTGGGGCAGGCTGGCTGGGGCGCGGGGTAAAACGGTGAATCAATGCGGGGTCAAACGGTGAATCAATGTAGTAGTGAGCCGATTGGTTGGTAACTTAACCCCGCTAAACCGGTGCACTTCATAGCGCCCCGGAGCACACGACTATCATTAGACTAATCCGTCGTCAAGCAAAGCAAGTGTCACCTGCTTTGGGCGTGCTTTTTCCAGCAATTATATGGGCAAAAAACTACTCCTCTCTCTTTTCTGGGTTCTGGCTTTCAGCTGCCTGTACTCCGTACCCGTGGGCGCGCAGGCCAGACGGTCCGCCGGCATTTGCGGCTTCGATAGTCTGCAGCAGATACTCTTCCGGCGCAACCCCGGCAGTGAGCAGGCCTACCGGGCTTTTCTGCAGCAGAGCAACGAACTGGCTCAGCAAACCAGCTTCCGGAACGCCACCGCGGCCCGCACGCCCCCCGATATAACAGTGCCGGTGGTAGTGCACATTATTCATACGGGCACAGCCAACAACATCACCGATGCCCAGGTACTGGATGCTATCCGTATTGCCAACGAGGATTACAGCAAAACCAACTCGGATACGGCTGACGTAATTCCGGCCTTCAGGGCCATTCATGCCAATATTGGTTTTCGGTTTCGGCTGGCCCAGCGCGACCCCAGCGGCAACTGCACCACCGGTATTACCCGCACGTATTCAACCCAAACGCTGGTTGGCGACAACAACGTGAAGAACCTCATCCGTTGGGACCCGAACCGCTACCTGAACGTGTGGGTGTGCGAAAACGCCAATGGAAGCGGGGGCTACGCCTATCTGCCCTGCACGGGAAGCTACGGCCTGGATGGCATAGTGGTCCGGAATGCGCAGTTCGGCAGCATCGGTACATCGGCCAACCGTCCTGAGCGCGCCCGGCGCACCTTCACCCATGAAATTGCGCATTATTTTGGCGTGCCGCACACCTGGGGCAACTCTAACACGGCGGGCCTGCCCAGCAACTGCGGCATTGATGACGGTATTCTGGACACGCCCAATACCATTGGCTCCTCTACAACGGTGTGTGACCTGGCCGATGCTCCCTGCGGCGTGCTGGCCAACGTGCAGAACCATATGGACTATGCCCAGTGCACCAAAATGTTTACGCTGGGCCAGCGGGCCGTTATGCGCAACTCACTTAACCTGAGCTGCCGCTCGCAGCTTGTTTCGGTTGCCAACCTGCAGTTCACTGGTACCAACGACGGGTACCAGAGTGGGCCTTGTCCGCCCGTTGCCCAGCTCTCGGCCAGCACGCAGGTGTTTTGCGCGGGAGGCACTACCCGCTTCACCGATTTTACCAGTGTTTCGCCGGATGCGGCGTACCAGCGCCGCTGGGTTTTTGTGGGGGGTGAGCCGGCTACCAGCACCGAAGCCGCGCCTACGGTACGATACAGCACGCCGGGCTTATACCCGGTTTCCTTGTCGGTCACAACTGCGGCCGGTACCAGCACCACCACCCGCCTCCAGTTTATACAGGTGCTCAGCGCGGCTTCGGTACGCCCTCTTCCGCTGCAGGAGTCGTTTGAAAATCCTGCATTCATGGAGAATAACACCGCCTGGCAGCTCACCTCCAGCGCCGGAGCGCCCACTCCTACCTGGGAACGACAAACAACTGCCACTCCTAGTCATGGCCAAGCCAGCCTGGTAGTCCGGAACGCCGATATTCCCGCCGGAACGGGCAGTTACCTGCACGTTCCGGCGCTGGATGTGGCGGCATTGGCCGGGCCACTAACCATGCAGTTCGACTATGCCTACGCCCGACGTACAGCAGTAGCATCTGAGGCCCTATCCGTCACCTTCTCCACTGACTGCGGAGCCAACTGGTCGTACCCTCTTACGCTGAGTACCGAGGAGCTTAATACGCAGGGCAGCAAGCTGCTGCCGGCTTTTGCGCCCGCCAGCGCCGCCGACTGGCGCACCTATTCGCTTGCGCTGCCCGCAGCGTTTGTGCAGGCTGGCGACGCCTTCCGGATTCGGCTGTATGCGCTGAGCGGCGGCGGTAACTCGCTGTACCTCGACAACTTTCGGCTGAGCGGCACCATCACCCCGAATCGGGCAGCCATTGAGCGGAGCGTAAGAGTTTTTCCAAATCCGGCCACCCACGAAACCACGGTAGCCTTTCAACTCCCCGTAACGGCCCGGGTCCAGATTCAGGTAGTGGATATGCTCGGCCGGCCCCTTTCCAGCTTGCCTAGTACCACGTACGGAGCGGGCTTGCATCAGGTACCGCTTCCCAACGCGCATCACCTTAGCCCCGGCGTTTACGTAGTGCAGCTTCGGCTAAACAATGACGTTTTTCAGTCCCGACTACTCGTACAGTAAGTTCCGCACTCTACCCGAAATGCCTGTAAAAGCCCAGACGATGATGTATCGTTTGGGCTTTTTTTGGGTTCAATGACTGCGGGCACAGTTACCAGTCGGGGCCCGCGAAGTACCTTTGCACTCCATATTCAGCTAACCATCCAGTACATGCTGCGCAAACAAAAGTCCGTAAAAGACTCCTTCGTCCGAATGACGGAATTGGTACTCCCCAATGACACCAACACGCTTAATAACCTGATGGGGGGCCGTATGATGCACCTGATGGACGTGTGCGCCGCCATTTCAGCCCAGCGCCACTCCAACCGCATCGTGGTAACGGCCTCCGTGGACAACGTCTCGTTCCGGGAAGGCATCAAGCTGGGCAGCGTAGTCACGCTGGAGTCGCAGGTGACGCGCTCCTTCAGCTCCAGTATGGAAGTGCACATCAACGTGTGGGCTGAGGATATTCCCAGCGGTACCAAAATCAAGAGCAACGAGGCCTTCCTCACCTTCGTGGCCGTGGACCAGTCGGGCCGGCCGATTGACGTACCGGAAGCCACCCCCGAAACGCCCGAGGAAGTAGCCCTGTATGATGGTGCTCTGCGCCGCCGCCAGCTGCGCCTGGTGCTGGGTGGGCGCATGGCCCCCCACGAAGCCACAGAATTGAAAGCCCTCTTTGGCGAGTTGGAATAAATAAAGCCACTCAAGCCCACGGCGCGGCTGCCGCCAACTGTAGCCGCGCCGCGGGCCACCAGGTTTTTTTACTGGCTCCTATTTCTTTTCCCTGATGGATACCGCTGCCAACCTCGCCTTCTTCCAGACCTTCTACACCGGAGCAGCCTTATACGTGCTGCCGGAAGCTGCTGCCCCGGAAGTTGCGCCGGCAGCGGAACCCATAAAAGCCGCACTGGAGCAGCAGCGGGCCTCAACCCCAGCGCCCGAGACACCGGCACCAAGGCCCGCTGTAGAGCCCGTAACTGCGGCTCCAGTGCCTCCAACACCGACTACCGTGCCGGTACAACCTGCACCGTCGGTAGCACCGCCACTGCCTGCGCCTGCCGCTCCCGCCCACGTACCGGCGCCTCTTGTGGCGGCCCCGCCGCTGGTAACTCCGGCCTCCGCTCCCTCAGCTCAGGCGCTGGGCACTTTGCCGCTGGCGCCGTTGCCGGCGGCGGCGGCGGCCCCGGCTGGCCGGGTGCAGCCCACGCCTACCCAGTCGCCGGTAGCGCATATTCCGTTCAGCACGTTGGGCAGCAACCCGCACGGATTGGTGCTGCTGGTGCGGGTTTCGCCCGAGCAGTTCCGCAAGCTGCCGCGCAATGTATTCCTTAACAACCTACTCAAGGCCCTGCGCCTGGTGATGGAAGACGTGGTACTGGTGAACGTGGAGCACGAAAAATACCCAGTGGCCCTGTGCAGTCTGCGCCGGGAGCTGGCAGCCCGGCAGATTCTGGCTTTCGGCAAAAACCTGCTCGACGTGGCCGTGTACACCACCCAGCCCTACGAGCCGGTACTGCTCTACGGCGACACGGCCTTCCTCGGAGCCGGAGAAATTGATATGCTGGAGTACGACGCCGGCCGCAAAAAGCAGCTCTGGCAAGCCGTACAGCGCATGTTTCTGAGTTAGTTGTCAGTTGTCAGTTGTCAGTTGTCAGTTGTCAGTTGTCAGTTGTCAGTTGTCAGTTGCGTACTGGCTGGGAAAAGAAGAGTTACAAAAAAGCCCGCTATTCGCGGGCTTTTTTACTTCGGTCAGACAACTAACAACGAGCAACTAACAACTCTACCTCAGCACCGAGGCCAGTTTAGCTTCCAGGGCTTCGCCGCGCAGGTTTTTGCCGATGATACGACCCTGGGGGTCGAGCAGAATGGAGGCGGGAATAGACTTGATGCCGTAGGTCTGGCCGGCAGCGGATTCCCAGCCTTTCAGGTCCGAAACGTGCTTCCAGATGAGGCCATCGGCTTCAATGGCTTTCAGCCACTTGGCGCGGTCCTGGTCGAAGCTCACGCCGTAGATTTCGAAGCCCTTGCCTTTGTACTTGTTGTAGGCCTTCACCACGTTGGGATTTTCGCGGCGGCAGGGGCCGCACCAGCTCGCCCAAAAGTCGATGAGCACGTATTTACCGCGCAGGCTGGTGAGCGGCAGGGCCTTGCCATCGGGGGCCGAGAGGCTGATTTCGGGGGCCGTGGTACCCAGGGCCGTAGCGCGCAGGGGCTCCAGGCGGGCCACCAGGGCCTTGGTGTAGCGGGAGTTGGGCTGGCTAGCTTTCAGCTGGTTGGCCACTGAGTCGGCCAGGGTGAAGTTCTCGTCGGGGTTCAGCACCGTGCTCAGCACAAACGCCGACACCACCGAGTTAGGCTGCTGGCGCACCAGCCGGGCTACTTCCCGTTGTCCCTGGCCCTGCAGGGCCTCAGCCTTGCGCTGAATGATCTGCATGGAATCCTGGCGGCCGGCCTGGGCGGCGCGGGTGTAGCGCTGTTCCAGTAGCGGCATAGCCTGCTGCATCTGCTGCTGGCTGGTTTGCAGGGTCTGGTTGATGTTCTTGAGCAGCTCTGAGTCCGGGGAGCCTTTCACGGTGTACGTGGTGGGCAGTTGATTGGCGTCGCCGGTCAGCTCCACGCGGCTGCCGTTGCTGAGCACCACCAGGGCTTGGCTCTGGTCGGAGGTTTTCACCTGGTACAGGCCCGGCTCGGGCACGGAGCCCGTAAACTTGAACTGGCCCTTCTCATCTACCGTGGCCGTATCCCGGGACACAAATTGGGTTTCACCCAGCTCAGCCAGGTATACCTTACTACCCGCAGCGGCATTTTGCAGTTGGCCGCTGAGCTGGTAGCCCGCCGCGCCATCGGTGCTGCCCGTGGTGGGCGTGGTATTCTTGTTGCAGGCGTTGGCCATGCCCAGCAGGGCACCCAGGTAGAGCAGGCTCTTCATTTTATGCATCATTCGGAAAGCAAAACCGACCAGCGGCCGGCAGTATTGGCAAAAGACGGTAAAACCGGGCGCAAGTTGCCGATTTTGCCCGGAATTGCGCTGCCTGCCTCAACCATACCGGCCGGCCCCTGGTTCCCGGCTGGCTCCGGGCACATGCAGCACGGTAGGCTACGGCACCGGGAGGGCCCGCGCTTCTGCTAGGCCCCGCCCCGCAGGCGGTGGGCCAACTACCCTATTTAGTCCAGCGGAATGTATTCCGAAATCTTCTGGCCCAGGGCCCGGCCGCGCAGGTTGGTGGCCAGCACGCGGCCCTCGGGGTCGAGCAGCACCGAGTACGGAATGGCGCGCACCCCGTAGGCCCGGGCCGCCGCGCTCTGCCACCCCCGTAAGTCCGAGACGTGGTACCAGGTCAGCTCGTCGGCGGCAATGGCCTGGTGCCAGCGCGCCCGGCTGTCGTCCAGCGAAACGCTCACCATTTCCAAGCCCCGCGAGTGAAACTGCCCGTAGATTTTGCGCAGGTTGGGGCTTTCCGCCCGGCAGGGCCCGCACCATGAGGCCCAGAAATCCACCAGCACGTACTTACCGCGCAGGCTGCTGAGCCGAAACCGGGAGCCGTCGGCGGCGGGCAGGTCGATTTCCGGGGCCAGTGCCGCCCGGGGCACTTTGGCAACGGCCCCGGAATCCGGCCGGGCCGCCACCGGCGCGGTAGCGGGGCGCTGGCAGCCGCCCAGCAGCGCGGCAACCAGCAGTAAAGTCAGGGGGCGCATAGTAATCCGGGCGGTAAAGCACATACGCATGGCTGGCGGCAACAGGTGAGGGCAAAAGAAAACCCTCCAACCGCAAAGCTGAAGGGTTTTCTCACACATATTTTCTCACACATAAAATGCGGTTTACGCATCCAGCTGCTGGCGCAGCAGCTGGTTGGCCATTTTGGGGTCGGCTTTGCCGCCGGTGAGCTTCATCAGCTCACCCATGAACATGCCGGTCAGGCTCTTTTTGCCGGCGCGGTACTCGGCCACTTTGGCCGGGTTGGCATCCAGCACCTGCTGAATCATGGCTTCCAGCGCGCCGGCCTCCTGGGGTTGCTGCAACAGGCCCTGGGCCTCGGCGGCAGCGGCGGCCGTTTGCTTGGGGTTATCCAGCAGGTACGGGAACAGCTGCTTGCTGGCCACCGAGTGGCCGATTTTGCTCTCGTCGATGAGGCCGATGATGTCGGCCAGGTGCTGGGGCGTGAGCGGAAACTGGTCTAGGGTGAGGGCCCGCTCGTTGAGGTAGGCTTTCACGGGGCCGGTTACCCAGTTGGCGGCGGCTTTGGCGTTGGGCGTCAGGCGGGTCAGCTCATCGAAGAACAGGGCCACGTCTTTGTCGGCCGTGAGCACGTTGGCGTCGTAGTCGGAGAGGCCCAGCTCGCCGGTGAAGCGGGCGTAGAGCTGCTGGGGCAGCGCTGGCAGCTCGGCCTGTACGCGGTGCAGCCACTCGTCGGAGATGATAACGGGCGGCAGATCGGGCTCCGGGAAGTAGCGGTAGTCGTTGAGGGTTTCCTTGCTGCGCTGCCCGCTGGTGGTGCCGGTAGTGGCATCGAAGCCCCGGGTTTCGGAGTCGATTTCGCCCCCGGCTTCCAGAATGGCAATCTGCCGCTCAATTTCGTGCTCAATGGCGCGCTGCACGTTGCGGAAGGAGTTCATGTTCTTCACCTCCACCTTGGTACCGAACTTCTCAGCGCCTTGCAGCATCACCGAAATGTTGGCGTCGCAGCGCAAGGAGCCTTCCTCCATGTTGCCGTCGCAGATGCCCAGGTACTCCACCAGCTTCTTGATTTCGGCCAGGTAGGCGTAGGCTTCCTCGGAGTTGCGGATGTCGGGCTCCGACACGATTTCGATGAGCGGCACGCCGGCCCGGTTCAGGTCCACCAGGGTTTCGGTTTCGCCGGCCAGGTGCATGCTTTTGCCCGCGTCTTCCTCCATGTGGATGCGGGTAACGCCAATTTTGCGGATTTCCCCGCCGGTCAGCCGGATATCCACGTGCCCGTCGTGGCAGATGGGCGTTTTATCCTGGGTAATCTGGTAGCCCTTGGGCAGGTCGGGGTAGAAGTAGTTCTTGCGCGCAAACAGGTTGTCGCGGCGGATATGGCAGTTGGTGGCCAGGCCCATTTTCATGGCGTACTCCACGGCCGAGTAGTTCACGCGCGGCAGCGTGCCGGGGTGACCCAGGGTGATGACGCTCAGGTTGTTATTGGGCAGAGCGCCGTACTCGTTTTCATCGGCGGAGTACATTTTGCTGCGGGTAAGCAGCTGGGCGTGTACTTCGAGGCCGATAACGGGCTGGTATTTGGATTTGATGCTGTCGTCCATTGAATCACAGATTCGCGCTGATTGTACTGAGGGCGCTGATTTCCGGTGCAAGGTAGCGAGGATACGCAAGTTTCTTGGTGCCGGTGTGCCCGCTCGGGGCAAGGCAGGCGGCGCATGTAGGGTCGGGCCGGTCTGCTGGGTAATGCCCACCGGAATCAGTCCCGATAGAAATAAATCCACCAGAACGAAAAGGAGGTGGCGCATAGCCGTCAGGATGAAGGCAACAGGCGGCGGATGAAGTGCTGCCTGGGCTGGCCCAGGCCAGCCCAGGCAGCTCCGAAGACCCTATTTAATCCTGAACGTCACCGGAATTGTGTAGTAAACGGCCACTGGCTCCCCCTCTAACTGACCGGGTGTAAACGGCTTGAGCTTCCTCACGGACTGCACGGCGGCATCCTGCAAATATGCGTAGGTGCGTTTCAGGTACGGTTTCGTTTCAGCGGGCAAAGGAGTTGGCTGAATATCTTCTAGTTGTCCGGTTTTCGATACGATAAACTTGATCAGCACCACCCCTTCTACCCCGGCCCGCAACGCTCCGGCCGGGTAGCGGGTATTCATGGCCACATCCCGCAGGAGTACGTCCAGGCCACCCGGATAGGCGGGCATTACCTGGTACGGCACGTAGGGTATTGGTTGCCCGTCGGGCCCGAAACACTCCCCCGTGGTGGGCTGGTCCGGCAGCACCTGCTCGCGGCGTCGGAGTACGCCAGAGGGGTAGTACGTGAGCCGCTGGCCCTGCACCTTGCCCTGCACGTAGCTTTCCTGCAGGCGCATCTGTCCGCTCTCAAAGTACTCCAGATAGGCCCCATGCTTCAACCGGGACTTTAGGTTCAGAAACGCCTCAAACGAATACAGCTTACCGCTGGGCAGATAATAAATTCGCTCAGTGCCCCGCAGGCTGTCAATCAGCACGGTTTCGCGGCGGTAGGCCGCCCCTTCCGCCGAGTCCTGGCGGCGGTGACTCTTATCTTGATACGCAATGCGGCGCGTGATTTTGGCACTGTCTGGCAGAGTGGTAGCTTCCGCAGTACCAGAAATACAGATTCCGAGTCCAAGAAAAAAATAGTGCATACCTGTAAACTAAGGTGGCTATAACGGATAGGGTCCGGCTGCAACCGGCAGCCCAAAGCTACTGGTTACAACCGGACCCTCTACTCCCGAATCAATGTATTTTACTGACTACTACCCGGCCAACTTCTCTCCTACCAGCGCCTCAGCTTTACCAATAGCGGCACCCAAACCAGCAGCATTCTTGCCACCCGCCGTGGCGAAGAACGGCTGGCCGCCGCCCCCGCCCTGGATTTCCTTGGCCAGTTCGCGCACCAGCGTGCTGGCGTTGAGCTTGCCGGCTTTGGCCAGCTCGTCGTCGAGCATCACAGCCAGCTGGGGCTTGTCGTCGATTTCGGCGCCGAGCACGGCTACCAGGTTGGGCACCTGCTGGCGAAGCTGGAAAGCCAGGGTTTTGAGGCCGTCGGCGGAAGTGGCCTGCACCTGGGCGGCCAGGAAGTTTACGCTGCCGAGCGACTTCACCTGGCTCACCAGCTGCTCGCGCTGCTGGTTGATGCTCTGCTGGGCAAACTGCTCAATCTGCTTGCGCAGGCCGCCAATTTCCTCAGTTTGCTTCTCGAGGCTGGTCAGCAGGTGTTGGGGGTTGCCCAGGGCCTCGCGCACCTGCGTGAGCAGGTCCATCTGCTGGTCTACGTAGGCTTCGGCGGCTTCGGCGGTTACGGCCTCAATACGGCGCACGCCCGCGCCCACGGCGCTTTCCGAGGTGATTTTGAAGTAGCCGATGCTGCCGGTGTTCTGCACGTGCAGGCCGCCGCAAAGCTCCACCGAGTAGTCCTTATCGAAGGTAATCACGCGCACGAAGTCGCCGTATTTCTCCCCGAACAGGGCCATGGCACCCAGCGTTTTGGCCTCGGCGATGGGCACGTTGCGGCGCTCATCCAGCGGAATCTGCTGGCGGATGCGGCGGTTTACCAGTTGCTCAATTTCGCGCAGCTGCTCGTCGGTTACTTTGGTGAAGTGGGAGAAGTCGAAGCGCAGCAGCTTATCGTTCACTAAGGAGCCTTTCTGTTGCACGTGCCCGCCCAGCACCTGGCGCAAGGCGGCCTGCAGCAAGTGCGTAGCCGTGTGGTTGTTGCGCACCAGATTGCGCCGGGCCGCATCAGGGCGGGCGAGGAACTCCTCAGTCAACTCCTGGGGTAGCTCCAGGGTGGTGTGAATGATGAGGTCGTTTTCCTTTTTAGTGTCAATCACGCGCACCTTGCTCAGCGGCGACTCCAGGTAGCCCGTGTCGCCAATCTGCCCGCCCGACTCGGCGTAGAACGGCGTCTGGTCGAGCACTAGCTGGTACTCGGTTTTGCCCTTCTTGTCGATTTTGCGGTAGCGCAGCAGGCGGGCCGTAGCCTCGTCCTGGTCGTAGCCCACAAATACGTTGGGCGCATCGTGCTCCGTTACGGTTACCCAGTCGCTCTGCTCGGTTTCCTGGGCGTTGCGGCTGCGGTTTTTCTGCTGCTCCAGCTCCTTCTTGAAGCCTTCCTCATCCACTGTCAGGCCCTTTTCGCGGGCAATGAGGGCAGTGAGGTCCAGCGGGAAGCCAAAGGTGTCGCTCAGCTCGAAGGCAGTTTTGCCATCGATGCGGTTGCCGTTCTGGCGGGCGGTTTCTTCAAGGGCGTCGAGGCGGCGCAGGCCGGTTTCCAGGGTTTTAAGGAAGGCAATTTCCTCCTCCTCAATCACGCGCTGCACAAAGGCCGTCTGGGCTTTCAGCTCGGGGAAGATGCCGGCCATCTGGTCGGCCAGCACGGGCACCAGCTTGTAGAGAAACGGCTGCTTCTGGCCCAGCGAGGAAAACGCGTAACGCACGGCCCGGCGCAGGATGCGCCGAATCACGTAGCCGGCCTTCACGTTGGAGGGCAGCTGCCCGTCGGCAATGGTGAAGGCAATGGTGCGGATGTGGTCGGCAATAACGCGGATGGCAATGTCCGTTTTCTCGTTTTCGGTGGCCGGCTGGTCGTTCACGGTGGCCGGGGCGGTGCCGTGGTACTCCTTGCCTACCTCCTTGGCAATGAACTGGATAAGCGGCTGAAATACGTCGGTGTCGTAGTTCGACTTCACGCCCGACACGGCCATCATCAGGCGCTCGAAGCCCATGCCGGTGTCCACGCTCTGCTCGGGCAGTTTGATGAGGGACTTATCGGCCAGGCGCTGGAACTCCATGAACACGTTGTTCCAGATTTCCACCACCTGCGGATGGTCGGCGTTTACCAGCTCGCGGCCGGGCTTGGCTGCCCGCTCCTCCTCGGAGCGCAGGTCGATGTGGATTTCGGTGCAGGGGCCGCAGGGGCCGGTGTCGCCCATCTCCCAGAAGTTGTCCTTCTTGTTGCCGGGCAGAATCCGGTCGTCGGTGGTGTATTGGCGCCACAGGTCCTGGGTTTCGGTGTCGGCGGCGGTGCCGTCGGCTTGGTCGCCCTCGAAATAGGTCACGTAGAGGCGGTCCTTTTCCAGCTTGAACACGTCGGTGAGCAGCTCCCAGGCCCAGGCAATGGCGTCCTTCTTGAAGTAGTCGCCAAACGACCAGTTGCCGAGCATCTCGAACATGGTGTGGTGGTAGGTGTCGTAGCCTACCTCTTCCAGGTCGTTGTGCTTACCGCTCACGCGCAGGCACTTCTGGGTGTCGGCTATGCGCTTGAAGGGCGCGGGCTTGTTGCCCAGGAAGTAATCCTTGAACGGGGCCATGCCCGAGTTGATGAACAGCAGCGTGGGGTCGTCCTTCACCACAATGGGAGCCGAGGGCACGATGTGGTGGCCTTTGGAAGCGAAGAAGTCCAGGAATTGCTGGCGGACGTGCGAGGCGGTGGGCAGTGACATAGGAGTAGCGCGAAGCTCCGCTTCGCGACGCGTGAGGGTTCGTAGAAATTGGCGGCTGCCGGGATTTTGGCTATTTTTCGCAGCTACATTTACCTGCGGTAGCGGCAAAGGTAGCCGACCTGACGTTGAAACCGAAACCACGGCTCCTGAATGCCAATCTTCCGCTGGCCGTCATGCTGAGCGGAGCCGAAGTATCTCTACCGATTCGTTGCTATTACACGGAGTAGCCAGCAGTAGAGATGCTTCGGCTCCGCTCAGCATGACGTTCTGTAGTACTTCAATATCCCCTTTCCCATGCCCTACAAAGAGCGCGACATCGAGAAGCAGTATTACACCATCGGCGAAGTGGCCGCACAATTCAACGTCGCGCCCTCGCTGATTCGCTTCTGGGAAACGGAGTTTGAGGAGCTGCGCCCCCGCAAAAGCAAGAAGGGTAACCGCCTCTACACCCCCCAGGACATCGACACGTTCCGCAGCATCTACCACCTGGTGAAGGAGCGCGGCTACACCATCCCCGGGGCCCGCGACATGCTCAAGCAGAAAGGCCCCCAGCTCAAGGAGAAAATCGACGTAGTGCAAAGCCTAGAGCGCATCCGCAAGTTCATGGTGACGATGAAGAAGGAACTGGATGCCATTGGGAAGGCCCAGCAGCAGGGGTAGTTCAGCACCGCCAATTATATTACTCGATTTTCGGCTTGTGAATCTTTCTCATTTACTGTTGCTGATGACGGCGCTACTGGCCGGCTACTGTTCATCTAGCCGTAGCGGAGTGGTTTCGTCGGTTTCGCAAACGTTTACCCGCCAGGCTTATGCTGTATCGGCGCGGCCTACAGCATTTGAAACCTGCTTCTTTCCCGGCGCCAAAATCCGACAAGACAGTACCACGCTAAGGTTTTCTCGCTCTTACTTAGGATGCCTGCCAATTTCTTCGGGGCGAATTGTGGCTACTGATCCGGTTTCTATGAGCCAGAAGCCTTTTACTACCGCATTTCCCAAAGGTCGATTTCCGGTGGAATTAGCCGTAGCTCATTTTGGCAACGACGAGCGGGTAGCTTTTGCGCGCATTCTGTTTTCTTCAGAGCCGGTAGCTAAATGGGAAATGGCCCTGTTAACCGGTCAAGAGCCACTACCAATGAGCGGAGAAACCTACTACGGTTATCCGGTTGATGGCGGAACGGGTATGTTCATTGACGCTTCCCACGTCTCTGGATTGGAAAGGTTCCTATCCACAGACGCGACAAATTTTAACAAGGTGTTTATCAGCAGCTTTCGAGACGGAAAAGCTGGACTGCTGTACGCCGCACAGGGCGACACGCTGGCGACCTTCTTAACGGGCCTGGGCGACGGACACTACGCCACCTACGTTGGATTTGACGCTCAGCACCAGCCTTGCCGCTTGCTAACAGATTTTCAGTTGGTTGATTGGAAATAATATATTTCGCTTGTATGTCTATTTTACCTTTTGATGATACCCTCCTCCATGAAGTCGCCCTGACGCTGTTTTCCGGCGTGGGGCCGCAGCTGACGCGGCAGCTGATGAGCTACGGGGGCTCGGCGCGGAACGTGCTGCACCTGCCGCCGGGCAAGCTGCTGAAGATTCCGGGTGTGGGGCCGGCTACGGTGAAGGTGCTCACGGGCCCGGAGCGTACCGCCGCGCTGAAACAGGCCGAGGAATCGGTGCGCAAGGCGGAGAAGGAAGGCGTGCAACTGCTGTTCTACACCAGCAAGCAGTTTCCGGCCCGGCTCAAGCAGATTCCCGACGCCCCCGCCCTGCTCTACTACCAGGGCACCGCCGACCTCAACCAGCCCAAAACCCTGGCCCTGGTAGGCACCCGCCAGGCCACCGACTACGGCCGGGAGCAAACCGAGCGGCTCATCAAAGGCGTTGCCAGCCACCGCCCCCTCATTGTCAGCGGCTTGGCCTACGGCATCGACATTGTGGCCCACCGCGCCGCCTTGCAGGAGGGCCTGGAAACCGTGGGCGTCATGGCTACCGGCCTCGATGTTATCTACCCCCACGCCCACCGCAAAACTGCCGAGAAAATGCTCAGCCAGGGCGGTCTGCTCACGGAATTCCCCTTCGGCACCCCACCCGACAAATACAACTTCCCCGCCCGTAACCGCATTATTGCCGGCCTTTCCGATGGCACCGTGGTAGTGGAAGCGGCCCGCAAAGGCGGGGCCCTGATTACGGCCGACTTGGCCCTGGACTATAACCGGGAAGTGCTGGCCGTACCCGGCCCGCTGGGCTCCGTAGCGTCGGAGGGCTGCCACGACTTTATCAAAACCAGCCGCGCCGCCCTCTACGCCGAGCCCGCCGATATTGAGCAGGCCCTGAACTGGGACCTGGCCCTGCACCTGCAAGGCAAGCCCACAGCCCTCTCTACCTTCGACGCCGACGATTTCACCGCCGAGGAGTTTCAACTGATTACCGTGCTGCTCACGGCTCCCAACCGGGAAGAGCACCTCGATAACCTGGCCTGGAAAGCCCAGCTGCCGGTGCATACGGTAGCTTCCCTCCTGCTAGGGCTGGAATTCCGAGGCGTTGTGAAGGCTCTGCCGGGCAAGCGTTTCGGGCTGATTTAGTACCGGGTTGTTGCAAATATGGGTCTGTTCGCCTCTTAACACGCGCAACGTTAGAAAGGAACGGTCTTTTGAATGAAAGATCGACAAAACGCGAGTACGCGCTGCTCCACGCTCTAAAGGCTTGGGCTAAGACATCAGTGAGTATTAATCAAAAATCGTGGAACACCAAAATGTTCCACGGGGAACGTTCCTCGCTATTTGCCCCTATGCGTTGAAATAAGTAAGTTTTTAAAGCAGTATCTGCCTAAAAAACTGCTTGCCTTAAGCTGGTTTTCATTCTTACAATACCTGCTTGTGTCCCTCCTGCTGAAATTTTCCGGCCGGTATTACCGTAAAGTAAAAAGCTCTTACAACTGAGAGTTTAGGGCCTTTTTCGGACAATGGTCATGCTTAAAGAGTAAGATTGGCAGGAGCCGACCCACCATCCGTTCTGCGTTCGACCTGGGCCTGCTTTCTTTGCGGGCATGATGCTTCTCTACAACGGCTATTTACTGCCTGAAGTCGGGTTTTCGCTGCCCCTACCTAACCGGGGGCTGTTTTTTAACGACGGGTTCTTCGAAACGATGGTGTGGACCGATGAGCAGGTACATTATGCCCGTTTTCATGTGGCTCGAATGCAACGGGCTGCTGCAGCTCTTAAGCTGGAAGTGCCCGCCGCGCTGGCTAGCTCCGCTGCGCTGCAGGCCACGGTGCGCCACTTGGTAGCGGCCTGTGAGCCCAGTAATACCGGCCACCGCGTGCGGTTGCAGCTGTGGCGAAGCGGCGGCGGCCTATATACGCCTACTACCACGGCCGCAGAGTGGCTGATGACGCAACAGCCGTTTCAAGCCATGAATGCTCCTATACGCCACTGCGGTATTGCCCAACGTGTGCGCACCCACCCCTCACCAGTTTCCTTTTGCAAAGGCCCCAACGCGCTGACCTACGTGCTGGCGGCTCAGGAGCGGCAGCAGCGCGGCTTGGATGAGCTAGTTATCGTATCGCAGGAAGGCTATGTGGCCGAAACGGTAGCGGCCTCTATTGCCTGGATTAAAGGAAACACCGTGTACTCCCCCGCTGAATCAACGGGCTGCGTAGCTGGCACCCGGCTGGCCCATTTGCGAGAGGCAGTCGGGCCAGCAGGACTCAACTGGGAGTTGGGAAATTTCAGGCCCGAGGAAATGCTGCAGGCCGAAGCGGTATTTACGGCAAATATTGCGGGTATCCGGGCAGTTGCTCAGATCGAAGGGGTTGATTTTTTCTCGGAGCAGCATCCTCTACTACAGCAACTCCGGGCATTGGACGACGGCGGCAACTTTGCCTAACTAAGCATTAGCGCAATATGGGGATACTTGCTTCTTAGAGTGCTGTAACGGTGCACCGGCAACGAAGCTGAAACCAGCTCTCGAAAAACTCAGTCAGGTCGGCCTCGGTTACGTTGTTCTGCTCAAGCACTGTGGCACGGTCCTGGTGCGTGGAGTCTAAGGAGTATAAGGCTATCCAGGCACGATGCCGGCGGTTTAATAAAGTGGGTACAGCTGTGGACATGAGCGGAGCGTATGAGTAATATCATACCTCAGCTACGGAACTCCGTTGATTATTGGATTTTATATAGCCAGCTAGGATTTTTAGTTTCCCAAACTGGCAAACTTTCCTACTCTTCTATCATATTTCGGCGCACCTGCATCTTGAACCAGCTTTCCTGGTATTCTGTCAAATCCGATTCCGTAATATTATTCTGCTCTAGCACCTCGTTGCGCTTGCTGGAGGCTATTTGCAGGGAGTATAGAGCAATCCAGGCCCGGTGTTGGCGTGAGAGGCTGGAACTGGTAGAAACGGCGGCAGACATGGCAGTATTGGTTTTCTGCAGTTATCTACGGCATACGTCCAATTCGCGGATTTAGGTTTTCTCAAATTGGTGCTGATTATTTTTCGATGCCGGAACTTTTTTTGCAGTTGAACTATGCCAATCTGCTCATTTAGAGTCAGCTAGTGGCTCTGCTATTAGGTGCAGTAAGCGGTAGGATAATCAAGCTCAACAGGGTGTCTACACCGCTACTGGCGCCTTGATAGCCGGCCACGGGTTGTAGTTTTCCAGACGAAAATCCTCGTACTGAAAGCCGAAAATATCCGCTACCGTCGGGTTCAGATGCATCTGGGGCAGCGGGCGGGACTCCCGGGTAAGCTGCAGGCGGGCCTGCTCCAGGTGGTTGCTGTACAGGTGGGTGTCACCGCCGGTCCAGATGAACTCGCCGGGCTGCAGGCCAGTTACCTGGGCCATCATGAGGGTGAGCAATGCGTAGCTGGCAATGTTGAAGGGCACACCCAGAAACACGTCGGCGGAGCGCTGGTAGAGCTGGCAGCTGAGCTTACCGTCGGCCACGTAGAACTGGAACAGGGCATGGCAGGGCGTCAGGCGCATCAGCGGCAGTTCGGCCACGTTCCAGGCCGACACCACCATGCGGCGCGAATCGGGCTGGGTGCGCAGCAGGTGCACCATCTGCGCAATCTGGTCGATGCTCTGGCCGTCGGGCGTGGCCCAGCTGCGCCACTGCTTGCCGTAGATGGGGCCCAGGTCACCGTTCTTATCGGCCCATTCCCGCCAGATGGTCACCCCCACATCTTCCAGCGACTGGTTGCTGGTGTCGCCGCGCAGAAACCACAGCAGCTCGTGGATAATGCTTTTCAGGTGCACCTTCTTGGTGGTCACCAGCGGGAAGCCCTGCTGCAAGTCAAACCGCATCTGGTAGCCAAACACTGAGAGCGTACCGGTGCCGGTACGGTCAGTTTTTTGGGTGCCGTTGTCGAGGATGTGCTGCAGAAGGGTGTGGTACTGGTGCATGAGGAAGGAATAAGCGGGTCGAAGGTCAAAAGTACAGAAACTGCCGCAGGCGCAATAGTCAGGCAGCCATTCATTGCCCCTCCTTAATTCGGCTAATCCGGCAAAATACTCAGCCGCTTGCTCGTTTCGGAGCGGGGCTTTATCGGCCGGTACCGCTCCGCCAGAAGCAGCCACCGGTACGTTTCAGCCAATACCTCCCCACTCGCTTCTGCCAACCCGGCGGCGAGTAACCTCCAGCCTGCATCAGCGTGCCGGAGCTTTCGGCTTACCGGATTTGGGGAAAGTTTCTCTAACGCCCCCTTTGGTCAGCACTAGGGCAGTTACTTTACCGGATTTTGCTGGCAGAAATTCCACGGTGCGGTCGGGGTTTTGCTGACTGAAAAACCTAGTGGGAGTTTCCGCGACCAGCGGCGTTTCCAAGTTCTGAAGGTAGAGGTGGCCCTTGACGTACAGAATGTGGTGAGGGCCGTACTGCCCGGCGTAGGCGGGCGGCACAGGCGGCGCGGCCGGCAGTGCGCGGTGCTCATAGGGCACTTCCACTGGTTTGCCAAACAGTATTCCCGCCAGTCCATAACTGATTATGTGCGACTCAGCCTGGTTGTTTGAAAGGACGATGACGACGACTTCGTCCTGGGGGTAGCGGTCCAGCGTCGTCATGGCCCCGAAGTAGCCGCCGCTATGGGTGAGCAGGTGGTGCCTGTGGCTATAGTAGGGGTCGATGAATACGCCGTAGCCGTAGCGGTCCAGGAAACCGGTGCCCCCGTATGCTTGGTTGTGCGGGGTGTTCATGAGCGCCAGCGAAGCCGGCGAAAGCAGCGTGGCTGAGCGCAGCGCTTGGCTGAACCGGAGCAGGTCGCCGGCGGTGGCATACAGCCCATCGTGGCCCACGTTCAGTTCCCAGTTGATGTAGGGGTTCTTCACCAGCACTGCGCCTTCCCGGTAGTACAGCCGGGCCAGGCCGGACACCAGCGCGGTGTTGCTCATCAGGCCCGACTGGTGTAGGCCGGCCACGTTGAGAATATAGCGCTGCAGGTAGGTGCCATAGCGGAGGCCCGAGGCTTTTTCGATGACCAAGCCCAGCAGAAAGTAGCCTACGTTGCTGTAGCCGATGCGGGCCCCCGGAGCAAACTGCACGGGCTGCCGCCGGATGAAAGCCAGGGCCGAATCCGTGGTTGCGTCCGTATGCACCAAGTATAGCTCCTCAAAATCTAGCGCCAGTCCGGCCGTGTGCGTCAGCAGCTGGTGCAGCGTAATGCCATTCCCGTTGGGCACTCCCGGCACGTATTGACTGAGCTTATCGGTGAGGCGCAGCTGGCCGCGCTCAGCCAGTTGCAGCACCGCAATGGCCGTAAATTGCTTGGTGATGGAAGCCAGCGCAAACCGGGTGTCGGGGGTGTTGGGCACCTGCCACTCGGCATCGGCCAGACCATAGGCCTGGTGCAGCAGCACCGAGTCGTGGCGCGTAACCAGCACTACCCCGGCAAACTGATTGACGGCCTGCTGCCCCTGCATATAGGCTGCTAGCTGCCGGGTCACGCCGGATTGGGCCTCGCTACTGCCAACCCGTCCCAGGCTCAGCAGCAACAGGAGTGAAACGATTAGGCGCATGAGGCTGGGGTAGTGCAGTTGGCAATGATTTTCTGCAGGGTGGCATGAAACTGGGTTAGCTCCGTTTCGGTGAGGCCCTGCAGGGCGGTTTGCTGGTTCAGGGCAATGGTGGAGGTCAGCTGCCCTAGGAAGTGTTAACAGTAGGGGGTATGTTTGAGCATGGACTATTTGTTGACGGATGCGCAGTGGGCGCGGATTGTGCCGCTGCTGCCGGGCCGGGAAGGGACGAAAGGTGGCCGGGGCCAAG